>VBHJ01000175.1 GCA_005887685.1 Chloroflexota bacterium | reverse complement strand
ATGCTGGGTCGACTTCGTTCGCTGGCCCACGCCGACGAGGACGTGCCACTCCGTCGGGAGCTCGTCGACCTGGCCGAGCTCACCGCGGACGTGGTGCGCGCCTACACGGCGCAGGCGGCCACCTCTGGCGTCGGGCTGGTCACCGAGGTTGGTGCGCAGGCGCGGATCACCGCCGACAAGGACCTGCTCCGAGAAGCAGTGGCCAACCTGGTCGACAATGCCGTTCGGGTCAGCCCGCGCGGCGCTCAGGTAAGGCTGCGGGTGGATCGCGGTTTAGTCGGGCCTCAGATTGCGGTTGCGGACGACGGACCCGGGATCGAGGAAGATCGCCTGCCGAAGCTCTTCGAGCGATTTCAGCGCAGCGATGCCGGCAGCGGTCTCGGACTGGCCATCGCGCGGCGGGTCGTGGAGCGACACGGCGGCACGATACGGGTCAAGACCGAGCCGGGGGCGGGGAGCACCTTCACGATCGAGCTGCCGGGTTAGCGGATCGGGCCTGCCCCTCCGGCCCCGCCCCATCCCCGCCTGCGGCGGTACTTCCCCTTAAATGGGGAAGAGCCACTTATCTATCTGACGAGGCCTCCGTCGTTGGGTTGCCCGGCGACGGCGTTGAGCCCGCAAACCCATTTGAAGACCTGCTGGCCATTGCCGCCGCCGCGCACGGTCATGCTGTCGACGATCACCGACCCGGTGAACGACGGGCTCGAGTTTCCGTCGCTCACGTAGGGGCTCTTCGGCAGATAGATGATTCCGCTCATGTCGGTCCCTGCGTGGGGGCCGATCGTGACGCCGGCGGTGTACGGGTTGGATCCTCCGCCCCAGATCACGAAGTTGTGAGTGCCCATCGGGTCACGCAGGCCGGTGGTCGTGGACCCGTTGAGGTCATCGAGCCCGTTGAGGACCGCCTGGCTGATGTCCAGCCCGCCGTCCGACCCATCGATGACGATCGCCACGGCCCCCGCCGGGTCCGACATGCCCGACACCGTATGCATGGTGTTCGTGATGCTGCCGAGCGACATGCTCGATGCGTTGATGATCTGGTACACGCCGCCATTCATGGTGCCGCCGCTCGGCGCGAACCCGTTGTAGATGCCGGGCTTCCAGTTGCCCGCTCCATCCTTCGCCGCCGCGGCGGACGTGTAGACGAAGTTGGGCGGCACCGGAGCGGCTTTTTCGTAAACGGTCGGTGGGGCAATGTTGGGGATCGGCGGCATCGGACCGCCGTCAGTCGTGTGGTAATCGAGGCCGTTGTTGACGCCGCCGATGTCCAGGTGGTTGGCCAGGGGCGGCGGTGGGGTGCCCGGCAGGTTGCTGGGGCAGGTGCTTCCGTCCCAATTGGTCTGCGCCGAGGGCACGCCAGTCGAGTGAGGGCCGTTGTTGGCGCCGAACGATCCATACGCATAGACCGGTCCGGTCACTGTCTGGAAAGCCGCACCACCACCGTTGATCATGGCGTCGCCATTGACCGCCGCGACGGCGTAGTTGGCGCCGTTGAACTGAGGCCCTGGCGTGGTCGCGCGCGCCGAGGCGGCGACGGTCAGGGTCGAGTAACCGAGCATGCGGGCGAAGATGCTCGGCTGCTGGTGGGAGATGACCACGTCGAGCACGCTGGGGTAGTTCAGGATCCCGTTGACGCGCCACGAGTCGGTGAGCGTGATCCTGTAGCCGGGGACGGTGTACGGACCGGCCGGACAGCTGCCCGAGCTCGTGCACGGACCGACCGGGGTCCCGAAGCCCAGCGCTGATCCGAGGTACTGCATCGCGACCCAGTGGGCTTTGTTTCCGCCGGGGCCGTAGGAGCGCGCGCCGGCAAGCGCCGAGGCGTCAGCGTAAGCCTGCAGGTTGCGGCGGTCCGACATCGCGAGCCCGGCGTCGAACACCATCACGCCAAGGACGGTGAGCGCGACGATGATCGCGACCACGATCACGACGGCCTGGCCGCTCTGCGAGGCCCTATCCGTCCGAGTCCGCCCTGCGGACTGGGACACCTTCCCCACAAGTGGGGAAGGTCGCCGGCGGCGAGCGGTCATCTCAGTACTCCGCGAGCATGGTGGTGGACGAGGCGATGCGCAGCAGGTTGGGTGCCGCGGTCCCGAGGAACGGAACGAGGCTGTCGTATCGGTAGATCACCGTGACGACGACTTCGAAGCAACCCTTGTACTGGGGATTCGAGTACTCGGCGCTGCGCGAGCCGAGGTCGCCCGGCATCGGGTCGCGGCCCAGCGCGCTTCTTGCCGCGTCGCAGCTGGCGTAGTTGCCGGCAGCGCCCGACTCAGAGGGCCAGATGCAGACCTCAGTCGAGCCGGCCGATGGAGTTGGGCAGGCCGAGGGTGAGGCCTCGACCATCGTCGAGTTGTGGCTGAATATCCCCATCACAGCGTCGACCGTCTCGTCGATCCGGTTGTCGGTCAGGCAGCCCGAGCCGTTGGCCGTTGGAGTGAGGGCGACGCCCGAACAGGTGCCCGTGGGCGCGCCGAAGGCGTTGTCCGTGGTCACCTCGTTGGCCACTGCCTGGCGCGCCGCCTGACGCGCGGCCTCGGCCACCGTCGACGTGATCCAGTCGACCCGGAAGGCGTCAATCGACAGCGCGAGGATGAAGAACAGGATCGGAAACACCAGCGCGAACTCGACGAGCGCCTGGCCGCGACTTCTGTTTCTCAATATTCCGCCCTCTGCGAGGACGTGACCCGGATCGGAAACGACCCACCCGTGATGGGCCACAAGAGCGGGGTGACCACCGACATTGGTTGGGTGATAGTCGCGGTGATGGAATCGGAGCCGGGATCGGCCGGTCCGTTGCCGTTGGTGGTTGCGTTGGTGACAGCGGCGCCGTTCAAACAGTGAAACGTGACGCTCAGCGTCGCGCCGGCGATGGCAGATCCGGCAGGCGTGCCGTCCTTCGAGCTTTCGAGCGCGGCCTGGGTCGCGATGGTCGCGATCAGTCCACCCGCGGGTGGAACCGCGGAGGTGACCGTGACGGCGACCGGACCGCCGGCCGTGCTCGCGCAAACGTTGTTCGCAGTGCTCTGCTGGTACGACGACACTCCGATCCGCAGTGCCTGGCGCACGGAGTTGGTCACCGCCTCGCGGTAATAGAAGGATCGGCCGATGTCGGTCACGCCCAAGGCGAGCAGCAGCACGATCGGCAACGTGATCGCGGCTTCCACGAGGGATTGGCCGCGGGATCTTCCTCTCACGTAGACGGTCAAACGAAGCTGCTGGAAGCCGTCTTGCAATCGGCGCGAACTCTTATGGGTTCACTCGGGAACGGATTAAGAAATCGAATGTCGTGAATTGATCAAACTTACGTGCGTGGCGATCATCGTCTGCCCGCAGCCTCAGGCCGCCGAGATCGGACTCGACGTGATGCGGCGAGGGGGCAACGCCGTGGACGCCGCGGTCACGTGCGCCTTCGTCCAGGGCGTCATCGACCCACAGATGTGCGGCATCGGCGGCTGCGGCGCGATGCTCGTCCACAGCCCGCAGGCCGGCGACGCGCTCATCGAGTTCTACGGCACCGCGGGCTCACGCGTGCGAGAGGACCAGTGGGAGCGGCGCTTCATCCGCGAGGCGGCCGATCGTTATGGGTACGTTCTCGAGGGTTGGGTCAACGACGTCGGATACCAATCGGTCGCGGTCCCGGGCACAGTGGCTGGGCTGTACGAAGCGTTGACGCGGTTCGGTTCGATCTCGTGGGAGGAGGCGATCGAGCCCGCGATTCCGCTCGCGCGGCGGGGGTTCCCGGTCACCGGATTCATGCATGGCTACTGGACGACCGACTACGGACCGGATGTCGTGCCCAACGTCCAGCGGATCCAGGTCACGCCGGCGGCGAAGTCGATCTACACCCATGACGGTGCGCTGTACGCGATCGGCGAGGTGATGGTCCAGGCCGACCTTGCGCGCACCCTCGAGCGCCTGGCAAGCGACGGACCGGAAGTGTTTTACAAGGGCGATATCGCCGGCGCGATCGCCGCCGACTTCGCCGCCAACCACGGCTTCATCACCCGGGAGGACCTCGAGTCCTACCAGGTCAACGTGACCGAGCCGATTCGGGGAACTTACCGCGGCCTCGAGGTTGCGGCGGCGGGACCGCCCGCGGGTGGCCTGACCCTGCTCCAGATGTTGAATTTCCTCGAGGGCTTTGACCTCGGTGCGCACGGATGGCCGAGCACCCAGGCGGCGCGGCTCCTCGTCGAGGCGATGGCCTGGGCCGTGGCCGACCGCGAGCTGCACGTCGCCGATCCTCGGTTCGTCGAGATCCCGACCGGGGCGCTGGCCGACAAGCAGTACGCGGCGAAGGCGCGCCAGGTGGTCGCCAACGGCGCCCGGGCGCACGACCGCGCCGACACGACGCATGTCTGCGTCGTCGACGACGGGGGCAACGCGGTGTCGCTGTCGCACACGCTCGGCTCGGCGAGCGGCGTGGTCACTCCTGGCCTGGGCTTCGGCTACAACGACTACATGAACTGCTTCGACCCGCGGCCCGGCCGCCCCAACTCACTCCGTCCGGGCAAGACGCGGGTGACGATGATGACCCCGACCATGGTCTTCGACGATCACCAGCTGCGAGTGTGCGTCGGCGCCCCGGGCGGGACGAAGATCGTGAGCTCGATCCTCCAGGTCCTGGTCAACGTGCTCGACCACCGGATGTCGCCCGTCGAGGCCGTGAGCGCGCCGCGGGTGGACTTCCAGGGCGACGTCGTGCAGGCGGAGGCTCGGATCCCGCGGGCCGTCTGCGACGGCCTCGAGCGGCTGGGTTACACCGTCAACCGGCGCACGCTGAACTACGACTCCTACTTCGCGCGGCCACAGGTGATCGTGGCCGAGAAGGACGGATACCTGTCCGGCGCGTCCGACCCGAGGAAGGACGGCGGGGCGGCATACGACACGGACACCCGATGAGGTTCCAGGATCGGGTCGTCCTGGTGACCGGCGGGGGAAGGGGCATCGGTGCGGCGACCGCCGAACGGTTCGCGGAAGAAGGTGCTCGGGTCGTGGTTTCCGACATGGACGTCGGTCCGGCCGAAGAGGTGGCGCGGCCACTCAAGGGCCTCGCCATCGCCTGCGACGTCACCGATCGGGGGCAGGTCGAGTCGATGGTGGAGCGGACCGTGAAAGAGCTGGGCCGCCTGGATGTGCTGGTGTGCTGCGCCGGCATCATCCGGGACAACATGCTTTTCAAGATGACCGACGACGACTGGGACCTGGTCATCGACACGCACCTGAAAGGGACCTTTCTGTCCGCCCGCGCCGCACAGAGACCGATGGTGGAGCAGAAGTACGGCAAGATGGTCTTCCTCTCGTCGACCTCCGCCCTCGGCAACCGCGGCCAGACCAACTACTCGACAGCCAAGGCGGGCCTTCAGGGCATGGCTCGGACGCTGGCGATCGAGCTGGGTCCGTTCAACGTCAACGTGAACTCGGTTGCTCCGGGCTTCGTCGAGACGCGGATGACCCGTGCGACAGCGGAGCGGATGGGTGTCGATTTCGAGGCTTTCAAGATCGGCGCCGCTTCCCAGATCCCGTTGCGCCGGGTTGGCCAGCCGGAGGACATCGCGAGCGTGATCGCGTTCCTGTGCAGCGAGGAATCGAGCTTCATCTCCGGCCAGACGATCTACGTCCGGGGCGGGCCTTAGACACCTGAGGGCGCGCCCAGCAAGGAGCGGGCTGAAGCGGCGTTGAGCTTTGTTAATGAACCGGCTCCTCGGGCAGGTAAGGCGTCGCTTCGGTGGGCGAACTGGTGTTCGGCGCCGGGGCCTATGGCGTCCAGGTCCTCAAATTCGGATTGAGTTGGGACGTGGTGGCCAGCTTGCGCCCGTCTCGCTTCCCATAAGTAGCCATTCGGGGTTGACTGGCCCGACAAAGGTCTGTTAGGGTGGCTCGGTCTTCTGGGGGACTCGTCCACCGCCGGCCGAGTTCACTAATTTAGGGGTAGGCATTGCGAGTTAATCGTTACCTGACCCATGCCGTCGTACTCGGAATAGCGGTGGCGATGTCGAGCTATGCGGCGATTGACCGCCACTACTCGACGGCGTTGACCGCACGGCTGGGCCCGGTGAACGCGGAAGCGGTGATGGTCGCTGAGGGTGGCGAGTACGGCGACGTGACGCTCGGCCGCTACAGCACGATCATCAAGCCCGTGTCTATCCCCACCTCGGCGCCGATCAGCCATACACCGGTTGTCTACACGGTGGCGGCCGGCGAGAACCTGACCGCGATAGCGACTAAGTACCACGTCACCGTTGCCGAGATCCGGTGGTCGAACAGCAACCTGATCTCGAACGACTCGGTGGCGACAGGCGACCAGGTCGTCATCCCGCCGGTGCATGGCGTAGTCGTCACGACCAAGGCCAGTGACACGGTCGAGGCGCTTGGCACGACGTACCAGGTCGACCCGCAGGCCATCATCGACTTCAACCGGCTGCGCACTGCGCAGCTGACCGCAGGCATGACCATCGTCATCCCCGGTGGGGTCGGGGGTGCGTTCCCGCCGCCTCCACCGCTGTATCAGATCCTCCACGCCGGATCCCCCTCGGGCTACGTGTACCACGTGGTTGGATGCTGCCTCGGCCCTTACGTCAACAACAAGTTCCCGGGCGGGTGGTGCACGTACTACGTGGCGACCTGGCGCAACGTGACCTGGAACGGCGACGCCGGATACTGGTACGCGAACGCCGCGGCCCAGGGCTACGCCGTCGGATCGACGCCGAAGGTCGGCTCGATCATGGTCACGTGGGAGAGCTGGGCGGGCCACGTGGCATACGTGGAGGCGGTCAATCCGGACGGCTCGTGGATGGTGTCTGAGATGAACTGGGTGGCGTTCGGGGTGATCGACCAGCGCACGATCAAGCCCGGCCAGCTTGGCACCAGACTGGTCGGGTTTATCTACTAAGCGCCGGCTCCGGTTCCGGTTCCGTCGACCTCGCGGCCCACTCCATCTCCATCGCCTGCGTGTCGCGCTTCACCGTGCGCAAACCGGTCGCGGCCGCGATGGCAGCCAGGACGAGCAGCGTCGGGCTCGTGATCAGGAGCGCGCCCTGAAGGTTGCCGCCCAGCAGGTCGGAGAGCTTGCCGACGTCAAATGTGGAATGCGAGTCGCCGAGGACGTGGGCGATGAGCAGGGTCAGGGTGACCGCGCTCGCGCGCAGCCCCGGTGACACGACGTTCTGAGAAAGGGCGGTGAACGGGCCCGCATACAGGTAGAGACAGATCACCGTCGCGAGGAAGACAGGAACGAAGACGGGGATCGGTCCGATGCTCATGGGACTGACCAGGGCGACTGTGATCAGGACGGCCCCCAGCAGAAAGCCGGCGATCCCCACCTCGAGGGGCGCGGTGGGGCGGGTGAGGGCGCGGCGGTCGGCGAGCCAGCCGCCCGCCAGGGTGCCGATCAAACCACCGACCACGATCACCCCGCCCGCCAGCACACCGGCTTTGCTCTGGGTCATCCCGAAGTGACGCTGGAGGACGCTTGGCAGCCAGAACGCGTTGGAGGCAAGAACGAAAAAGAGAAGCGTCTGGGCGATGATCGTCGCTCGGAGGGTTGGGATGCGGATGAGGTCGACGAACTTTCTCAAGTTGATGTCGTTGGTCTTTTTCAGCGCTGGTCCCTGCTTTTCCGAGCTGCCTCTCAGCGGTTCCCTGAAGGCGAAGGCGAGCACGGCGAAGAGAAGGCCGGGGATCGCCGCGAAGTAGAAGGCGGTGCGCCAACCGAACTTCTCGGCGATGTAGGCGCCGCCCGCGAAGCCGACCGCGATTCCGATCGTGCTGCCCCCGTTCCAGATCGCCATGACGCGCCCGCGCTGTTCTTTGGGGAACAGGTCCGACATCAGCGAGGTGCCGGCGGGGTAGTAGCTCGCCTCGCCGACGCCAACGATCGCGCGGCTGAGGAAAAGGTGGAAATAGCTGCGGGCAAAACCCGTGAACAGCGTGGCAAGGCTCCAGATGGTCACGCCCACGCCGATGACGGTCTTGCGCACTCCGCGGTCGCCCCAGTAGCCGAAGGGCAGGGCGGCCACGGCATAGACGAGAAGGAAAGCGGTTCCGATCAGGCCGAACTGAGCGTCGGTAAGGTGGAACTCCTTCTCGATCGGGGTCGCGGCCGAGGACGCGACCCAGCGGTCCATGTAGTTGAGGAAGTTGATGCCGACCATGACGACGAGGACGTATCGGGCATAGCCTTGCGGGCTTCGCGTCACGGGTGGAATTATGAGGTTGGTCTCTGCGGGCGCCTTGGCGAAGCGCCGGCGACGTGATTGCGTACGATTACGGCTCCCTAGTGGGTCGGCTGGGCATTGGCGAGCTCAAGTGGCTGTAAACCACCCGCGAAAGCTGTGGGGGTTCAAATCCCTCCCGGCCCACCATCTGATGTCTCACGACATCGCGGAGTCTGTGTCAGGACATCGCCCGCGCCACCAGTTGGTAATCGCGGGCGGGGTCAAGCGTCAACTCACGCAGGATTGAGCCGTCTTCGGCGACCACCGCCTTCAAACTAGGGCCGTGGAGCCACGCCGGGCCTCCGACCTTGCGCGTTGAGCGGCTCTACCGGCTGGCGTTCGCCCACCCCCGTGCCCGCAGGTTTCGGGATCCGTACCCTCGCCTATCTCGTAGACGCGTTCCTGCTCAGTTTCGTCGGCGGGGCGTTTCCTTACCTGGTGCTCAACACGTCGACGACAGCCGGCCCTGCCACCGTGGGCCAGCAGGTGGCGACGAGCGGCGGTGGCTCCATATTCGTTTCGCTGATCTACTTCGTTCTGTTCTGGTCGACGATCGGGGGAGGGCGCACGCTGGGGATGCGTCTTTTGGGGCTGAAAGTGGTCATGGAACAAGACCTGAAGCCGCCCGCCGTGATGTCCGCCTTGTTGCGCTGGATTGGCCTTTGGGTCTCTTTTGCATTCTGTTTCGTCGGCGTGATCTGGGTCGCGTTTGACCCGCGCCACCAGGGCTGGCACGACAAGATCGCGAAGACCCTGGTCGTCCGCACCTGATGGGCAGCAAGGCTCGCAAGCGGGCTGAGGAGCACGAGGCGCACCGTCGGCGTGGCGTGGCAGGCGAGGCGCCGGAGCCCGGTGGAAAGGCCGCCTCTACACTGGCTGAGCGAAATGTTTACCGGGGCCAAATACGCTCGCAGCGGCGACGTCAACATCGCCTATCAAGTGGTCGGCGACGGTGCCATTGACCTCATCCTCGTGCTGGGGTGGGTCTCGCACCTGGCATATGTGTGGGAGCTGCCGGCCATGGCGGCCTTCCTCAATCGACTGGCTTCATTCTCGCGGCTCATCCTCTTTGACAAGCGTGGCTGCGGGATGTCGGATCGCGTTCACCCGCTGCCGACCCTGGAGCAACGGATGGACGACGTTCGCGCCGTCCTTGACGCGGCCGGCTCGCAGAGGGCGGCGCTCCTAGGCATCTCCGAGGGTGGAGTCATGTCGGCCCTCTTCGCCGCGACCTATCCGGAGCGCAGCGCCGGTCTCATCATCAACGGCAGCTATCCGTCCGCACTGAGACGTCCCGGCTATCCGTGGGGCATCACCGAAGACCAGTTCGAGGAGCGCATGCGTCGGGTCAAGGACATCTGGGGCAAGGTCGCCGGGATGGATCGCTATGCCCCAAGCCAGGTCGACAAACCTGAAGTCGCCGGCTGGTGGACGACGTTCATGCAGATGGGCGCAAGCCCCGGCGACGCTGAGGATCTCATGCGGATGAACACCTTGATCGACATCCGTGACATCCTCCCCGCGATCCGCGTCCCGACTCTGGTCATCCATGCGCGCGGTGACCGCATCGCTCCGATCGAGGCTGGGCGATACCTGGCCGACCACATCCCGAATGCAAGGTTTCTGCAGCTGGACTCAGCCGACCACTGGCCGTACTTCGTGGACGCGGACCAGGTTATCGGGGAGGTGCAGGAATTCCTGACCGGCGTCCGGACTGGTCCACCTCCCGACACAATGCTCGCGACCGTCCTCTGCACCAACGTCGCCCAGGCGGGTGCGCACGCCATCTGGCTGGGAGATAAGCGTTGGAATCAGCTTGTCGACCGGCATCACTCCGTGGTTCGCACGGCCCTATCGCGCTATTCCGGTCGCGAAATCGAAGCCGGCGAGCAAGGCATGACTGCCGTTTTCGACGGGACCGCCCGTGCCATTCGCTGCGCACTCGACGTACGCGATCAGCTCATGCGACTAGGACTGCGCCTCCGGGCAGGTCTCCACGCGGGCGAGTGCGAAGTCGGTGACGGTCGGCCTCGTGGCGTGGCTCTTCATGTCGCCTCGGGCGTCATGAAGGCAGCGCAGCCCGGCGAGGTGCTTGTTTCGGGCACGGTCAAGGACCTGGTCGTGGGCTCGGGCCTGGAGTTTGCCGACCGCGGGCCCCGCGTATTCGAGGGCGTTCCGGGTTCGTGGACTCTTTTCGCGGCTGGGCCCAGCCAGCCGCCTCAGGTCACTCAGCCGGCGCGCCCTGCCGGCTCAATTGAGCTCAGCCGACGGGAGCGGGATGTGGCCCAGCTGCTGGCCCAAGGCCTCAGCAATCGCGCAATCGCCGAGCGTCTTTACCTCTCAGAGCGCACGATCGACAACCATGTCCACCACATCCTCGACAAGCTTGGGTTCGATTCCCGTGTCCAGGTCGCGACGTGGCTGGCCAGAAATGAGCACTCGGGCTGAGCACTGCTTGAGCCTTCTCACAGATGGAAGAAACGTCAGGCCGACCTAGCCTCGCGTAAAGAGGCGATCCACCCTGGATCGCCGTCGCAAAACGCAAGGAGGGTTTGTATGGCGAGATTCATGGTGGAGCGTTCATTTCCGGACGGGCTCGAGATCCCGCTGACGGAGCAAGGAGCGCAGGCGTGCATGTCTGTGGTCGGCACGAACGCGGAGCTCGGCGTCACATGGGTCCACTCGTACGTCACGGAAGACCACAAGAAAACCTTCTGCATCTACGACGCACCAACCCCGGATGCAATTCGCAACGCGGCCAAGCTCAACCAACTGCCCGCTGACAAGATCACGCCGGTTCGCGTCCTGGATCCCTACTTCTACCGGTGAGGTGCTGAATATGAGGAACGTTTTCAGATTGAACCGAGCGCTGTTCGTGCTGGCGATGGCGGCGCTGCTTTTCCAGGTCAATGCACTCGCCGCCGGCCTGCCCACCGGCGAGCGGGCTCTCGGCAACGCAACCATCGAGCCTGCCTACAACGACTACGACGGCTCCGTCGTCTACCTGCTGACCCCCAATCGGCTTGCACCGCTTGGTCCCAACAACCCGATCAACAACGTGAATCCGCACGCGGTGGCGCCTCTCTACCTGATCGTCTATCCGCCGGGGACGCCTGGCACGTTCAACTGCATGGGCGCTCCAGGCAACTGCCCGGACCACGGAGGCGTGATCGCGGGCGTGGCGACACAGGTCATGCCGTCCGTTTACGGCACCGATCCGTCAGCGGTTCCTGGACATGATCACCTCGTGGGCATGCCTCGCACCGGTGACTTCAACGTGCCCTGGCGCGTCTTCATTGAGCTGT
>VBHJ01000174.1 GCA_005887685.1 Chloroflexota bacterium | reverse complement strand
GCTCCAGTCGGCCTGGTCTTCCGGCGCGCTGCGCCAGCTGGACTCCGGAATCACATTCGTTTGCGCGGTCGTCTCCGAGCATGCGTACCTGGCAGGGAAGCCAGTCGCCTAGAACCGACTAGCCGGGAGAGTCGTCTCTCCCGGCTTCCGTCACCAGGTCGCGAATGATCTCTGCGGCAGGCTTGATGTCGTTGACGACGCTGCAAGACTCACCCGCCCACATCGGCGTGTATTCGATGTCACCC
>VBHJ01000216.1 GCA_005887685.1 Chloroflexota bacterium | reverse complement strand
GAGATCGGGTCGGTGATGTTCGGCAAGCGGCAGCCAGACGGCACGGAGACGCCGGCGGCGATGGAGCTGGTGCGCCTCGCGGTGCCGCGGCGCACCTACACGCAGAGTCACGTGGACTACGTGGTCGAGGTGATCGCGGAGGTGGCGCGGCGCAAGCGAGAGCTGCGGGGCTACCGCATGGTGGAGCAGGGGTCGTGGCTGCGCCATTTCACGGCCCGGTTCGAGCCGGTTTAGCCCTGCTTCCCGGCGCGCTTCTCGAGCTTCGCGATCAGCTTTTCGATCTCCGTCTTGAGCCGCTTCAAGGCGGGCAGGAGCCGTGGCTCGAGGTCGCGCTCGAGGTCTTTGCCTTCCTTGATGAAGTCTTTCATCACGTCGCGCACCCGGTCGCCCAGCTCGCGCCAGGTGGCGGTGGCCTCGATCTCGGGCTCCGCCGGGGGCTCGCGTTTGGTCGGCAGGTTATTCATGTGACCGCTCCATTCAGGGATCGAGTGGTGCCGGAATGCTCCAGGTGATACGGGTGGGAGGGGGTTTAGGGTTCACCCGGAGGTCTGGCCGTGGCGAAACGGCGACGCCTTGCTTATTTACTACGCGTCTGCGCATCTAGGCGTCTCTGCGTCTAGTAGTTCGGACAGGTGCGTGAGCGGTTGAAACGGCCGGTCTCGAAAACCGGTGTACCCGCAAGGGTACCGTGGGTTCGAATCCCACCCTGTCCGTGGTTCTGCGGCGAGGCTCCGGATGGAGGAGCTCGCCGCAGCGCAGCACGGGAGGGCTGCGAGGGGCAGAGCGGTGATCGAGCGGCGCCGCAGCGACTTCCGCGCCTGAGCGAGGAATGGCTATCGCGCTAGGCTGCGAGCAGACAGGTTTATATCCAGATAGGCTGGTCAGTCCACTCCTTGTTAGGCGCCCACGATCAGAGGGCCCTATGAAACCCATTACGACCGTACGAGTCGGCGGGCTGGCCCTCGTTTTCGGCGCCATTGCGTTCATGGCGGTCTTCTCGTTCCTCGCTGCCCGCTTCGATTACCCCGCCATACTGGACGGTCCAGCGGACACCGTCCTTCCCCGGCTGCTCGCCACCGGCACTGCCGGTCGTGCGGCGTGGGCGCTGTATGCGTTCTTGCCTCTCATCTGGCTTCCAGCAGGCGTCGGCGCATATTGCGCGCTGCGGCGCTTCTATCCAGGGGCCATGCTCCTCGCCATGCAGTGGGCCGCCCTGGCCGCCATCAGTATGATGCTCGGCTTGATGCGCTGGCCCAGTGTGCACTGGCACCTGGCCCAGCTCCAGCCAACCGCAACCGCGGAGCAGCAGCAGGTCATCGCGGCCCTCTTCGACGGCCTGAACACCTACTTGGGCAACTACATGGGCGAGTTCTTGGGTGAGTTGAGCTTTAACATGTTCTTCCTGCTGTCCAGCTGGACGTTGTTGCGTTTCCATGCGACGCCGAGTTGGGTGGCCGTCGGCGGGCTCGCCGTCGCCTGCGCTGGATTCGTCGGGATGTTCCGCAACGTCAGCGCCGTTGTGGCCCCAGTCGCTGCCATCAACAACTACCTGCTGCCGTTGTGGATGATCGTTTTCGGCGTAGTGTTGCTCCGCCACCGTCTACCGGACCCACAGGTCGCGGGCGCCTAACAAGCGCTTGAAGCCGCCGGGCGGTGATCGCTCTAAGGGTGCGGAGTGCTGTGCGCCGGCGGGCCCCGACTAACGTCCAGCAACCTTGCGCCCGTGGGCGGGTCGCCCGCAGCTTAAGCGCGATCCGTTAGGCGGCTCCGCAGCAGCCCCTCCCACACAATGCGCCGCAGGAGAAACCCTATGCCATCCGATCACGGCACCCTCGCCGCACGTCTTGCCCGGCTTGAGCGTGCGGCGCGCCGCACACGACTCCTCGCCGCAACCGCCGCAATTGTCTTCGTCACTACTTGGGTGACAGGTGCAAAGGGACGCCACGAGCCGCAGCCTCGAGACTCAATCCGCACCAAGCTGCTCGTGATCGAAGATGCTCGGGGCCGCGATCGGATCGTCCTAGGTGCTCCCATGCCTGACGGGCGCCAAGACGTCGGTATGAAGATTCTGAACCCCGACGGTGCCGAACAGTTCGGCCTGGGGCTCAAGGTCGACGGCAGCGTCAGCATGGGCTTCGATACCAAGCCCGGGATCGGCAATCCGGCCAACCGGGAGCGGCTCAATATGGGCGTGACTACAACCGGGCGGGGGTGGATCAGATACCTAGACAACCAGACCCGGGCCCGAATGTGGGTCACGTTGGACTCGGCGGACGCACCAGTTCTTCAGTTCCTCGACTGGCCCGATGATCGACGGATCTTGGTTCGGGAAATCGGCTTTGCGGGAGACAAGAGCCTCGAATGGAAGCGCTAGCGTCTGTCCTGCTTGCGCCGCCGGCGGAGCCGCCTAACAAGCGCCCTTGAAGGTGGCGGGCGCTGATCGCTTTAGCGGAGTGTTGTGCCCTGGCGGGCACGGGACTTCGTCCAGCACCAGTTGCGCCGGCGGGCGGGTCGCCCGCAGCTTAAGCGCGATCCGTTAGGCGGCCGCATTCTCCGACCCTTGATGATGGGCCCGTGGATTGGCTTGGCAAGGCCAGCTCGCCTTTGCGGTGATTCTCTCACCCGTGGCCAAGGTGCCATCGACTTCCGGTTCGTGAGCAAGTCCAACAGCCATCTCTTGATTGCCGGTACTGTCACCGTCCTTGCGCTCGTCGCCGGGTGCCTCCCGCCACCGTGTGGTTGGCGTTGCGACGACCCCAAGGACCAACCCATTGAGATCGCGCCGGCCGCGGTGTCTGTACCGATGGGCGACTCGACTCTCGTGCGTGCCTACGGAGCGCCCAGAGGCGTCCATTGGGAAAGTGCTGATAACCAGATTGCCACGGTGCAGGCCGCCGACTTTGCCACTGCCGATTACAACGTGGCCTGGGTGAAAGGCAGGGACGTCGGGTCGATAACGATTCGTGCGAAGTCACGAGGGCGGCACGGCTACGCGCAAATCACGGTTACCTATCGGCTTGTGCCACGATAGGGACGCTTGAGGAGCCTAGCGGCCGCGTAACATGCGCTTGAAGCTGGCGGGCCTATCGTTCTT
>VBHJ01000217.1 GCA_005887685.1 Chloroflexota bacterium | reverse complement strand
CCGAGATCTTGCGGTCGGTGATGAGCACGAACGGCTCGTCCAGCACCGCTTCCATGCGGTCGGGGTTGGTCACCATGTAGGCCGCGATGTAGCCGCGGTCGAACTGCATGCCCTCGACGACCTCGAGCTCGGTCGCCATGGCCTGGTTGTCCTCGACCGTGATGACTCCATCCTTGCCGACCTTGTCCATCGCGTCGGCGATGAGCTCGCCGATCTTGGCGTCCTGGGACGAGATCGCCGCCACGTGGGCGACATCCTCGTGGCCCTTGACGGGCACGGAAAGCTTCTTGATCTCCTCGACCACTGCCTCAACGGCCTTCTCGATGCCGAGCTTGAGCTGCATCGGGTTGGCGCCCGCGGTGACGTTGCGGAAGCCTTCGCTGATCATGGTCTGCGCCAGGATCGTCGCCGTGGTGGTTCCGTCACCGGCCACGTCGTTGGTCTTGGTCGCGACCTCGCGCAGCAGCTGCGCGCCGGTGTTCTCCATCGCGTCCTTGAGCTCGATCTCGCGCACGATCGTCACGCCGTCGTTGGTGACGGTCGGGGCGCCGAACTTCTTCTCCAGGACGACGTTGCGGCCCTTGGGGCCAAGAGTGATGCGTACTGCTTGGGCAACGGTGTCGATGCCCTTCTTGAGGTGCTGTCGCGCCTCTACATCGAATGTGACTGTTTTCGCCATATGTTCCCCTTATCTATTCCTTTGCTGGTGACTTCTTGCCGTTCGAGCCGACCACGGCCAGCACGTCCTTCTCCGAGACGATCAGGTACTCGATCTCGTCGATCTTGAATTCGTTGCCGGCGTACTTCGCGTAGAGCACCTTGTCGCCGACCTTGAGCTCCATCGGCACCTTGGTGCCGTTGTCCAGGATCCTTCCTGTTCCCACGGCCTGGACGATGCCCTCCTGGGGCTTCTCCTTGGCGGTGTCCGGAAGGACGATCCCGCTCTTGGTCTTCTCCTCTTTCTCGACCGGCTTGACCACTACGCGGTCGCCTAACGGTTTCAGGTTCATGTGCAGCCCTCCAGCTGATTGGTTGAATTGGCACTCGGCTCGCCCGAGCGCTTAGCACTCGGACAGGTCGACTGCTAAATAGTAGTACGTACCGGGGCGTCGCTGCCAATCAGCACCAGCCCCTCCGGCGGGCTGCGCCCGCCACCTCCCCATAAATGGGGAGGACAAGGTGCTAAACGTCCTCGGTCGGCCGGGCCTCCTCAGCCTCCTGGATGAGCTTGCGGGCGGCCTGGGCCTGGTCGTCCGGGACCATCAGCCGGGCCGCCGTCAGGTCGATGCCGATCCCGTAGGCGTTGTCGCCGAAAACCTCGACCTGGAGGCCTCCCGCCCCGAGCGCCGCGGCCACGATCTCGGCCTGGATGCGCTCCCCCTTGAAAACCACGGTCCAGCCCTTGACACCCACGGCTACCAGCTTAGAGAGGGGTCGACATCTGCCGGGTACCGGCCTCCATAGAAGCCGGCGGCGGCGATCATCGCCGCATTGTCGGTGCAGAGCTCGAGGGACGGCATGGTGAGGCGGGCCCGGTTGCCCACCACCTCGCCCGCCCGCCTCCGGAGCAGCGAATTGGCCGCCACGCCGCCGGCGACCACGACCTCGGCGACCGGGTGCGCGTCAAGGGCGGAGTCGAGCTTCTCGAGCAGCGACTCGACGACCGACTGCTCGAACGACGCCGCCAGGTCGGCGCGGTCCTGGTCGCTGACCGCTTCGCCCACGTCGCGGAGCCGGTAGAGGAGCGCGGTCTTGAGGCCGCTGAAGCTGTACTCGAGGCCGGGCAGGGAGGGCCGCGGCAGGGGTTGTCGCGTCGGATCGCCATGACGCGCGAGACGATCCAGCGCCGGACCGCCGGGGAACCCCAGGCCGAGCATCCGGGCCGCCTTGTCGAAGGCCTCGCCGGCCGCGTCGTCGCGCGTGCGTCCGATGACCTGGAACCGGCCATGCGCCGGCATGCGGACGAGGTCGGAATGCGCACCGCTGACGACCAGGCCGAGGAGGGGCGGCTCCAGGTCCGGGCGGGTGAGCATCGCCGCGTAGATGTGGCCCCACAGATGGTTGACGCCGGTCAGCGGCTTGGACCAGGCGGCCGCCAGGCCCTCCCCCACCCCAACGCCGACCAGAAGGCAGCCCACCAGGCCGGGTCCGCGCGTGACCGCCAGGAGGTCGAGGTCGTCGGTTTTGACACCGGCCTTCTCCAGGGCCATGTCCAGGAGGTGAGGCAGGCGCTCCAGGTGATCGCGCGCAGCGAGCTCGGGCACGACTCCGCCGAACTCTCTATGCAGGTCGACCTGGGAGTGGATCACGTTGCTGAGGACCCGGCGGCCATCCTCGACGACCGCGACGGAAGTCTCGTCGCAAGACGTCTCGATTCCCAGAGTCAGTGTCATCTCAGCCCCATCCCCCGGCTGCGCCGGGTACTTCCCCATAAATGGGGAAGAGCCCTACTCGCCCTTCGCCAGCAGGTCGCGGCGCAGGCCGCGGACGTCGGCGTCGATGCGCTCCAGGTTTACCTCGTACGCCTTGCGGAAGCGAGGCGAGTGGATGGAGTCGGACCACATCACGATCGCGTCCTCGCCGTTGTCGGTGTAGTAACCCTTGCGCCGGCCGATGACCTTGAAACCAAAGGCCTCGTACATGCGCATCGCGTTTTCGTTGCTCGTCCGCACTTCCAGCGTCACCCACTTCGCCCCCATGTCGTATGCCGCCTGGACCAGGCCGGCGAAGATCATCCGGCCGTAGCCGCGGTGCTGGAGGTCGCGACGGACGCCGATCGTCGTGACATGGGCCTCGTCGTACATTCGCCACATCCCGCCGTAGCCGATGATCGACGGGTCGAAGTCGGCAAGCCGGTAACCGGTCGGCCTTTCGACCATGCCTTCCTGGCGCAGGACGACGTAGTGGGCGCTGGCACGCGAAGCGAGCTCGCGGTAGTAGGCGTTGCGCGGCCAGGGCGTGGCGAAGATCTCGCGCTCGATCTCCTGGACGGTGTTGACGTCCGCCTCGCGCATCAGCTCCAACGCGAGCTGCTGCCTGAGCTGAACCATTACTTCCTTGAAGCCGAGAACGACTGCATGTATTCGATTTCGAGACTACCATAGGGAACTTCGCGCG
>VBHJ01000173.1 GCA_005887685.1 Chloroflexota bacterium | reverse complement strand
TGGAAGAGCCACCTGCTTGAGCACAAGTCGAAGAAGCGCAAGCGAAACTACGAGAACAAGCAACCGGTTTCGAAGGCGGACCGCAAGACAGTGCGCCGGGCGCTGGGAATCTGAGCCATGGCAAGGGTTAAGCGCGGCGTCCCCGCGCATCGTCGCCACAAGGCGATCCTCGATCGCGCCAAGGGCTTCCGCCTTTCCAAGAAGTTGCTCTTCCGCCCCGCCAACGAAGCGGTGCTGCATGCGCTCGCGTACGCGTTCCGCGACCGCCGCCGCCGCAAGCGCGAGATGCGCCGGCTGTGGATTGCTCGGATCAACGCGGCCTCGAGGCAGTCAGGCCTGCCCTACAACAAGCTGATGCACGGCCTTCGCCAGGCCGGAGTGGAGATCGACCGCAAGATGCTGGCTGACCTGGCCGTGCGCGACAGCGGTTCCTTTGCCCGGCTGGTGGAGGTTGCGAAGAACAACCTCTGACCAGCAGATAATCTCGAGCCCGGACAACGAGGTCGTCCGCCGACTGCGACGCCTCGCCCACCGGCGCGAGCCAGGCCTCGTCCTCCTGGAAGGCCCGCGCGTGCTCGCGGAGGCCAAGGCGGCCGGGCTCGCGTTCGAAGTGATCGCGGTGCGCGAAGGCGACAAGCTCCCATTTCACACGGAATCGCGCGTGACGCTGACACCGGCCGCATTTCGCGCCGCGACTCAGACCGTCACGCCGCAGGGCGCCATCGCGATCGCGCACGTCACCGAGGCGTCGCCGGCGGAGGCGATCGCCGCGGCGCGGGCCGCGGGGTGGCCGCTCATCGTGCTCGACCGCGTGCAGGATCCAGGCAACGTTGGCGCGATCGCGCGCACGGCGGCCGCGGCGGGAGCTCCCGCGCTGGCCGTGCTGCCTGGGAGCGCAGACCCGTTCGGACCGAAGGCGGTGCGCGCATCGGCTGGAAACGTGTTCCGGTTGAAGGTCGCCAGGGCGCAGTGGAAGGACCTCGCGGAGCTCGGCGGCTTCGGGGCCTCGTCCGCGGGCGGTGCAGCGCTGGCGGAGGCGCCGATAGAGTCAGCGGGAATGATCGTTCTCGGCAGCGAGGCCCACGGCCTGTCGCGCAAAGACCTCAAGCTCGTGACCGTGCCGCTCACGGAAGGTGTTGAATCGCTCAACGTGGCCGCCGCAGCGGCGGTGATCCTGTTCGAGATCAGGCGCCGACGCGGATGAACGATCCTTCAGCGCTGACCGCGGACGCCGTCGAGGCGATCGGCAAGTCCCAGACTTCAGCCGAGCTCGAGCGGATCGAGGTCGAGTACCTCGGCCGCAAGAGCGGCCACGTGAGCAAGCTTCTCGAGGGCATCGGCCGGCTCAGTGCGGACGAAAGGGCGGTCCTCGGCAAAGCAGTCAACGAGGCCAAGCGCATGATCGAAGGGGCGCTTGCAGCCCGGCGCTCCCAGCTCGAGGCGACTCGCCTTGCCGACCTCGCCGAGACGGAGGCGATCGACGTCACCTTCCCCGGCCGGCCGCTCGAGCGTGGGCAGATCCACGTGCTGACACAGGTCCGGCGCCAGATCGAGACCGTGCTCGAGTCGCTCGGCTACCAGGTGGAGCTGGGGCCCGAGGTGGAGACCGAGTGGTTCAACTTCGAGGCGCTCAACATCGCGGCCGGGCACCCGGCGCGAGAGATGTGGGACTCGTTCTACTTCGGTCCAGGCCTCCTTCTGCGCGCGCACACCTCACCTGTGCAGATCCACGCCATGCAGAGGATCAAAGAACCGCCGATCTACATCATCACTCCGGGGCGCTGCTACCGGCGCGACGCGCCTGAAGCGACGCGCCTCCCCTACTTCAGCCAGGTCGAAGGCCTGGCGGTCGACAAGGGCCTGACCGTCGGGGACATGAAGGGAACCCTCCTCTTCATGATCCAGTCGCTGTACGGCCGCGAACGCAAGGTTCGCGTGCGACCGAGCTTCTTCCCCTTCACCGAGCCGAGCTTTGAGTTCGACGTGTCTTGCGGGATCTGCGGCGGCATGGGCTGCAAGAGCTGCCGGCACAAGGGGTGGCTCGAGGTCGGCGGCTGCGGCATGGTGCATCCGCAGGTGTTGCGCAACGGCGGCATCGACCCATCGCAGTGGAACGGGTACGCGTGGGGTTTCGGAATCGAGCGCATGGCGATGCTGAAGCACGACGTGGACGACATGCGCCTCTTCTACGAATCCGACCTGCGCTTCCTGGAGCAGTTCTAATGGTCAAGTCTCCTCCCCATTCATGGGGAGGTGGCGCGCAGCGCCGGAGGGGCTGGCACAACTAACCCATGCGGATCTCATATGAATGGCTCGGAGACTTCGTGGACCTCGACGGCGTCACGCCGAAAGATGCTGCTGAGGTCCTGACGCGACTGGGAGTAGAGGTGGAGTCGATGACGGTGGTCGATCTCTCGCAGATCGTGATCGGCAAGGTGCTGGAGCAGAAGCCGCACCCCAAGTCGCGCAACCCGCTGTGGATTCACCAGGTCGATCTCGGAGACCACGTGCAGCAGATCATCGCGGGCGCTCCGAACGCGGTCCCCGGCAGTCTCGTCCCCGTCGCGCTGCCCGGAACGACAGTCCCCAACGGCAAGGTCGTCAAGGATATGAACATCGCCGGCTTCAAGGCCAGCGGGATGCTGTGCTCGGCCGAAGAGCTGCTCCTGGGCGAGGACCACGCGGGCATCCTGATCCTCGATCGCGGCAAGCCTGGCGATCCGCTCACGTCGGTCATCCCGAGCCAGGCGATCATGGAGGCGGAGATCACGTCCAACCGCCCCGACTGCATGGGCCACCTCGGCGTCGCCCGTGAGCTCGCCGCCGGCCTCGACCGCCCGATGAAGCGGGACTTCATGCCGGCTTTCACTGGCACCGCCGATCCTCCGGGTCGAGACCTGGTCAAAGTCAGCATCGACGACCCCGACCTCTGCAGCCGCTACATCGGCGGCGTGATCAAGGGGGTCAGGGTCGGTCCCAGTCCGGACTGGATGCAGCGCCGGCTGCGAGCGTGCGGCGTGCGCCCGATCAACAACATCGTCGACATCACCAACTACGTCCTCCTCGAGTACGCGCAGCCGCTCCACGCCTTCGACCTCGCGCGCCTGAGCGGACCGGCCATTCACGTCCGCCGTGCTCGCGCAAACGAAAAGTTGCTGGCGCTCGACGGCCTCGTCCGCGACCTGACCTCCGACATGCTGGTGATCGCCGACGCGCTGCGACCAGTCGCGGTCGCGGGGGTGATCGGCGGGGAGGAGACGGCGGTCACGACCGCGACCAGAGACATCCTGCTCGAGTCGGCAAACTTCAATGGGCCCAGCGTCCGGCAGACGTCGCGGGCTCTCGGATTGCGCACCGAGGCGTCGGCGCGATTTGAAAGGGCGCTGCCGCCCGAGCTGGCGCTTGCGGGTGCGCGCCGCGCCGCGTCGCTCATCGCCGAGCTGGCCGGTGGCAGCGTGCACCGCGAGTGGGCTGACGTGTATCCGCGCCCGCAGCAGCCAGTCCGCGTCAACCTCAGGCCGGCGTTGATCGACGACGTGCTCGGCACTCACGTCCCGCTCGAGGAAGCCGAGTCGATCCTCAAGCGGCTCAACTTCCACGTCAAGGTGATGGGCGACGGCGAGTGGGACGTGCTGCCGCCCGTGTTCCGGCTCGATGTCACGATTCCCGAGGACCTCGTCGAGGAGGTCGGCCGCGTGTACGGCTACGACCGCGTCCCGCCCACGCTGCCGGGGCGACGCCACGAGAGATGGACGCCTGCCTCGCCAAGCCTCGATCGCAGGCTCGATGCCATCCGCGAAGTCATGGCCGGCTCCGGCTACACGGAGACCTGGAATCCCGCTCTGGTCCCCGGACGCAAGCTCGAGGCGTTGCGCATCGCGGCTCACGCCATGCGAGTCTCCAATCCGCTGAGCGATGACATGGATACGCTGCGCACGTCGCTGCTGCCCTCGTTGATCGAGGCCATGACGTTGAATCGCGATCGAGGCCGCCTCGAGGTCCGCATCTACGAGATCGCCGAGGCTTACCTCGCGCGCGTGGGCGAGCGCAACGGCGCCCAGCCCGAGGAGCCGCTCCGCCTGGCCGCCATCGCGTCGGCGGGGGAGACGGCAGACGAGGGACGAGATGCGGTCTATCGGCTCAAGTCTGTGCTGGATGGTTGCGTTGCCGCGATGGCGGCGCCGCCGTGCGCGTACGACAGGGCGTCGACCGAGCTATTTCACCCTGGCCGGTGCGCCGCGGTCATGCTCGACGGCCGCCAGCTCGGCTACATCGGCGAGCTCCATCCGACCGTGACCGCAGGAGCCGGGATCGACGGACGGGTCGTGGCGTTCGAGATCGACGTCGAGCCGGTGGTCGCGGCCTCGCGCATCCCGCGCGCTCAGCCTCTGCCGCGCTTCCCCGGCGTGCAGCGCGACCTGGCGGTGATCGTGGACGAGACGGTCGCGGCGGGGGTGCTGCAAGCCGCGATCAAGGAGCTGGCCGGCGACCTTCTGGAGCAGGTCCGGGCTTTCGACGAGTACCGGGGCACGCAGGTTCCCGATGGCCACAAGAGCGTCGCGTTTACCTTGACTTTCCGAAGCCCGGAGCGCACCCTGACGGACGCCGAAGTGGATAAGGTGATGTCCGAGATCAAGCAGGGACTGGAGAAAAGACACCGAGCCAGGTTCAGAGAGTGACACCGGCGCGGCTTGCGCACGCCTCGGCGTGCTGTTTTGGGGAAAGCACCAATTGACCTGGATCGACATCTTCCCGATCGCGCTCATCGTCGTGTATGGGGCGGGCGGGTTCTTCAGCGGCCTCATCCGGCGCTTCATCGGACTCGTCGCGTTGTTCGTGGCGGTGTGGGCCGCGACAAACCTGGGCCTGCAGGCGGGCGGCATCCTGCAGCAGACCTCCAACATGGAGGTGCCCGATGGCCGCATCTACGGCTTCTTCGGGATCATCGTCTTCCTTCTGCTCCTGGTGGAGGCCGCGACCCAGATCGCGCACAAGCAGATCCAGGTCCCGGCCGTGGTCTTGAACCGGACCCTCGGCACCGCGTTGGGGCTTATCACGGCGATTCTCCTCTCGGTCGTCCTGGTCTACGAGCTCGGGCAGGCCGCCAACCCCATCGGCGGCGCGCAGCTCGACCCCACGCAACAGGGGCTTCGCGACTCGGTGCACCGTTCGGCGTTCATGGTCAGCCTGGTAAATGCGATCGACAGGCCGATCATCGCTTTGTTCCAACCGCTGCTTCCGGGAGACCCGCAGATCTACTTCGGTCCTGGACCGGTCAATCCCTAAGCACGCACACGCGTTGAGCAGCGAGTTTTTCAAACGCCTGCGCGAGCGGGCAGTGGAGATCCACGTCGAGGACCACCTGCGCGGGCGCCTCGAGCGCGGCGACAGGCTGCGCGTGAAGCTGGGTCTCGATCCGACCGCTCCTGACCTTCATGTGGGGCACCTGGTGGTGCTCGACACGCTGCGGATGTTTCAGGACGAAGGCCACACCGTGGTCGTGATCATCGGCGACTACACGGCGATGATCGGCGATCCGAGTGGGCGTTCGGAAACGCGGCCGATGCTCACGGAAGACCAGGTCGAGAAGAACGCAGAGACGTACTTCAAACAGCTGGACATCGTTCTGGACCGCAAGAAGATCGAGGTCCGCCGCAACTCGGAATGGCTCGCCTCGATGTCCGCCGCGGATATCCTTCGCCTCCTGGCCAAGGCCACGTTGCAGCAGGTGCTGCAGCGCGAGGACTTCGCGGACCGCATCAAGTCCGGAACGGCGGTCGGCGCGCACGAGATCCTCTATCCGTTCAACCAGGCGTACGACTCCGTTGCGGTGGAGGCGGACGTGGAGATCGGCGGGACAGACCAGCTGTTCAACCTTCTCTTCGGGCGGGAGATCCAGAAGGCCTACGGCCAGGAGCCGCAGGACATCGCGGTGTTCCCGTTGCTGGAAGGGACCGACGGGGACAAGAAGATGAGCAAGTCGCTCGGCAACTACATCGGGATCAACGAATCGCCGGAGCAGATCTACGGCAAGACGATGTCGATCCCCGACGCGCTCATCGAGAGATATTTACGGCTGATCTCCGGCCTGGACCCGAAAGAACAAGCCGATTTGTTGGCGCTCGGGCCGCGTGACGCCAAGGCCGCGCTGGCGCGCGAGCTGGTGAAGCGTCTGCATGGCGAGGAAGCAGCTCGGCGCGCCGAGGAAGACTTCAACACAAGGTTCCGCAAAAAAGAAACGCCGGAGCAAATCGAGGAATTCGAGATCGGATTTCCCATGCGACTCATTGAGGCTCTGGTGAAAAGCGGTCTCGCCAAATCAAACAACGAGGCTCGACGGCTCATCGAACAACGAGGCGTGAAACTCGATGGCCAAACGGCTACTGGCGATGATCCACTTACCCACGGCTCGGTGGTACAGGTCGGAAAGCGCCGGTGGATTCGATTTGTAGTGAAGTAAAATCATCGAAAGCATGTTCGGAGCCTGCATCTGATGTCGGGCCATTCCAAATGGGCCGGGATCAAGCACAAGAAGGCGATCGTCGACGCCAAACGGGGCCAGGCGTTCACCCGCGCGAGCCGTGAGATCACGATCGCGGCGCGCGAGGGCGGGGGCAACCCGGATGGCAACTTCCGCCTGCGGCTGGCGATGCAGAAGGCGCGTGAGATCAACATGCCGACCGACAAGATCAAAAACGCCATCGAGCGGGGGACGGGGGAGCTCGCCGGCGAGAGGCTGGAGGAGGTCCGCTACGAGGGCTACGGTCCGGCCGGTGTGGCGATCATGGCCGACGCCCTCACCGACAACCGCAACCGCACGTCTGCTTCGATCCGGCACCGCTTCTCCAAGCTCGGCGGCAACCTGGCAGAGAGCAATGCCGTCGGCTGGATGTTCGAGCGCAAGGGAGTCATCACCGTCAACACCGGTAAGCACGACCCCGAAGAGGTCGGCCTCGATGCCATCGAGGCAGGCGCCGACGACGTTCAGGTCGATGGCAAGTCGGTCGAGATCACCACACCTCCGAACGCTTTCGAAAAAGTGAAGGCCGCGATGGAAGCCCTCGGTGTCAGCGTCGAGAACGCCGAGGTCACGATGCAGCCGAAGCAAACCGTGTCGGTCGGCGAAGACAAGGCCGCCGCGGTCCTGAGGCTCATGGAATCACTGGAAGAGGACGATGACGTCCAGCAGGTTTACGCCAACTTCGACATCCCATCCGACGTCCTTGAACGCGTCTCAGCACAGGTGTAGAACCTGATGGACAAATGCCTGGACACAACAACGGGTTAATCCTTGGGGTCGACCCCGGGCTCGCGGGCACTGGCTTTGCCCTTTTTGCCGAGCCGAACCTTGTCCTTTCGTGCAGCACGGTCGTGACCATCCCCGGCCGCGACGGCGCGCGGCTGCTCACCATCACCAATCATTTGCGAGCGATCCTTGCCGAGCACCCGCCGGCGGAGGCGTCGATCGAAGAGCTCTTCATGGGGCGCAATGCGACGAGCGCGGTCGGAGTGGCGCAGGCGCGGGGCGCGATCCTCAACGTGCTCGAGGAGTGTGGAGTCCCGGTCTTCGAGTACAAGCCGAGCCAGGTCAAGGTCATCCTCACCGGCTATGGCAACGCGGATAAGACGCAGATCGGGCGCATGCTGGCGGCGCAGGTGAAGATGCCCGAGGGAAAGCTTGACGACCACGCACGCGACGCGATCGCCATCGCGCTCTGCCACGCGCGCAGCAGACGCTTCACGAGGGCCGCGATATCGTGATTGCCCACCTGAGCGGGGTCGTGCGCCGCGCCGGTCCCGATTTCATCGTGCTCGACGTGGGCGGTGTCGGCTACCTGGTCAGCGTGGCCATGCAAACCCGTCAGCAGCTGCCGCCGCCCGGAGGCGATGTCGAGCTGCACATCCACACGCAGGTCCGCGAGGACCAGCTGGCCCTTTACGGATTCGCGACCGTGGAAGAGCTGGAGATGTTCGAGATGCTGATCCAGGTCGACGGCGTGGGGCCGAAGGTCGGGCTGAACATCCTGAGCGCGTCCAGCCTCGAGGTCCTCAAGCGCGCCATCATGAGCGAGGATGCAGCGCCGATCAGGCGGGCCAGCGGCGTCGGACCGCGCACCGCTGCGAAGGTGATCATCGAGCTGAAGCCGCGCCTCGATGCGGTGGCGGCGCTGGAGGTGGTGCCGCGCGCCGCGGCTCTGGCCGGTGACGGCGCCGTGCCGAAGGCCGTCGAGTCCGCGCTGCGCAACCTCGGCTATTCGTCACAGGAAGCGCGCTCCGGGCTCGAGTCGGTCGACTGGAAGGAGTCTCCCTCGACCCATGAGGCGCTCGCCACAGCTCTCAAATCGCTGGGTCGCAAATGACCAAGGACAAAGTCCTCGACGCGCGCTCCGATGACGAGCAGTTCGACCTCACGCTGCGACCCCGATTCCTCGCCGAGTACGTCGGGCAGGAGCAAGTCCGGGAGAACCTGAGCATCCTGCTCGAAGCTGCCCGCCGGCGCGATGAGCCCGTGGAGCATGTCCTGCTGTGCGGTCCGCCGGGGCTTGGCAAGACGACCCTCGCGCACATCATCGCCAACGAGCTCGGCGTTGCGATCAAGGTCAGCTCGGGACCAGCCATCGATCACCAGGGCGCCCTCGGCTCGATCCTCTTGAACCTCACCACGCGCGACGTCTTCTTCATCGACGAGATCCACCGCCTGAACACGGTGGTCGAGGAGTCGCTGTATCCCGCGCTCGAGGACTTCCGCTTTGACGCGGTGCTCGGCAAGGGAGTGGGGGCCAGCGCCGCCACCCTGCCGCTGCCCCACTTCACATGCGTCGGCGCCACGACGAGACAGGGTCTCCTCAGCGGGCCGCTGCGGGATCGCTTTGGCGCCGTCTACCGGCTCGACTTTTACAACAAAGCCGAGCTGGAGAAGATCGTCGGCCGCTCCGCGCGGATCCTCGACATCGAGATCCACGATGACGCGGTGTCGGAGATTGCCCGCCGCGCCCGGGGTACGCCCCGCGTCGCCAACCGCCTGCTGCGCCGGGTGCGGGACTACGCGCAGGTCCGCGGAGACGGCCGGGCGACGGTCGACACGACGCGCATCGCGCTCAGCAAGCTCGAGGTCGACGAGCTCGGACTAGAACCGCTCGACCGCCAGCTGCTCGAGACGGTGATCCTCAAGTTCAAGGGCGGCCCGGTCGGGCTGGACACGCTGGCCACGTCCCTCTCGGAGGAGCCGGAGACCATCGAGGACGTGACCGAGCCTTACCTCATCCAGATCGGGTTTCTCGCCCGGACGGCCAGGGGCAGGGTCGCGACGGAGCTCGCCTACCGGCACATGGGCATCACGCCGCCCGCACCCGCGACCGAACAAACCCGCTTACTGTAAGTAGGAGTGTCTGATGTGGGGAGGATGGTCCTCTTCTTCGGCGTGGTTCTGGTGATCGTCGGCGGGGCGCTCATGCTCTTCGGCCGGCTCCATCTGCCCGGCGACCTCACGTTTCGGACCGGCAACGTCACCCTCTATCTCCCGATCGCCACGAGCATCGTGCTGTCGATCGTCCTGACCGTGGTCCTCAACCTCGTCTTCCGGCAGCGGTAGATGGGTAGTACGTACACTGATCGGCTGCCGTGCACATAGTCCTCAGCGGCCCCATCCGCCTCATCGTCGCCGCCGTGCTGGTCTTTTCGCTGTTCATCGACGGCGCCGGCTATGTCTATCGCATCGCCAATCACCTTCCGCTGACGGGTGACGTCGCCGGCCTGCCGCCCAACTTCGGCGGCTGGCAGCTCTACTTCCACAAAGGCCTGGACCTGGCTGGCGGGACGCACATCGATTACCAGCTCACCAACTTCCCGGCAGGCCAGAGCCGCGCCGACGTCCAGCAGAAGACGATCGCGGTCATCAACAAGCGCGTCAACGCCCTCGGCGTCAACGAGCCCGAGATTCGGGGCGCGGGCACCAACTACGACCGGATCACCGTGGACCTTGCGGGCGTCAACGCCGCGCAGGCGCAGAAGACCATCGGCGCGGTCTCCAAGCTGGTCTATACGAAATGGGTGGCCGACACGAAGGTCACCAACGGTCCCGAGCCGGGCTACAAACCAGACTTCACGGGTCTGACCGGAGACGACATCTCGAGCGCGAGTGCGGCGATCGACTCCACAGGAACGAGCTGGGTGGTCAACATCGGCTTCACCTCCAAGGGCGCGACGACCTTCGACAACCTGACCCGCGACAACGTCGCTGCCTGTCCCGGTGACCCCAACACTTCGGCCACCGCCAACTGTCCGCAGCGACACCTCGCGATCTGGCTCGACCTCACCCAGAAGGACATCGACAACTGGGAGGACCCCACCTACGTCTCCAAGGTGCAGCAGCCGTACGACGCGGCCTGCCTCGCCGCGCAGACAGAGACCACCGTCTGCGGGAAGTTGCTCACCGACCCCATCACCATCCAGGAGATCGCAGGCGGCAACGCGACGATCTCAGGGTCTTTCACGCAGCAGAGCGCCAACGACCTCGCGACCGGGATCAACTCCGGCTCGCTGCCGGTCGACCTGGTGGCGCTCGACGTGACGCAGGTCAGCGCGACGCTCGGCGCAGAGGCGGTCAAGCTCAGCCTGGCGGCCGGGTTGCTCGGCCTCTTCATCGTGGTGCTCTTCATGATCCTGTACTACCGCGTCCCGGGCCTCCTCGCGAGCCTGGCGCTGCTCTTCTACGCGGGTGTTGTGCTGGCCTTGTTCAAGTTCATACCCGTCACGCTGACGCTCGCGGGTATCACCGGTTTCATCCTGTCCGTAGGCATGGCGGTCGACGCCAACGTCCTGATCTTCGAGCGCTTCAAAGAAGAGGTAAGAGCCGGGCGGACCATCGCCGCAGCGGTGGATGCGGCTGTGCGACGGGCGTGGCCGGCGATCTGGAACTCCAACGGGTCGACGCTGTGGACGTGCGCGATCCTCGGTTTCGTCGGGCCTTCGGCGGTCAAGGGGTTTGCGCTGACGCTTGCCATCGGGGTGCTGGTCAGCCTGGTATCGGCGATCGTGGTGACCCACAACCTGCTCGCGATCGTGCTGATCTCGAGCCGCTTCCGGCGCGCGGGTCTGCTGGGGGTGGACCGTGTCCGAACTGTCTGACGTAAAGGCGGAGGAGCAGTCTGCGGACATCGTCCCGGACGGGGTCACCAAAGGGCCGGAGAAAGAGCCAGAACCTGTAAAGCCTCCAAGAGTCCGCCGGCTCAACATCATCGGCCGCCGCAACCTGTTCTTCGCCCTGTCGCTGATCATCATCGTCCCGGGCATCGTCTCGATGGTGACCCACGGATTCCGACTCGGCATCGACTTCGCCGGAGGAACCGAGCTGACGGTGACCTTCGCCAATCACCCGGCCCTGCCGCAGGTCGAAGCGGCCGTCGACTCGGAGAACGCCAGCGGGTCCGTCATCCAGACCACCGGCGGCGGCTACATCCTCCGCTACCCACCGCTGACCGCGGCCCAGACGGCGAACGTCCAGACCGACATGCAGAACAAGCTCGGCCCGATGACCGTGCAGCAGATCCTGGAGGTGGGGGGCACCATCGCCGGTGAGACCATCCAGCTCTCGCTGCTCGCTGTCGCCATCGCCGCGGCCGGACTCCTGGTCCTGCTGTCGATCTGGTTCCACAACGTGCCCGGCGGATGGAAGGCGGGTTTTCAGTTCGGCGGTTCGGCCGTCGCCGCGCTGCTGCACGACGTGTTCGTGCTAACCGGCATCTTCTCCATCCTCGGCAAGGTGCTGGGCCTGCGCATCGGCGAGATCGACGCGTTTTTCGTGACCGCCGTGCTCACCGTCGTGGGCTTCTCGGTCCACGACACCGTCGTGGTGTTCGACCGGATCCGCGAGAACCTTCGCGTCAGCCAGCGCCTTTCGTTTGAGCAGGTCGTGAACCTCAGCATCATGCAGACCGCCGCCCGATCGATCATCACCAGCTTCACGGTCGTCCTGGTCCTGGCCGCGATCCTGATCGCGGGCGGACCGAGCCTCCAGGGCCTGGCCCTGGCCCTGATGATCGGCATCGTTTCCGGGACCTACAGCTCGATCTTCAATGCCGCGCCGTTGCTGGTCGTTTGGCGGAAGCTCCAGCCCGTCCGGTAATCACTTTGCT
>VBHJ01000172.1 GCA_005887685.1 Chloroflexota bacterium | reverse complement strand
GGGGGTGCCGTACCTCGGGCCGTACAACGTCAACGCCCCGATGAACCCCGTGCTCGTCGTGTGCATGGGAATGGGCTATCTCTTCAACTTCTATCGCAACGCGCCGGTGCTGCGGAAAGGTGGAGTGCTGATCCTGACGCATCCATGCCGCTATGAATTCGACGCCGTGCAGCACCCGAGCTACATCGACTTCTACGACGAGGTCCTGGCGGACACGACCGACCCACTCGAGATCGAGAAGAAATACGAGCTGCGCTTCGCCGAGGACCCGTGGTTCCGGCAGCTCTATCGCAAATCACACGCGTACCACGGCGCGCACCCGTTCTATGCGTGGTACTGGGGGGCCCACGCCATGGAGCACGCCGGCGACATCATCGTCGTCGGCGGGGATCGCGATGTCGTACATCGACTTGGTCTCAAGTGCGCTACGACGCTCGAAGACGCGTTCGAGATGGCCGAGCAGACCGTCGGTCGCTATCCGAGCGTGACCCATCTCCGCATGCCGCCGATCATGCTCGCGGAGGTCGAGGCCTGACGTCGTGTGGCGTGCGGTGTCGGGCTTGGTCTTGCTGCTGATGGTGGCGGGATGCCAGGGACCGGAGACCGTAGCCCAGAAAAAACCGCTGACCGCCCAGAGCGTGACCCTGCAGGCGAAGGACGTGCCGAGCATGCAGCGATGCGAGGCGAGTGGAGACCTGGACACGGTGCTGAAGCGCGAGAAGTCGAGCGATCCAAAGTCGTACGAAAGCAATTCCTACCAGTGGGGCCTCTGGAAACGCGAAGGCGCGACCGAAGGCTATCTCGCGGTTTACGGCGCCAGCCCGCGCGACTGTGCCGCACTCTCCAGCCAGAGCTCTGGGGCTCCGACAGGCGGCCTGGTCTTGGGACTTGTAATCAAGTTCAAGAGCGCCGCCACCGCGGCGCGCATTTTTGAAACCGGCGCCGAGTTTCTCGGGTTTGGCCCGAGCGACATTTCCTTCATCAAATCGACCGGAGGGATTGTCACCACGGGCTCGGACACGGGTCTTGGCGCGCAGTCGGCTGTGGGAACGGCCACCGTGTCGGGCGCGTCGTACTACTTCGCCTTCTGGCAGAACAAGACGTTTGCGTCGGATTTCCTGGCTTACAACGTGTCCTCCGCGGACGCGGCCAGGGCCGTCAAGGACATAAATGGGAGGATCCTCTAGGTGATGACTCGACTCCTCGCCCTCGCGTGCATGGTGGTCCTGGCCGGCTGTGGAGGCGGATCCGGGGGAGGCAACCCGCTGGCGCAGGGCCCGGCCTCTGCGCAAAACGTGGCTGACAACTCCTCCGACTTTCCCGGTCTGACGAAGTGCCCTGAAAGTGGCTCGTACGACAACTACCTGAAGGCGGAGCAGACCAAGGCCCCAGACCAGTACGCGAGCGACAAGATCACGTGGGACGACCTGAAGAAGTCAGGCGCAAACGACAGCTATGTCGCCATCTACGCCGCCAACACCTCTGACTGTGGCCAATTCGGCTCCGGCACCCCGTCGGGCAAGGTCGCCTACGTGTACGCGTTCCGGTTCAAGGACTCGACTACGGCGGCGGCCAGCTTCAAGGCCGACTCCAAGGACTTCCACCTGAGCGACTCCGACATCGCGAGCCTCAAAGCCGCCGGCGGAACCGCCCAGCAGGGCGCCGCCACCGGCCTCGGCGACAACTCGGTCGTGCTCTCGATCAGCATCGCGGACGTAGCGGTGTACGTCGCTTTCTGGCAGAACAAGCAGTTCGAGGTGGCGATGCTCGCTTTCAACGAGCCGGCCATCGGAGCCAGCGCCGCGACCAAGATCAACGGCCGGGTCCACTAGGAGCTCATTCAGTGCCCTGGTACTCAGAAGGTCCGCTCACCCGCCTGATCGATGTGGCCGGCGGGGCGGCAAGAGACGTGATGCGAGTCCGTCGCGCGTGGCATTGGAACACGCCACGGCCTCACACGTGGCCGGAGCAAGGCGCCGTCGTGCCGGCTCCGGCGACCGATCTCGGATGGGCGCGTGTCGAGCCGGTGCGATCGATCCGCTACTTGATCCAGCGCGGGCTGCTGCTGCCGTTCACCGAGGCGATGGTGCATCCCAAGGTCGAGGGACGCGAGTGGGTGCGCGAGCTCGAGCGCCCTGTGATATTCGCGGCGAATCATTCGAGTCACGCCGACACGTCTCTCATCCTGCATTCGCTTACCGACACGGCACGCGACCGCACGGTCGTCGCGGCTGCCGCCGATTACTGGTTCAAGCACCCGATCCTGGGCAACATCGTGAGCCTGTTCCTCAACACGTTCCCGTTTTCGCGCACCGGCGGAGCACAGGCTCAGCTGCACTCTTCGAGCCAGCTGCTCAAATCAGGTTGGAACCTGGTGCTATTTCCCGAAGGCAGCCGCTCACCCGACGGGCGCATCCAGGAGTTCAAGCCCGGTGTCGGCCATCTCGCCAAAGAAACCGGCACCCCGGTGGTCCCGATGCACATTCGCGGCGCCTACCAGGTCATGCCACGCGGGCAGAAGCTGCCGTTGCCAGGACCCGTCCGCGTGCGCATCGGCAAGCCGATGACGCCGAACGCGGCCGAGGGCTCGCGCGAGTTCACGGCCAGGGTGGAGAAGGCGGTGCGGACGCTCGCGGCGGAGAAAAAGCAGCCGGACCTCCAGGGCACATGGGTCGAGCGCTGGCGTGCTTCCAAGCCGCGCGAGCTCCGGTACGAGACCAGCCCGGCCGGCGATGAGGGCTAGCCGCTCAGCCCTACGATACGAACGGTGACTTACTCGATCGTCGCGCGCGACAAAGAGACAGGTGAGCTTGGCGTGGCGGTGCAGTCGCACTACTTCCAGGTCGGCCCCGTCGTGCCGTGGGCGCTCGCCGGCGTGGGCGCTGTCGCCACGCAGTCGATGGTGAACGTCAGCTTCGGCCCGCTCGGCGTCGAGTACATGCGGCTCGGCTATACCGCGGAGCAAGCGTTGAAAGCTCTGCTCGCGGCCGATTCTCAGCCCGAGTCGCGACAGGTCGCGCTGGTCGACGCTGCGGGCAACGTCGCCGTGCACACCGGCGCGAAGTGCATTCCCGCGGCGGGGCATCGCACCGGCGACGGCTTCAGCTGCCAGGCCAACCTGATGGAAAAGGACACGGTGTGGGACGCGATGCACGAGGCGTACAACTCCACCGACGCGCCCCTGGCCGAGCGCATGATGGCCGCGCTGGATGCGGCAGAGGCCGAAGGCGGCGACATCCGGGGCAAGCAGTCGGCGGCGATGCTGGTTGTCACGGGCAAGCCGACCGGCCACTCGTGGGAGGATCGCATCATCGAGCTTCGCGTGGAGGACGCGCCAGACCCTCTCGCCGAGCTGCGCCGACTGCTGCGCCTCAAGCGCGCCTACATGACGTTGAACGAAGCGGACTCAATCGACAAGGACGGCGACAAGGCCGCGGCGATGGCCAGCCTGCGCAAGGCGACCAAGATGGCGCCCGAAATGGTCGAGATCCAATTCTGGGCGGGCCTGTCCCTGGCAGAGGAAGGACAGCTCGACGAGGGAGTCCAGCTCATGGCGCGCGCAGTCGCGAAGGACACGCGCTGGATCGAAACGCTCAATCGTCTGGTCGCGGTCGACCGGCTGTCGGTCGATCTCGCCGGGAAGGTCAAAGCGCAACTCACGGCCAGCTCCGGGCGCCTTTAGACTTCACGAGTCTTGGGCAAGAACAAGGGCCGGCGCGCTCCTCGGCGTCCAGAGAAGGCGCGCAAACCGGACCGTGACGACGGCGATCAGAAAGAGCCGGCTGTGGTCATGGACGCCGTCGTGTCGCAGGCATTGCCGAACGCGATGTTCGAGGTCGAGGTCGAGGGCGGGCACAAGCTGATCGCTTACGCGGCAGGGCGCATGCGGCGCTACTTCATCCGCATCACGCCTGGCGACCGCATCCGGGTCGAGCTCTCGCCTTACGATCTCACGCGCGGGCGGATCGTCTACCGCTACAGAGATTGAGCTCTGGGGGCATGCTCGGGTCGCTCGAGTCAGCCCGCATCTTCGACCTCGAGCAGCTGCGCTATCAGGGCGCCCCGTCGCATCCGGCTCATGCGCCCGGCTTCAACTACTTTCTCCACCGACACCACGCGCGTGGCGCACCCGAGGCCCGGACCGGAGCGTCGGGCATCGTCGTCATGCCCGAGCACTCGGGCACCCACATCGACGCCCTCGCGCACCAGGCCGAGAACCTGACCCTGCACGGCGGGGTGCACGTCGATGAAGGCGTGCAGACGTCAGTGGGTTTCCGGCAGCTCGGGGTGGAGACGATGGCGCCGCTGGTCGGCCGTGGAGTGCTGCTCGACGTGGCCGGCGAGCGCCGGCTCGATCCTGAATACGCGATCACGCCCGCGGACCTCGAAGGCGCCGCCAAGCACGCGCAGGTCGAGGTTCGCCAGGACGATGTCGTGCTCGTGCGAACCGGCTACGGCTCGCTGTGGTCGAAACCCGACGAGTACCTCCGCGCCGCAGGGATCAGCGCCGCCGGCTCGCGCTGGCTGGTGGAGCGAAAGGTGAGGGCCGCCGGCGCCGACAACATGGCCTTCGACGTCATGGGCCCGGCCGATCCGGAGCTGAAGGTGACCCTGCCCGGCCACATCCTCCTGCTGGTCAGGGCCGGGATCCCGATCATCGAGAACCTGAACCTGGAGGAGCTGGCCGCGGCCAGGGTCTACGAGTTCGTTTTCGTCTGCCTTCCGCTCAAGATGCGGGGCGCGACCGGCTCACCGGTGCGCCCGATCGCTATCGCCTGACTGTCAGCGGCGACCTACCGTCTGAAAGCAATCGAGACAGTAGACGGGACGCGCGCCCGTCGGCACGAACGGCACCTGGGTCTGCTTCCCGCAGTTGGAGCAGATCACCTCGTGCATGACCCTCGCCCGGCCGTTGCCGTCCGCCTGGCGCCGCGCGGCACGGCATTCAGGGCACCGGCGTGGCTCGTTCTGTAGGCCACGGGACTGGTAGAACTCCTGCTCCCCCGCCGTGAAAAGAAACTCCCGACCGCAGTCACGACACGTCAAAGTCCGATCCACTAAGCTCACCGTCACCGTTGGCCTCCCCTTGAATTCGCGCTGAGGCTCGGACGATGCCGGCCTTCCCTCCAGCGTGCGGTGGCGATTTTAACGCGGTTGGCGAACATTTGGAGGCATGTCCTTACAGGCCTTTACGCGCTGGCGGCGGCTGGCTCCTCCTCGGCGGCTTCCTCGACGGGCGGCGCGTCGTATCCCCGGGCGGGTCGGACTCCGGTCAGGGGCACTTCCTTCAGGAAGATGGTCGAGACCAGGGCGACGATCAGGATGGCCCCGGCAAAGATGTAGATGTCGTGCAGCGTGTCGGAAAGGGCCAGGCGGATCACGTGGACGAACGCCGGCGGCAGCTTGGCCAGCAGCGTCGGGTCCAGGATCGAGTTGGCGCCCGAGGCCGGAAGCTTGCCCGCGCCCGGAGGGAGGTTGAGCGCCGCGACGCGCGAGGCGAGGTAGTCGGGCAGGCGATTGGCCAGCACGGCGCCCAGGATCGCGCTCCCCACCGTGCCGCCGAGGTTGCGCCAGAACTGGATCTGGCTGGAGGCGACACCGAGATACTCGCGCGGCAGCGCGGTCTGCACCGCGGTGAGGTACAGCGGGAACGTGACGCCGATGCCTGTGCCGACGACTATCAGGTCGGCGACCACGTGCCACTCAGGAACTGACGGCGTGATCTGCGAGAGCAGCCACATGCCGAAGATCATGATCGCGACCCCCAGCGTGCCCAGGAACCGGTAGTAGCGGATCCGCCGCATGATGAAACCGGTCACGGTGCTCGCGCCGAGGAGGCCGAACATCATGGGGGTGATCAATGCGCCGGAGTTGGTGGCGCTGATGCCGAGCACCCCCTGGAAAACCAGCGGCGTGAACAGGATCGAGCCGAACATGCCGAACGCGGTGAGAAAGCCGACGATCATGCTGACCGAGAACGTCGGGTTCTTGAACAGGTGCAGCGGCACGATCGGGTGCTCGACACGGGACTCGACGAACACGAAAGCAGCGAGCATGAACGCCGCCAGGGCGAGAAGGCCCACGACCTGGGGCGAAGTCCACGAGTGGTCGCGCGTGATGGACAGCGCGATCAACAGCGGCACCACGCCGGCGGCGAGGGTGAAGGCGCCCCAGAAGTCGATGTCACGCCACGAGGCCTTGGAACGGACGTAGGGCAGGCCCGCGAGCACCACGAAGACGGCGATCAGGCCGACGGGGATGTTGACCTCGAAAACCCAGCGCCAGCTCCAGTGGTCGGTGATGAAGCCGCCTGTGGTCGGACCGACGATCGAGCTGAGGCCGAAAACAGCGCCGAACAGGCCCGCCGTGCGGCCGCGCTGCTCGGGAGGGAAGAGGTCGCCGATGACCGTGAACACGGTGGCGAACAGGACGCCGCCGAAGATGCCCTGCACGCCGCGGGCCACGATCAGCTCCGTCATGTTCTGCGACAAACCACACAGCGCGGACGCGATTACGAACCCGATCATGCCCGCGAGCAGGAACGGCTTGCGTCCGAACAGGTCGCCGAGCTTGCCGGCGATCGGCGTCATAGTCGTTGACGTCACTAGGTAGGCGGTGGTCACCCAGGCCAGGCGGTCGAGGCCGTTCAGGTCGGCGACGATGCGAGGGATCGCGGTGCCGACGATGGTCTGGTCAAGTGCCGCGAGCAGCAGCGCCAGCATGGTCCCAGCGGTGGCCAGGATGACTCGCCTGCGAGAAAGTCCCTGCGTGATCATTTCCCCAGCTCCTTTCTGGCGTTCTCCACCAGCGTCAGCGACAGGTGGCGCAGCTGCGCCAGCTCGTCCTTGCTCAATCCCTCGACCAGCGTGAACTGGCGCTCGAGGCCTTCCTTCCAGATCGCGTCGATGCGCGCCCGGCCCGCCTCGGTCAATCGGGCGCGCACGGAACGCCGGTCTTCCGGGTCCGGTACCCGACTTACCAACCCGTCGCGTTCCAGGTGGTCGACCAGGCCGGTCACGTTGCGAGGCGTCATGACCAGGTCGTCGGCCAGCTCGCCGAGCGGCATGTCGCCGCACCGGAAGAGCCGGAAGAGGACCCCCATCCGTCCCTCGCTGAGGCCGTGCGCAGCGCCCCACCGCTCCTGCAGCAGGTGCAGGGACCGGCCGGCCAGTCGGAGCGCGGCAAGTGCTTCGACCGCGCTGATATCGACCTGCAATGGATCAAAAAGCTCGCGAAAACGCTTCAAGTAGAGGCGGCCGTTCTCGTCACGTTCGGCCTCGCCCAGCTGGGCGATATCGGGGAGCTTCATTTCAGAGTCCTTCATATTGATGCTCTTCATTATTACTCTATACAGCATCAGTCCGCAGGTTATTCTCCCGATCTGATGATCGTCGACGCCCACCTCGACATCGGCTGGAACGCGATCTCGGCCGGCCGGGGCTTCCTTCAGCCGCCTGCCGAGGGCTACCTGGTCAGCCGCTCGTCGCTCATCGCGGCCGAGGTGGGGCTGGTGTTTGCCACCCTCTACACAGCGCCGGCCCGCGCGCAGCGATCGATGCGGACCCGCTTCGTCTACGAGAACGCCCATGAGGCGCATCTCATGGCGACCGCTCAGGTCAACTACTACCGCTCGTGCGACCTGCAGCTGATCGGCGACCAGGCCGGGCTCGCCGCCTACGCGAAGGGCTGGAAGAAGGGCCGGCTGGCCGCGGTGCTGCTGATGGAGGGCGCCGACCCGATCGAAACTCCCTCCCAGCTTGGCGCGTGGACCGACCGGGGCGTCCGGATCATCGGTCCGGCGTGGGGCGCGACGCGCTACAGCGGTGGCACCGGCGCGCCGGGCGGACTCACCGAGCTCGGGCACCAGCTGCTCAGGGCGATGCGGCGCAAGCACGTCATCCTCGACATGAGCCACATGGCCGACCAGGCGGTGGCCGACGCCTTCGCGACATGGCGCGGTCCGATCATGGCCTCGCACAGCAACGCCCGCGAGATCGTGCCCGGCGACCGCCAGCTGACGAGCGACTCGGTCGCCGAGATCGCTCGCCGTGGAGGCATGGTCGGCGTCAGCTTTTATGGCCACCACCTGCGCGCATCCGGCCGCGTGACCCTCAACGACGTGGTCAAGCACCTCGTCCACCACGCCCGGTCGGCGGGCGGACCGGAACACGTTGGGCTCGGCACCGACCTCGACGGCGGCTTCGACGCCCGATATGCGCCGTTCGACAACCTCGGGAGGCTGACGGAGCTGCCGGCCCGCCTGCGGCTGCACTTCAACAAGACCCAGGTCGAAGGCATCATGGGCAACAACTGGCTCGCCTTCCTGGAGCGCTCCCTCCCGAAGCCCGGATAGTCCGGACCATCCGGGAAGGGCCGTTTAGATCTGTTCGGCGACCTGTTTCGCCGTCATGAATGCGAACCCCATCCCGTGCCCCGTGAACCCCGCACAGATGTAGACGTTCGGCAACCCCTCCAGCGGTCCGGCCATCGGCAGCCCCGACTCGGTGAACCCCATCGTCCCGGCCCACCGATGCGTGACCTCCGCCTTCACTCTGAGCTCGTCGATCGCCCGGTCGAGATGCTCCTGGATCTCGGCCGTCGGCTCGTCGTCGAACGTCTTCTCGGTCTCCACCGATGTGTCGCGCCAACCACCGATCAAGACCTCACCGCTCGCGAGCTGCCGCCAGTAGCGATACCCGAAGTTCGAGTAGACCGGCATGTCGGTGACCGACGTCGACTCCGGCGCGGTCGCCAGCATCTGGGCACGGGTGGGCTGAATCTTCACCGACGGCACCAGCTGCGGCGTGTACGCGTTGGTGGCCAGGATGACCACGCCCGCCTCACAAATGTCTTCGCCGGCGGTCAGCGTGACGCCGTGGCGCCGCGGCGTGATGGTGGCCACGTCCACGCCCTCGCGTATCGCGCCGCGCGAAGCCTGGCGCGCCAGGGCCGCCACCATCGCCGACGGGTCGATCTCGCCATCGCGCGGGTTGATGAGTCGCGTTCCATCCCAACGAGCCGAGAAGCCATCCTCGACCAGCAGCTGCTCCGACTCGATCAGGAGCGCGCGCTCCTCATCGTCAACGGGGAGGATCGCGGTGCCCAGCCTTCGGTGGCCCACATCCTGTCCGCGCGCGGCCTCGATCATCCGGTCGTGGTTCTCGTTGGTGATCTCCCACACCTCGCGCGCCTTCTCGCGCCCGTAGGTCTGAACCGCTTCGGCATAGCTCGCCTCGACCCCCGCGAGCAGGAAGCCCGCGTTCCGCCCGCTGGCTCCCCATGCGAGGTGATGACGCTCGACCAGAACCGCCTCGATCCGGCGCCGCGTCAGGTGCCACAGCAGGCTCGTGCCCGCGATTCCACCCCCGACCACCAGCACGTCCACCTTGTCCGGCAGCCGGCCGGGGTATTTCTCGGGCGGCGGCGCCCAAAACGGCGTGCTCATGCCAGCAAATAGAATCAGATAGCAAGTGGAGTTCGAGAGCTACGACGTCCTGGTTGTCGGCGGGGGGCTCGCCGGTATCAGGGCAGCGATAGCTGCGGTCGAGGCCAATCCCAGGGTCAGGGTGGGAATGGTCTCCAAGGTCTACCCGATGCGTAGCCACACCGTGTCCGCCGAAGGCGGCGCCGCGGCCGCGCTTGCCCCCGACGACTCTTACGAGACGCACGCCTTCGACACGATCAAGGGCTCGGACTACCTCGCCGACCAGGACGTGGTCGAGGCCTTCGTGCGCGAGGCGCCGGTCGAGGTGATCCAGATGGAGCACTGGGGCTGCCCCTGGAGCCGCAACCCCGACGGCACCATCGCGGTCCGCCCATTCGGCGGCATGACGACCTGGCGCACGTGCTACGCCGCGGACAAGACCGGCTTCCACATGCTGCATACCGTCTTCCAGACCTCGCTCAAGTACCCGCAGATCACGCGGCACGACGAAGCGTTCGTGACCAAGCTCCTGGTGGAGGACAGCCGCTGCGTCGGCGTGGTCGCGCTCGACATCCGAAGCGGCCGGTTCGACGCGATCACGGCCAAGTCGGTGATCCTCGCCACCGGCGGCCTCGGCCGCGTCTACGCGTTCACCACCAACGGCAACATCTGCACCGGTGACGGCATGGCGCTCGCCTATCGCGCGGGGGCCGCCCTGAAGGACATGGAGATGGTGCAGTTCCATCCCACCGGCCTGCCGTTCACCGGAATCCTGATCACCGAGGCGGTGCGGGGGGAGGGGGGCTACCTCCTCAACAACCAGGGCGAGCGGTTCCTGAAGCGTTACGTCCCGAACAAGATGGAGCTCGGCCCGCGCGACATCATCTCGCGCGCCATGGTCACCGAGTTCGAGGCGGGACGTGGCTTCGATGGTCCGCACGGCAAGTACATGCACCTCGACGTGCGGCATCTCGGCGAGGCCGTGATCGACCGCAAGCTCCCGTTCATGCGCGAGCTCGGCCGCGAGTTCGTCGGCATCGACATCGTCACCGACCCAATTCCGGTGCGCCCCGTGCAGCACTACATGATGGGGGGCGTCGACGCGGACATCTCGGGCGCCACGCCCATCCTGGGCCTCTATGCCGCCGGGGAATGCGCCAACGTCGGGCTCAACGGCGGCAACCGGCTGGGCTCCAACTCGCTTTCCGAGTGCCTGGTCTTCGGCGCGGCGGCAGGGCGCGCGGCGGCTCATTACGCCGCCTCGGCCAGGCCGGTCACCGCCAACCCGGTCGACGCGATGCTGTGGGACGAGGCGCATCGCGTGGAGGCCGCATACCTCGAGAAGAAGGGCGGCGACGAGCGCATCGGCGTGATCCGCGAGGAGATGCAGAAAGAGATGGACGCGGGCGCGGGGGTGTTCAGGACCCGCGACGGTCTCTCCCGGCTTGCCCGGAATCTCGGCGGCCTGCGCGAGCGTTTCGAGAAGGTCAAGATCGAGGACTCCAGCCGCACGTTCAACACCGAGATCACGGCCGCGCTCGAGCTGGACTTCATGCTCGAGGTTGCTTCGGCGATCACGTTCTCGGCGCTGGCTCGCGAGGAATCGCGCGGCGCCCATGCGAGGCTCGATTTTCCCGAGCGTGACGACAAGAAGTTCCTCAAGCACACTGTCGCGTTCCACACCAACGCGCTTGCACCAAGACTGGAGTACTCAGAAGTGACCATCACCAACTTCCAACCCCAGGCCAGGACTTACTGACATGCCGGATAAGAAAGTGACGATCCAGGCGACACGTTTCGACCCCGACCACGACGAGAAGCCGCGCCTGCAGTCCTACGAGATCCCGTTCTCCGACGAGAGCATGGTGGTGCTCGACGCGCTGAACTACATCAAGTCGCACGTCGATGGCAGCCTCAGCTACCGCTGGTCGTGTCGCATGGGCATTTGCGGAAGCTGCGGAATGATGGTCAACGGCACGCCGAAGCTCACCTGCAACGCGTTTCTTCGCGAATACTGGCCGCGCCCGGTGGTCGTCGAGCCGCTGAACAACTTTCCGCTCATCCGTGACCTCGTCATCGACATGGACGACTTCATGCACAAGCTGAAGTCGATCAAGCCGTGGATCATCCGCAAGCAGGAGATTCCGCTGGGCAGCGGCGAGCATCGTCAGACCAACGACCAGATCGATGAGTTCAGACAGTTCAGCGAGTGCATCAACTGCATGCTCTGTTACGCGGCCTGTCCCGTCTACGGTCTTAACAACGAATTTCTCGGCCCCGCCGCGACCGCCCTCGCGCGGCGCTATAACCTCGACTCGCGCGACCAGGGCCTCACGCAGCGACTGCCGGTCATCGCCGATACCGAGGGGGTCTGGGAGTGCAGCTTCGTCGGTGAATGCTCGGTCGTCTGCCCTAAGGGCGTGGATCCCGCCAAGGCGATCCAGCAGACAAAGCTCGATACCACCATGCGATTCGTCCTGCCATTTGGCAACAGAGAGTGACCTCAGAAGCGCACGCCGCGGGGCGCGAATACAGATGGCGCATGCCCACCAGCTGGTGGACGCGCAGCCGCAACTACTTTTTCTACGTCGTGCGCGAGTTCACCGCCCTTCCTCTCGCGCTGTGGCTGCTGTGGCTGCTGGTCGAGATCAAGCGGGCGGGTGACGGCCCGGCCCGCTACTCCCCGCACGGCTCGGCCGCGTTCGTCGTGTTCAGCGTCGTCGTGCTGCTGTTCGCGCTGTACCACAGCTTCACATTCCTCACGCTCGCCGGCACGATCATCCACCTCAGAGTCCTCGACCGGCCGGTGCCGCCGAGCCTGATCGTCCTCTCGCAGTTCGGCCTATGGGCTGTTGCATCGGGGGTGATCGCCTTCGTCCTGATCTGGTTCGGCCGGTGATCCGCCGTTCCGCGCTTCTGCACCTCTTTTACTGGTTCGCCTTCGCGCAGGGCGGCGTGATCGCGGCCGTCTTGATCCCGGTGCATGTCCTGGTCCAGGGCATCCTCGGCCCACTCGGCATGGTGCCCGTCGTCGACCGGCATTACGACACCTGGGTGAGGGTCCTGGGCAACCCCCTCGTGAAGCTCTACCTGCTGGTGCTCATCGCGCTGCCGTTCTTCCATTTCGCGCACCGCCTGCGGTACCTGCTGGTCGACCTGGGCGTGCCTGCGGCCAAGGGCGTCCCCGCCCAGGCTGTTTTCTACGGTGGAGCGGTCGCCATAACGCTCGTCACGATCTGGGTTCTCCTCACGACCGTCCCGATGTCGTTCGGCTAGCGCGCACATGTACACGGTCGAGGCAATCGCCGCGCCCGAGCTGGGCAACGCGAGCTTCGTCATCGCGGACACCGACCGCGGTGTTGGGCTGGTCATCGACCCCCTCCGCGACATCGAACGCTACCTGCACCTCGCTTCCGACCTGAACGTCAAGCTGACCCATGCCCTCGACACGCACCTGCACAACGATTTCGTCTCCGGGCGTCGTGAGCTCGAGGCGGAAGTCGGCGCCGACATCGGCGAGCTGGACATCGCTGACGAGCTGACGCTGGGCGACATCACTCTGCGCGCGCTTCACACCCCCGGCCACACGCCGGACCACAAGGCCTACCTGTTGAGCGAGGGCGGCCGCGCCCGCGCGCTTTTTTCAGGCGGCGCGGTGATGCTGGGTGCGATCGCGCGCACCGACCTCTTCGGCCCGCACCTGGCCGTGCACCTCGCCCTCGAGGCGTTGAGCACGCTGCAGGTGCGGCTGCGCGGACTGCCCGACGAGATCCGCGTGTTTCCGACCCACGGCGGCGGATCATTTTGCGGAGTCGGCGGCCGCAGCGGCCACGAGACGACGCTAGGGCACGAACGGAAGACGAACCCCTTCTTTCAGACGACCGAGGTGATGCCCTTTCTCGCGCGCGTGCTGAGCCAGCCGCGCTATCCCACGTACTACCGCGACATGTCAGCGGTCAACAGGGGAGGGGCGCCCCTGATCGGACCAACGCTCCCCCGGCTGTCCAGGCTCGGTCCGGATGAGGTGGCGCAGATGATGGACGAGGGCGCGGCGGTGGTCGACGTCCGGGTCGGTCGCGATTACGACGGGGGACACATTCCAGGCAGCTACAGCGTCGGGATCGACGGTCCGGTCAGCGCGTGGGTCGGCTGGCTGATCGCGCGAGGGCGTCCGCTCATCCTTGCCGGCGGAACTGACGCCCAGCACGCCGAGGCGCACCGCCAGCTGCTGCGGATCGGCTTTGACACGATTGTCGGCGCTCTCGACGGCGGAATGGACGCCTGGCGGTCGAGCGGACGCGACCTGTCCACTTTTGAGACGGTCGCCGTCGAGGACATGGCGCAATGGGTGCTGAGCGCCGAGCCGATGACCGTGGTCGATGCCCGTGACGAGCACGAGTGGGTGGCGGGACACGTGCCCGGAGCGATTCATATCTACGTCCCGGACGTCCCGCATCGGGCGAGCGAGATCCCGCACGACGCGCCGGTCGCCGTCCACTGCGCCTCGGGCTACCGCGCGGGCATCGCCGCCAGCCTGCTGGAGCAGGCGGGACTGAAGCGGATCATCCACGTCAACGGCGAGTACTCCGACTGGGACCGCCTCCACCTGGCACAGTCTTCCCTCTCCCCTTAGGGGAGAGGGTCGGGGTGAGGGGCGTGGCTAGTGTTTCCGGGCCCGCCAGATCTCTTCAGAAGGCCATTGCCTCGCCCACGCTGCCGGAACGAAGTTGTAGTGCGGATGGTCGACCGCGTCGTCAGACGCGTACAGCTGGCGGAAGTCCAGGACGTCAAAGCCTGTGCGACGCAGAAGCTGGAACAGCTCCGGCGTGCTGAGGTGAAACTCAGTCGACTGTTCGCCTTCGGAGAACCAGTCCAGCCGGTGCATTCCCTTCAGTGGCCGCATCAGGCGCTCGGCGACCCTGTCCTCGTCGGGTGAGCACACCATCTCGAGGTCGGTGTTGCGCATGAACACCAACTCCCCTCCCGGCCGCAGCAGTCGAGCAGCCTCTGGGATCCAGCGGTACTGATCGCACCAGATCGACGCGCCGTACTCCGAGAAAGCGAGGTCGAATGACGCGTCCGGAAGGGGCACGTCCTCGGCGTTCGCCTCTATGAACTCCAGCCCGAGGCCGAACTCCGCGTTCATCGCTCGCGCGGTGTCCAGCTGTGCGGGGGTGATGTCGACGCCCACAACTCGCCGGGCGCCGTGCTTTTTCAGCCAGGCGCCGAAATACGCGGTTCCGCAGCCAAGCTCGATGACGTCGAGGCCATGCAGGTCGGGCAGGATGCGAACCTCGGACTCAGGATTTTTCCAGACGCCCCAAGCAATCTCATCTCGCGACCATCGCTCGCGAGCGGTTGGGGCGGTGAATTCAGCATTTGCCTTAGTCCAGTGCGCCCGGGCTTTGAGTGCGTAGTCAGGAAGCCTGTCCTCCCCATTCATGGGACGCGCCGGAGCTGCTCCTCCCCATTCATGGGGAGGTGGCGCGAAGCGCCGGAGGGGCGGAAACGCCTATGCATCGGTGGTGGCAGCCTCGAGCAGCGCGGCGAACTTGCGCCGCGCGGCATCGCATCGCGTCGGGACGTGCTCCCGCGGCCACATCCCCTCCGGCGGCCGGTAGCCGGCCAGGATCTGCCGCGCCGCCGAGACACGATGCACCTCATCCGGCCCGTCATAGATACGAGCCGCGCGTGCGTGCCGGTACATCTCCTCGAGCGGCAGGTCGGCCGAGTATCCGAGCGATCCGTGGACCTGGATCGCGCGGTCGATCACGTCGTGCAGAACCTTCGCGCCGAAGAACTTGATCAACGAGATCTCCTTGCGTGCGGCGGACGCGCCCTGCGTGTCGATCACCCACGCCGCATGCAGGGTCATCAGGCGGGCGGCCTGCATCTCGGCCGCCGAGTCGGCGATCCAGTTCTGCACCGTCTGGTGGCTGGCGAGCTTCTTACCAAATGCCTCGCGCTGCAGCGCGCGCTCACACAGCATGTCGAAGGCGCGCCGGGCCTGGCCAAGCCAGCGCATGCAGTGGTGGATGCGCCCTGGTCCAAGCCTGGCCTGGGCGATCAGGAAACCCTGTCCGCGCTCGCCAAGCACGTTGGCGGCCGGCACGCGCACGTTCTCGTAAAGGATCTCGGCATGCCCATAGCCGAACCGCTCGTGCTCGCCGGCGAGCGTCGGAATGTTGCGCACCTTCTTCAGCCCCGGCGCGTCTGCCGGCACGATGATCATCGACGCCCGCTCATACGCGTCTGCGGACGGCTCGGTCACCACCATCGCGATCAAAAAGTCCGCGATCATGCCGTTCGACGTGAACCACTTGTGGCCGTTGATCACCCACTCGTCGCCTTTCAGCTCAGCCGTGGTTTTCAACAGAGTCGGGTCGGAGCCCGCCGTATCCGGCTCGGTCATCGAGAACGCGGACCGGATCTTGCCCTCGAGCAGCGGGTGCAACCAGCGCGTCTTCTGCTCCTCCGTCCCGAAATGGGCGAGGATCTCCGAGTTGCCGGAGTCTGGCGCCTGGTTGCCGAAAACGATCGGCCCCCAGACCGAGGCGCCCTCGATCTCGTGCATCAGCCCGAGCTTCACCTGCCCGTAGCCCTGCCCGCCGAGGTCGGGAGGCAGATGCGTGGCCCACAGCTTCTGCCGCTTCACCTCCGCCTGCAAAGGGCGGACGGCGCGCATGAACCCGCGCTCGTCCGTGTCCAGGACCTCGAGCGGATACACCTCGTCGTGCATGAACCGCCGCATCCATTCGAGCTTTTTCTCGAACTCGGGCTCGGTGGAGAAGTCCCAGGTCACAGCAGCCCGATTCCTTCGTCGATCATGCCGACGATGGTATCCGTCAACCCCTCGTACATGGGGTCTGGCCGCCGGCCGCGCCGGTGCAGCATCAAGTTGTAACCGAAGATGGACGCGTACTTGTACAGGCTCATGGCCGCGTACCAGCGCATCTCGTCCGCATCGACGCCGTAAAGGTCGAACAGCTCCTCCATGGACACGCTGATCGCCCCGCCCGGATTGGGCGCGCCCTGGTACTGGCGCCGGATGGCCACGATGCAGAGGCAGCCGAGGTCGAGCAGGGGCTGCCCGATCTCCGCGATCTCCCAGTCCAGGATCGCCGCGAGCTCGTGGCCGCGAAAAAGCATGTTGCCGTAGTGGTAGTCGCCGTGGACCAGGGTGGGCCCGCGGCCGACGGGCACCTGAGCCGCCAGCAGGCCTCCAAGCTCGCCGGCGCGTGTAGTGAGCTCTTCGGGCGCGCGCTGCATCAGCATCGCCCAGCGCATCATCTCGACCTGCAAGCCGACCGGTTCCTCGTCGCCGATGCCGGTCCTGTCGAGGGGGAGCGCCTGCAGGCGTTTCAAGACGTCGATCGCCGCCGCCGCGATATCGATCGGTTTCTCATGCTGTGCGGTCGGTTCGATGCGCAAGCCGTCCACGCGCTCCATCAGGACGAAAGGCCTGCCGTCGACGATGGGGTCGGAGCAGATGATGGGGACTGCGGGAGTGGGGAGGCCCGCGTCATGCAGCGCGGCCATGATTCGTCCCTGCCTCATCACGTCGGCCGTGCCGGCGATGCGAGCGTTGGGTGGGGGCAGGCGCAGCACATAGTCCTCCGTCTCTGTGGCGACGAAATACGTGAAACCGGAATGCCCCTCGGGGATCGGCTCAATGCTCGTCACGCGCTTCTTGAGCGCCGCCTCCAGATCCGCGCGGATCTTGTCCTCCCCATTCATGGGCACATGCTCCTCCCCATTCACAGCACATGCTCCTCCCCATTCATGGGGAGGTGGCGCGCAGCGCCGGAGGGGCAGTTTCGAGCTTGCTCATTCGAGGTGCGCCGTATCGCCTAATGAACCAACCATGCGCCGCTCACCCAGCACGCGGACCGTGCTGATGCTCGTGTAGTAGGGCAGGAGGCGAAGGTGGCCAGGCTCCAGTCGCATGACGTCCGTCAGGCAGGCGAGGATCGAGGCGGCGTGGCTGATGACCACGACGCGACCGCCCTCGTGCTCGTTGACGATGCCGTCGATCACCGCGCGCATTCGCTCGACGGCGGAATCCGGTGTCTCTTTGAAGTCGAGGCTGCCGTCTTCGGAGACCTCGAGCGCCATCTCAACGAGCCGGTCGTCGACCTTCACGTCGTCGGTGATTGCACGCGCGGTTTCCATCGCGCGTCGGAGCGGACTCGAGTAAACGGCCGCGGGTTTCACGTGCCTCAAACGCCCAGCGAGGCGTAGTGCCTGCTCGCGTCCCACCGCGCTGAGCGGAGGATCGACGACATCGGTCATTCCGCGATAGCAGTCCGCGTGACGAACGAGCCAGATCTCGGTGACGCCTTCGACATCGATCAAGAAGAGGGCCTCGAGCGATCGCATCGCCCTCGTCACACGCTCGGAGGCGGCTGCCACGGCTAACATTCGACCACATGCTCCGGTTGGTGGGCATCGTCGCCCTCTTCGTCCTCGCAGCCTGCGACCCGACAAGCGTCAAGGTGGGACCATCGCCCTCGCCGGTCCTCGCGCAGGGAAACTGGAACCAGAACCTGACGCTCACGGGCGACCTGCCCGGTCAGATCACGTCCATCGTCCCCGACCTGGGGGCGCAGCAGACCTTCTGCTCTGGAGCGAAGGCGCGCAGCGGCGACACGTGGTCGGACAGCTTTTACGCGAACGTCGACTCGAGCGGTAACGAGTGGCAGATGAACATCGTGATCGAAAACTTTCGCGGCCCAGGGACCTATCTCGAGAAGGACGTGAAGATCTCATTGCAGTCGGCCGACAACTCCAAAGCCTGGCTGAACCAGGACGCCGACGCGGCGCAGGGTCTCGTCGCAGACAAGGTCACGTTCACCCTGGCCCGGAATCAGCAGTCGGGCACGGTCGACGCATTCCTGACCAACGCGACGTCGGGCAAACGAGGAGCCGAGCACATCACGGGCAGCTGGAACTGCCGGGGCTGACATCGATGGAGGTGCATTTCGACGGCCACTGCTTCGGCTGCGGCCAGCTGAACATGGACGGCCTGCGGCTCAAGTTCGAGCCGGGACCGGACGGATCGGTGGCCTACTACCAGGTCCCTGAGCGATTCCAGAGCTGGGCCGGCATGGCGCATGGCGGCGTGGTGGCGCTGATGCTGGACGAGGCGGTGGGCTGGGCGGCGTGGCACGCGGGGCACCCGGGCGTGACGGGGCGCCTCCAGGTGAGCTACCGCCGGCCGCTGAAGCTGGGGGAGAGGGTGAGGATCGTGGGCACGCTCGAGAAAGTGCGCCGCACGCTCGCCTATGTCAGTGCGGTGGTCGAAAATGCCGACGACCACTCGCGAATCGCGGACGCCACGGCGACACTGATGGAGGTCAAAACCGTAGTCGACCAGACCGCCCGATAGTCACAATTCGTTTCTGTAAGGTGGGCGGTCTCTGATGAGCAGCGCGGAAGTCCCCGTTTCGAGCCGGCAGCGACTGCTGAAGTCGCTGCGCAGTGGCCGGGCGCTGCAGATCGGCGCCGCCGTTTTGGGCGTGCTGGCCGTCCTCATCGTGCTGGCCGTCCTGTATGGCGATCTGCCCGAGATCTTCCGCATCAGCAACCAGGCGGTGCGTGATTTTGTGCGGCACAACAGCTTCCTGGCGGGGTTCGGGCTGCTGTACCTGGAGGAGTCGGGGGTCCCGCTGCCCGCGCCGGGCGACGTGTTCGTGATGTTCGTGGGGATCCACGTGCCGCACAACCTGGTGGCATGGATCGCGGCGTGGCTGGGGCTCATCGTTGCGGTGGTCCTGGGTGCAACGAATCTCTTCTTCATCTCGCGGCGATTCGGCCCTCGACTGGTCAGCAGCTCGTTCGCGGAGTACGTCCACCTGACGCCGGAGCGGTTGGCCAAGGCCGAGCAATGGTTCAAGCGATACGGAGTTCTGGCGATCATCTTCGGCCGGCACATCCCGGGGTTCCGGATTCCGATCACGGTCGCGTGCGGCGTGTTCCGTATTCGGTACCCGGTGTTCGCGGCGAGCGTGGCGGTGTCGACGGCGATCTGGGCGGGGGTGGTGCTGATCATCGGGATCAACGTCGGACCTCGATTGGCGGAGCTACTGCGGGTTCACAGCTACCTGTACTTCGTGTGGGGGGCGATCGTGCTGTCG
>VBHJ01000228.1 GCA_005887685.1 Chloroflexota bacterium | reverse complement strand
CGATCCGCACCATCGTGTACAGATCGCCGCGCGTACCATTGGCGCGGGGCAGCCCGCGACCGCGTAGCCGAAGCCGCTTTCCGCTCTGCGTTCCCGGTGGCACCTTGAGCGTCACCGGCCCTTCGGGCGTCTCGATCCTCACTTCCGTCCCGAGCACCGCCTGCCATGGCCAGAGCGGCAGGTCCATTTCGAGGTCGTCGCCGACCACCCGGTAGCGCGGATGCGGAATCAGGCGCGCGTGAAGATAGAGGTCTCCCGGCGGACCCCCGTTCGCGCCCGGCTCGCCCTGGCCGGCCAGGCGCAGCACAGTGCCTTCGCGCGTCCCGAGGGGAATTTCCACGTCGAGGCTCCGGCCTCCGGGAAGCTGGATACGGCGCCGCCCGCCCCTCAGCATCTCGTCGAGCGACACGAACAGCTCGGCCTCGACATCGTTGCCGGGAATCGTGATGCGTACGCCGCCTCGTCCGCCTCGGCCGGTCCGCCCCGTGGACCGTCCGAAGAGCGAGCCGAAGAAGTCGCTGAAGCCCCCCACGTCCTCCCACTCGCTCGGATCGACGGTTCTCCATTCAGCCCCGGGCGGGGGCGTGAAGTCCATGCCGCCCTTCCAGTTCTGGCCGAGAGCGTCGTATTTGGAGCGCTTGTCCGGATCGCTCAGGACTTCGTAGGCCTCGTTGATCTCCTTGAACCGCTCGGCGGCCTTGGTCCGCTCGGACGCGGGCTGCAGGTCGGGATGGTGCTTCCGGGCGAGCTGTCGATAGGCCCGTTTGATCTCCTCGGCTGTCGCGGTGCGCGGCACGCCCAGCACCTCGTAGTAGTCGCGGAACTTTACCGCCACGGTCTGGCGGGCTCCTCGTCCTTGGCGACCACAACCTGGGCGGGCCGCAGCAATCCGTCCTCGAGCCGCCAGCCGCGCCGCACCTCGCGCGCCACGGTGCCCGGCTCGACCTCATCGGAGGGCACCGTCCCGATGGCCTCGTGGAGCTTCGGATCGAAAGGCTGTCCCACCGTCTCCACGGGCATCGCCCCCGCTTCCCGCAGGGCAGTCAGGAATAGGCGGTGGGTGGCGGCCACGCCCTCGTAGAAATCCGGGTCCGTCGATCCGGCGGCGAGCGCCCGCTCGAGGGTATCGAGCACGCCGAGGATCGGCAGGAGCGTCGCGCGCCGCGCCTCTCCGCGAGAGGATTCATTCTCGCGGGAGACGCGACGGCGGAGGTTGTCGAAGTCGGCGAGCAGGCGGAGGTTCTGCTGCTGCTGCTCCTCCAGAGCCCGTCGCAACCCCTTGACGTCGTCGCCCTCGACAGGCTCCCCGCCATCATTCGGCATGCTCGCGTCCATCCGCTCGGCGGCCTTTCTCACGATTTCCGATCGTCGGCATCCTTGAACTCGGCGTCCACGACATCGCCCTGTGGGGGCTGGCCCGAGCCTTGCGGACCTCCGGCGGGGCCACTCGTGGTCTGGCGATACATCGCGTCGGCCAGGGTCCGGGAGGCCTGGGTCAGGCTCTCGTGGGCCCGCTTAATGCGCTCTATGTCATCTCCCTTGATCGCTTCTCTCGCTTCGTTGAGCGCCTGCTCGACGGCGTGACGCTCGTTCTCCGAGAGCTTCGCGCCGTGCTCGGCCAGCGTCCGCTCCGTGGTGTACACGAGAGAGTCCGCCTGGTTGCGCTGCTCGATCTCCTGGCGGCGCTGGGCGTCCTCGCTGGCGTACGCCTCCGCCTCCTTCACCATCCGATCGACCTCCTCCTTGGCCAGGCCCGAGGACGCGGTGATCGTGATCTGCTGCTGCTTGCCCGTGGCGATATCCTTGGCCGAGACATTCAAGATGCCGTTGGCGTCGATGTCGAAGGCCACCTCGATCTGGGGCAGTCCCCGCGGCGCCGGAGCAATTCCATCCAGGCGAAACCGACCCAGCGTGCGATTGTCGCGCGCCAGCGGGCGCTCGCCCTGCAGAACATGGATATCGACCGAGGGCTGGTTGTCGGCGGCCGTGCTGAAGATCTCGCTCTTCCTGGTGGGAATGGTCGTGTTGCGCGGAATCAAGACCGTCGTGACGCCGCCCATGGTCTCCACACCGAGGGACAACGGGGTGACGTCGAGGAGTACGACGTCCTTGACCTCGCCGGCGAGCACGCCGCCCTGGATGGCCGCTCCCACGGCCACCACCTCGTCGGGATTCACGCCCTTGTGGGGCTCGCGGCCGAAGAGCTGCTTGGCCACTTCCTGGACCTTGGGCATCCGCGTCTGGCCACCCACGAGGATGGCCTCGTCGATGTCCGCCGCGGTGACCCCCGCGTCTTTCATGGCCTGACGGCAGGGCTCCACGGTCCGCTCGATCAGGTCGGCCACGAGCGACTCCAGCTTGGCCCGCGTCAGGGCCATCACGAGGTGCTTGGGTCCGCTCGCGTCCGCGGTGATGAAGGGGAGGTTGATCTCCGTCTGCAGCGTGGAGCTGAGCTCGATCTTGGCCTTCTCCGCGGCCTCCTTCAGGCGCTGCAGCGCCATGCGGTCCCTGCGAAGGTCGATGCCGTTGTCCTTCTTGAACTCCTCGCCGATCCAGTCGATCACGCGCTGATCGAAGTCATCGCCGCCCAGGTGCGTGTCGCCGTTGGTGGCCTTGACCTCGAAGACGCCCTGACCCAGCTCGAGGATCGAGACGTCGAACGTCCCGCCCCCGAGGTCGTACACT
>VBHJ01000171.1 GCA_005887685.1 Chloroflexota bacterium | reverse complement strand
TCCGCCGACCGGCATGGGGACGACCCGCACCTTGTGCGGCGGCAGCCCGACCAACGCGGCCACCGTATCGCGGACGACAAACGGTCCCTGCGTGGGCGTCCACACCGTGAGGCCACCTTCAGGCTCGGGCCGGACTACCGCGACGTGCGGCTCGAGGAAAGAGTGATGCGCTCCCGCCATTCGGTACGTCGCCTTGACGACCACCTCGGACTGCTTCAGCGCGGCATCCGCGTCGCCGCGCTTCATGTGCGCCACGCCGCTCACGTTGCGCGGCCGTTCCTCCGGCGCGTCGTCGGCTGCGGCCGACGCGCCATGCAGCGAGGCGTCCTCGTCGCTTGCGCCCTCTTCCTCTTCGAGGACGAGCGCCGACTGCTCGCGCATCGCCGCGGAGGCGTC
>VBHJ01000170.1 GCA_005887685.1 Chloroflexota bacterium | reverse complement strand
GCGCTGACGTCCATGCCACGGATCTTGCCGCTCGGAACGTAGGAGAGGACGAGGTGCACGTTGAGCAGGCCGGACAGCTCCAGGTCTGCCGTGAAGCGGGTCGATCCGGTGACCTTTTCGCCTCCCTCCTGGCGCCGCATGCCCTTGGCGGGTACGCTCATCACCCGAAGATGCTACGCAGGCGGTTGTGCACCGCGCTTTTGACCGTTCTGCTCGCGGCATGTTCGAACGGGGCGAACGGCGCAGCGCCGCCGACCAGCCTGGCCACCGACCAGACACTGCGTTTCCCGATCCAGCACGACGTCAGCACGCTCGATCCCGCGATGATCGACACCGAGGCCGAGGCGGCCATCGCCCAGAACATCTTCGACGGCTTGCTGAAGTTCGACAGCAACCTGAACATCTCGCCCGACATCGCAACGGCCCTTCCTACGGTGTCGACGGACGGCGCGACCTACACGTTCAAGCTGCGCCAGGACGTCATTTTTTCCAACGGCGACAAGGTCACGTCGAAGGACGTCCTTTATTCGTGGAATCGCGCTGCCGCGATGCAGGGACCGTATGCGGTGAATCTCTCGGCCATCATGGGTTACGACCACGTTGCATCGAACCAGGCCACGGGAGCTGCGCTCGAGGCCTTGCTCGAGAAGAACGACCCGGCGGTGACGATGAGCGGCCTCACCGCGTCGGACGCCTACACGGTCGTGGTGAAGCTCACCGGCGCCGCGGGTTGGTTCGAATCCGCAATCGCCCAACCGGCGGTGGCGGGCATGATCGTCGACCAGAACGTCGTCAAGGGCAATTTTGAAAACTGGTCGAGCAAACCGGAAACGCTGGTCGGCACCGGCGCCTACAAGATGTCGGCTCACGCGGCCGACCAATCGCTCGATTTCAGCTCGCTCCCGGAGTGGTGGGGAAGGCCCAAGCCCACCTTGAGCAAGATTCATGTCGACGTGGTCGCCGATCCAGCAGGCGCGCTGGCGAAGTACGAGGCGGGGGCATTTGACATCTACGGCTATGCCGCCTACGGGCCGGCTGCCGCGGACGTTGCCCGCATCCAGGCCAAAGCGTCCGAGAAGGCGCAGCTCGTCCTCGAGGTGAAGAACAAGACCTACTTCGTCAGCTTCAACATGGTCGCGGACGCGAAACGGCCGGCCGGAGGTCCTTTCACCCTCGACCAGGGCAAGGCGTCACACGACCTGCGACTCGCCTTCTCGTTGTCGATCGACCGAGCCAAGCTCGCGAAAGACCTGTGCGCGGACATCGCGTGCATCCCCGCCACGGGCGGTGTCATCCCCAAGGGTCTGGCGGGTTATCTCGGCGACGGCAACGATCCTCTCGCGGTGTTCGATGCGGTCAGGGCGCGCAGCCTCCTGCTGGCAGCCGACCCCACCGGGACCAAGAGCAAGAACCTGGTTTACGTGTACGACCCGGAAAATCCCTTCAACGAGCCCGCCGCCAAGCTCCTCCAGGCGCAGTGGCTCCAGAATCTGGGCCTCTCCGTGGGGCTGCAGGCGGTTCCGCACACCCGATTCATCACCGAGCGATTGAGGGGGACCTACGTGCTTTCGCGTGACGGCTGGGCGGCCGATTACGACCATCCGCAGGATTGGTTCGACAACCTCTGGGGCCAGGCGGCCGGCTGCCCCGACACGAGCTGCACGACCGGGTACGACACCAAGGCCTACGACCAGCTGCTCGCCAGGGCGGACACCGAGCCCCTCAACGCCGCGATCCCCGACTACAAAATGCTCAGCCGGCAGCTGATCGACGACGTCGCCTACATCCCGCTCTTCTATACGGTCAACCCGTTCCTGTTCAAGCCTTACGTCCTGGGAGCAGGCTCGAACAACATGTTCGACTTTTGGTGGAACCAAATCCAAATAACGTCGCATTAGCCACCCTCTCCCCCCAGGGGAGAGGGCGGGGAGAGGGGCGTGGAAAAGGTTCTAAGAAGGGCGCGGACAAGTGCTACAGCTGCCCGGCAAAATGACACGCAGCGAATCTGCCGCTCTCCTTCATCTCCAGCGGCGGTTCGACGTCGGTGCAGATCTGCTGCGCGATCGGGCACCGCGTGTGGAAGCGGCAGCCTGACGGCGGGTTGACGGGCGAGGGGATCTCGCCCTTCAGCAGGATCGGCTTGCGCGTCGCCTCGATGTCAGGATCGGGCACCGGGACCGAGCTCTCCAGCACCTTGGTGTAGGGATGCAGCGGCCTGTCGCGGATCGAAGCGCTGGGCCCGATCTCGACGATTTTCCCAAGGTACATGACCGCGATCCGGTCGCTGATGTGCCGCACGACCGACAGGTCGTGGGCGATGAAAAGGAACGTCAGCTGGAACTTCTCCTGCAGGTCCTCCATCAGGTTGACGATCTGCGCCTGGATCGAGACGTCGAGGGCCGACACCGGCTCGTCGGCGACGATGAACGTCGGGTTGAGGACGAGGGCGCGAGCGATGCCGATGCGCTGTCGCTGCCCTCCCGAGAACTCGTGCGGGTAGCGGTTGACGAAGTTTGGGTTGAGCCCGACGACCCGCATCACCTCCTGCACCTTCTGCTCGGCCTTGCGGCCCCTTGCGACCCCAAAGTTGCGGAGCGGCTCCGCCACGATGTCGCCGACCGTCATGCGTGGGTTGAGCGACGCGTAGGGGTCCTGGAAGATCATCTGGATCTCCTGGCGGGTGCGGCGGAGCTTCTCGCCGCGGACCTTGGTCAGGTCCGTGTCCTTGAAGTAGACATGCCCTGACGTCGCCGGCAGCAGCCTCACGACGACTCTCCCGAGCGTCGACTTGCCACAGCCGGACTCGCCGACCAGGCCCAGCGTCTCGCCCGCCTGGATCGCGAGGCTGACGCCGTCGACCGCGTGCACCACGCTCCGGCCGAAGAGTCCGCTCCCGGTCGGAAAGTACTTGACCAGGTCCTCGACGCGGAGGATGGGGGACTTGAGGGTGGGGTCGGTCGCCGCCGTCGGCGCGGCCTGCGCGCTCACGTCTTGGCTTGAGCTTCTGGATCCGGGATGTTCTTCATGAGCACCCAGCAGCGGGCTTGCTGCCCCGGGTCGACCTCCGCGAGCGGCGGCTCCTCCGTGAAGCAGCGGTCGACGCGGAACTTGCAGCGAGGATGGAACTTGCAACCCGGCGGCATCTTCCCCAGGTCCGGCGGCAGGCCCTTGATCGAGATGAGCCTTTCCTTCTCTTTCTCATCCACGCGCGGCATCGAGCGCAGGAGCGACCACGTGTAGGGGTGCTGCGGATTCTTGAAGATCGCCCGAGTCGGACCCTCTTCGACGACGCGGCCGGCGTACATGACGATCACCCGGTTGCACAGGCTCGCGACCAGCGCCATGTTGTGGGTGATCAGGATCACGGCGGCGCGCAGCTCGCGGCTCAGGTCCCGAATCAGCTCGATGATCGAGGCCTGGACCGTCACGTCCAGTGCGGTGGTGGGCTCATCGGCGATCAGGAGAGACGGCTCGTTGGAGACGCCCATCGCGATCATCGCGCGCTGGCGCATGCCGCCGGAGAATTGATGCGGGTAGTCGCGCACACGGTCCTTGGCGGCGGGGATGCGCACGCGCTGCAGCATCGGAACCACGCGCTCCTTGGCCTGCTTGTTCGTAAACCGCTGATGGGCGATCATCGCCTCCTCGACCTGGAACCCGATGCGGAGCACGGGGTTGAGCGAGGTCATCGGGTCCTGGAAGATCATCGCGATCTCGTTGCCGCGAAACTCCCGGATCTCCTCATCCGTCATCTGGGCGACGTCTTTCTCGCCGTAAAGGATCCGACCGCTTGTGATCTTTCCCGGTTCGGGAATCAGCCGCAGGAGGGAGAGCGCGGTCATGGTCTTGCCTGACCCGGACTCGCCGACGATGCCCACGATCTCGCCGCGGTCGACCTCGAAGCTCACGCCATCGACCGCATTCACCGTGCCGCCGGATACGAAGAACTGAACCCGGAGGTCCTGAACTCTGAGCAGGGGCGCCAGGGGACTAGCGCCTCATCCGGGGATCGAATGCGTCGCGCAGCCCGTCGCCCACCCAGTTGAACGCCATGAGCGTCAGCGACAGGGCGATGGTCGGGGCGAGCACGATGTGCGGCGCGAAGTCCATGCCGTGGTAGCCGTCCGCCGCCATGGCGCCCCAGGACGGGGTGGGCGAGGGGAGGCCGAGGCCGAGAAAGCTCAGGAACGCCTCGAACAGCACCGCGGCCGGAATCGCAAACGTGGCCTGGACGATGATCGGACCGAGCGCGTTGGGGAGGATGTGGCGGGCGAGGAGGGCGAAGTCGCGCGCGCCCGACATGCGGGCGGCCTCCACGAACTCCCTTTCTCGGAGAGCGAGGGCCTGGCCGCGGACCAGTCGCGCCACGTCCATCCAGCGGGTCAGCGAGAACGCGATGACGATGACCAAGACGCCGCGCGGTATGAGGTGCAGCGCGTCCGACAGTACGAACACCAAGATCAAGGCGACAAGCAAGTCGGGGATGCCGTACCAGATGTTGATGAAAAACGAGATCACCGTGTCGACCTTCCCGCGGTAGAAGCCCGCCAGCAATCCCAGCGGGATGCCGATGAGGCTCACGATGATCGCGCTACCTACGCCGACCTGGACCGTGATCAGCGCACCGCCCATGATCCGGCTCAGGATGTCGCGGCCGGCCTGGTCGAGACCGAGCGGGTGCGCCGCGCTGGGCGGTTGATAGGTGGGCCCAACAGCCTGCAGCCAGGTCGGATACGGCGTCCAGACGATGGAGATAAGCGCGGTGACGAAGAGCAGTCCGATGATGACGGCTCCGACGAGCGCCAGTCGGTTGCGCTTGAGGCGTCGCCAGGCGTCGGAGAGCAGGGTGACCTGCTCGGGCATCTCATAGCTGAGCTCGAGGTCGGGCTGGATGACCGGCGCGGCCTGGGCCATCAGTAGCGAATCCTCGGGTCAAGAATCGGATAGATCACGTCGACAGTGAGGTTGGCCAGGCCGACCAGGGCGGCGTAGAAGGTGAAGACGCCGATCACGATGTTGTAGTCCCTGGCCAGAATGCTGGTGACGAATTCCTTGCCCAGCCCCGGGATGCCGAAGATGTTCTCGATCACGACAGAGCCGGTGATGATTCCGGTGATGAGCGGGCCAAGGATCGTCACCACCGGGATCAGCGCGTTGCGCAGCGCATGCCTCACCACGACCACGCGAGCCTTCAGGCCCTTCGCCCACGCCGTCCTGACGTAATCCGTTCGGATCGTCTCGAGCATGCTTGCGCGGGTCAGACGGGCCACGTAGCTCGCATAGGGGAGACCAAGAGCCAGCGCGGGCACGGGTATCTGCTCCAGCTTTCCCCAGCCGGGCACGTAATAGAAGGTGCCTTGCGTCCAGAGGTACAGGTAGTGGCCGAACACCAAAAGGCCGAAGATCGCGATCACGAAGCTCGGGATGCTGTAGCCCACGACCGCTGTGCTCGAGGCCAGGTAGTCGACCCATGTGTTCTGCCTGAGCGCGGCAAGCACTCCGAGGATGAGGCCGAGCCCGACCGTGACGAGGAGCGCGAAGAATCCGACCGTGGCGCTGACCGATGTTTCCCTGACGAGGAGCGGCGTGATCTTCACCTGGCGGTTCACGAGTGACTCGCCAAGGTTGCCGTGCAGGACGCCCTGGACCCAGTTCACGTACTGGTTTTGCAAAGGCAGGTCAAGGCCGTAGCGGTGCAGCTCGGCAGCAAGCGCCTGTGGCGTCTGACGGGTCTCGTTCAGGAAGGCGTTGCCGGGAATCTGATGTAGGAGCAGGAACACGATCGAGGACACGAGGACGGTCGTGACCGCGATCAGGACCAGCCGCTGCCCGATGTAGAGGAGGGTTCCTCTCATCCGCTCATCACTTCCCTATTTCGTATTGACAAAGGGGGCCCGCCACGCGGGCGGACCCCCTAATTGTGTCGATATCGGACGGTTTAGTGCTGAAGGATCTTCACGTCCGTCCAGTAGTTGTCGTAGAGAGCGTTGCCGCCGACTCCCTTGACGTAGGCAGGCGAGACGTACTGCTGGATGCCATACACGAGGTTGCCAGTCACCGTGTTGTCGACCAGGATCTTGTTCATAGCCTTGTACGTGTCGAGAGACTGGCTAAGAGGCTTGGCGTTGGCGTCCTTCGCCATCTGGTCGAGCTGGGAGTTCGAGTAGCACGCGCCACCCGAGCCGGCGTCCGTCACGAACAGGAAGTCGAACCAGTCCTGGGGGTGGTCATAGTCCGCGCCCCAGCTGTGCCGGAAGATGGGGTAGCTGCATTTGGTCCGAGCGTTGAAGAACGAAGCGCGGTCCTGGGCGGTGCACTGCATCTTCACGCCGAGGTTCGCCTGCCACTGGGAGGCGAGGTTGTCGCAGACCGCCTTGTTGAACCCGCTCGTGTTGTACGTGTAGACGAGGTTCTTGGTCTTGGAGCCGTCCGGGTCCCACTGCTTGAAGAGCGATTGGGCCTTGGCCTTGTCGAAGACGGCCCACGGGTCGGTGTTGTCGCCAAGGTAGCCCTTGAGCCCCTTGGTGATCACGCCACCGGTGGCCTTGAAGCAAGCAGTTCCCTTGGAGCACGCGATGTCGACGAGTTGGTCGCGGTCCACCGCCAGGCTGAAGGCCTCGCGGCCGAGCTTGCCGGCGTCACCCGCAAACGGGTTGCCCTTGGTGCAGTTCTTGGAGGGCTTACCGGCGCCCTCGCAGAAGTTGAAGCCAATCCAGGTGGTGCGCGCTGAGGGCAGCAGCTGTAGCTGCTTCTTCAGCTGGGGGTCGGAGTTGTAGCGGACCACGTCGTCGGGGTCCAGGCTCTGGTTGGCAAAGCCGATCAGGGTGAAGTTGCCTGACTCGTACTTGGTGAGGGACGACTTTTGGTCGGCAATGATTTCGATGTGGACCTTGGTGATGGCGCCTGTAGAGCCGCCCCACCAGTTGGATACCGGCGCAAAGTCGATTGACTGCTTTGGCGTTCGGGCCGTCATCTTGAACGATCCTGTGCCGATCGCGGTCGCGGGGTCGCTGGCCCAGTTGGATTCGGTCGCCTTGCCGGCTGCCAGGACCACCTTCTTGTCGACAACCCAGGCCGTCCAGAGAGCGACCTCCGTGAACCAGTAAGCGGCTGGCGCGGACAGCGTCGCGGAGAAGCTGTAGTCGTCGATCTTCTTCAGGCCGGTCATCTCCGTTGCCTTGCCGTTGGCTACGGCGTCATAGCCGGCCACAGGCTGGAAGACAGATGCGTAGTCGCCCTGAATGGCGGCGGCTCGGTTCCAGCTGAAGAGGAAGTCGTCGGCCTTGACGGGATCTCCATTGGAGAACTTGACGTTGTTCTTCATCTTGAAGGTGTAGGTCAGGCCGTCCGTCGAGATTTGCGGCGCTCCCGTCGCAATGTCGGGGACCTCGTTCAACTGGTCGTCGAACTTGTACAGGCCAGAGTACGTGTTGCGGAAGATGTCGATGTCGACGGCGGCCGACATGGTGCCCGGGTCGAGGTTGCCGACGTCGTCCACCATCGGAAAGCTGAGCGTCTGGTCCGAGGCCAGGTTCTCGGATGTGTTGTTGTTGCCTCCTCCACACGCCGCGAGCATCGAGACTGCTCCCACCGCCACGGCGAGGGAACGAAACACTGCGATTCGCGTCATACCACCTCCTACGAAACACGGCTCGAGGAGGGCGCACTCAAAGACTCCCTCCTCGACATCCATCGCCCTCTTCCCGCTTCAAGCGGGGCGAGAGTGCGCCGGCGACGGATACTTGCCACCTTGCGGTGGCCCCGCTACTCCGTCCTCAGTTTTGAACTTTGCTTCACCGAAGTCAAGTTCCGATAACAAATCGGGTCGCCCGGGTGCTTGAATTGAGATCAAATGAGGCGGACGGTGGCCTTTCTGGCGGCCGGCCTGCTGGGGGTCGTAGCGCTCCTCACCGGGCTGTCCCTCGACTCCTACCTCCACGCCAGGGACCCGTCGCTGGCCCATCGGGAGGGCATTTTCACGCTCACCAACCCGGGCCACGTGCTCCTCGGCATCGGGATCGGCCTGGTCGTGGTCGGCGTGGTCGGGGCCGCCTACACGTCGCTTCCCTACGGAGTCTGGGTCCGCCGCGGCCTGCTGGCCGGCGCCCTGGCCCTGCTGGTGGTCTCGGGCGACATCGCGGGGTGGGCGGCTTCCGTCGAACGGTCAGGCCTGACATCCTCCGCGACCACGAATCACAACCACGCCAGCGCCGCCCTCGAGCGTCAGCCCACGGCGACCGAGCTCGCAGCGGCCGCCAAGCTGGTCGCCGACACCAAGGCGTCAGTGGCGAGGTATGCGAGCCTGAACGCCGCGATCGCCGCGGGCTACAAGCCGATGGAGCCGACGGGCGACCAGGTCGTCCACTACGTCAACCCGAGCTACCTGACCGACGCCGACATCCTGAATCCGGAGCACGTCCAGTCGCTCATCTACTTCAACGGCAAGCAGGGCCGGGTGCTGATCGGCGCGATGTACATCATGCCCAGGAGCTTCGAGCCGGGGCCGCAGGTCGGAGGACCGCTGACCGTCTGGCATCAGCACTCCAACATTTGCTTCGACGACGTCTCCGGCATCGCCGTCGCATTCGTGGACGACCCGGGCTCCAACGCCAACGAAAAGAGCGGATCGTGTCCTCGGGGAAGCACCCACAAGACGACGCCCCAGATGCTGCACGTCTGGTTGATCGACAACCCGGATGGACCCTTCGCCTCGACGATGGCGCCTGATGTTTTGGGGACGACCGCCGCCGTCACTTAGTGCTTGAGGATTCGCACCCCAGTCCAATCGTTGTCGTAGAGCGCATTGCCCCCGGCGCCTTTCACGTATGGATGGACCAGGTACTGCTGCACGCCGTAGAGCAGGCCGCCGAAGATCGAATCGTTGACGAGCATGAATCCCGCGACGCGGTAGCCGGCCGTCCCTGACGTCACAAGCGCCGCGTCAGCGGAACTGACCTCCTTGTCGAGGTTGGGGTTCGAATAGCACGACCCGGACGAGCTGGCGCCGGTAACGAAGAGGTAATCGAACCAGTCCTGGGGATGGTCGTAGTCGGCGGCCCAGCTCTGCCGGAACATCGGGTACGCGCACGCTCCGTTGCGCTGGTCGAAGAAGGTCCTGCGATCGACCTCGACGCAGCCGACGGTGACCGCCAGGTTCTTCTTCCACTGCGCCGCCAGGTTCTCGCACACAGCCTGGTTGAACGCGTTCGTGTCGTACGTGTAGGTCAGGCCCTTGACCTTCGAGCCGTCGGGGTCCCACGCCTGGTACTCGGTCTTCGCGGTCGCGGCGTCGAATTTCACGTTGTAGTCCGCGCCGTCGCCCAGGTATCCCTGCAGTCCCTTGCTGACGACTCCACCGGTGGCGGCGACGCACGTCGTCTTCTGGTTGCAGACCGCGCCGGCCAGGGCCTGCCGGTCGATGGCCTCATTGAAGGCCCGGCGTCCGGCGCGACCCCCTTCGACGGCGGCGAAGGGGCCGGACTTGAGGTTGAAGCCGATCCAGAAGGTCGTGCCCGCGGGCACCAACGACAGCTGGTCCTTGAGCTTCGCGTCTGACGTGTACCGTGTTGCCGCGGCCGGGGCGAGAGGCTGGCGCCCGAAACCGATGAGGCTGAAGACTCCGGACTCGTACTGGGCGACCTGCGCGGCGGTATCGGCCATGACCTCGACGTGCACTCGCGTCAACGCACCTGTCTTGCCGCCATACCACCCGGCCACGGGCGCGAAGTCCATGGACTGGCCGGGAGTGCGCGCCGTCAGGCGGAAGGGGCCGCTGCCGATGAGCGTGTCGGGCCTGCTGAACCACGCGGCGTCGCCGGCCGACGAGATGACCCTCCGGTCGACGACCCACAAGGGCCACAGTCCTGCTTCGGTGAGGAAGTAGCCGGCCCGCCTGCCAAGGGTGACGGTGAGCGTGTAGTCGTCCAGCTTGCCCAGGCCGCTCAGGTGGGCCGCCTTGCCTGAAGCGACGTCTGGGTAGCCGGCGATCACGCCGAACAACCCCGCGTAGTCGCCCTGCTTGGCGGCGCTGCGGTCCCAGCTGTAGATGAAGTCATCGGCCGTGATCGGATCGCCGTTGGAGAAGCGAGCGTCCTGGCGGAGGTGAAAGGTGTAGGTCAGGCCGTCGGCCGAAACCACGGGTTGGCCCACCGCCAGGTCCGGCACCTCCCGGAGCTTCGGGTCGAACCGGTAGAGGCCGGAAAACACGTTGCGCAGGATGTCGACGTCGGCGCCGCTCGAGATCAGGGCCGGGTCGAAGTCGGCGACATCCTGGGCGATCGGAAAGCTGAAGGTCTGGTCCGCCGCCAGCGGTTCGGGCGCGGGCTGAATGTTGCCCGGCCGGCCCAGCAGGATCACGACCAGCAGGCCGATCAGGGCGACCGCCACGGCGGCGCCGGCGGGCAGGTTCCGGCGCAATCGAAAGCCGGGGGGCGGAGGCGAGACCGCGGGCTCAGACATAGAGGATCACCGGGTGCGCATGGTTGCACACCGGGGGAAGGCTACAGCCGCGTGGTTGAGCCTCGCTCAGCCCGATGTCGGCGTGTAGTGCGCGGCGAAAACCAGGACCAGGACGACGGCCAGTCCGATGAGGGAGATAAAGGTAGTGATGAGCTTGCTCGTCAGGCTCCACCCCGTCATCCAGACGAAGATGGCCGAGATCGGCCCACAGAGCCAGAGCAGAACGATGTAGATGACGATGCTCGTGGTCCCGACCTGCCAGCTGCTGTAGTTGGGGTTGTGGCTGTAGTCGCTGTACTGCATCCGTTCGCCGACCAATCGCCAGTCCTGCGCCGGCGGCAAGGGCGCGGGTGGCTGGGCCGCGAGCATCGCGCGCTCGCGCTTCTCCTGCTCGATGCGCTGGATCTCCGAGGGGTCGACCCAGGAGGGCATGGCAGCGGCGGCGGCTGCCGGAGTCCCAGGCGGTGGTGGAGGCGGAGGGGGAGGGGCGGCCGCCGCGGAGCCAGCCCACGCCGGAGCCGGTGGCGGCGGCGGTGGCGCTGGCGGCGCTGGCGGAGGTGGGGGAGCCGCGGGGTACAGGGGCTGAACCGGCATCGCGGTGCGCTGGCCTGCGAACGGCTGCCAGGCGCCGCCGTCGAATCGCCATTTCCCGTCCTGGGACAGGGCATCGTTCCACTTGTCTCCATCCCAGAACCAGTTGCCGTCCTGCGACCAACCGCTCAGCGCTGCGCTCATCGCGGCGGGGACAATACAGCATCCGGTCGCCGCTTAAGGCCTAAATTCGTAACAGCGCCGGCGTAGCTCAGCTTGGTAGAGCAGCGGTCTTTTAAACCGAGGGTCCGGGGTTCGAGTCCCCGCGCCGGCACCAAATCCGTGTGCAAGTTCGGCTGATACGTCCCGAAAGGCCTTCGGCTGATGTGTCGGACGCCTTCGGTTGATGTGTCACAGCTACTTCGGCTGATTGGTCACGCTCCCAGGCGTCTGGAGGCGGATCGAGGTTTGGCGATACCACCTGAGCACCCG
>VBHJ01000227.1 GCA_005887685.1 Chloroflexota bacterium | reverse complement strand
GAAGCAGAGTGTTGTGCGCCGGCGCGCGCACAAACTAACGTTCAACGACACGGCGCGCGGCGGGCGAGTCGCCGGCAGCTTAAGCGCGAACCGTTAGACGGCTCCAACCTATGTGCCGCTCTCTAGCGTTCATGTACTCCCTCGGCCTTGGATTCCTCGCCCCGGTCGCGGGTGGCGCGCAGACTACCGTCATCTCGCCGAGAGGCATCGGCCCGCTTCAGCTCTGCGAGAAGCTCTCTCCCGTGACCGCCTTCTTCCCTCAGGCCAGAGATACTCTCGCGAGTGGAGAGGGAGATTCACAATGGGCCTCCAAGATTGCCCATCTTCCAGGCAGCACGCGCATCACCTTCGAGTCCTCGTGGGTAGATAGTGCGCACGTGTGGCGAATCAGTACCAACAGTCCCGCCTACCACACACCTCGCGGCTACGCAGTGGGCACCTTGGTCAGTGCGCTTGTAGCGAAGGGAGAGAAGCTCCAGTTCGGGTACCCTGAAGGTTTCCTTGTCATCACCGCCGGAGACAGCATCCCGTTTCTTGTGGATGATGCCAGTGCCATTGCGTTCTTTCGGCGGGACTACGAGCGCGCCCCCTTGCAGGCGCTCGACCCGAATGCGCGCATCAAGGAACTCTTCGTCAACGGCGACTGCCGCGGAAAGCAATGAGAGACATCTCGAACGAGCCGTCTAACAAGCGCTTGAAGCTGGCGGGCGCTCTCGCTCTAAGGAAGCCGTTGTGTCGTGCCCTGACGGGCACGGGACTTCGTCCACTACCAGTTGCGCTGGCCAGGGGGTCGCCCGCAGCTTAAGCGCGATCCGTTAGCCGAACGATCGGCCCTTCGCTTATACTCCAGCCTATGACCAAAGTCCAGAAGCTGGAGCGCGACATCCGCAGCCTATCGGCCAAGGAGCTTGCCGCCTTCCGGGAGTGGTTTGCGGCGTTCGACGCTGCCTTGTGGGACCAGCAACTGGAGGCGGATGCGAGGCCGGTAAGCTGGACGTGCTAGCAGACGCTGCGCTGGCGGACCATCGCGCCGGTCGTTCTCGGAAGCGTTGAATCACTACGCCGCACCTAGCTTCTGGCAATGTTATCGTGACCTCCTAGAGTCCGTTCGCGCCGGCGGGCGGGTCGCACCGCAGCTTGAGCGCGATCCGTTAGGCGGCACTCCCTCAGCTCTTGGGATCTTCCATGAACGTCTTCCCGATCGCACCGGCCGAAAGCCGCTACCTTTGGTTTCTCATTCCGGTCGTCGTCATCCTCCTCGGCGCGATCGCGGTCTTGGTTACATCTGTTCGGGGTGCTCAGGCGTCGCGCTTCGAAATTCGGGCCGACGGCTTGCGTCTCGACGGCGATCTATACGGGCGGTTAGTGCCTAAGTCGCAGCTGCGTGTAGACCTGGCCCGCCGCGTCGATCTCGGGCGCGACGAAGAGCTACGGCCCAGGTGGCGCCGCATGGGAACTGGACTCCCCGGCTATCAGGCTGGCTGGTTCCGTCTGCGCAACGGGGAGAAGGCCCTGCTGTATCTGACTGACCGCTCACGGGCGGTCTACATTCCTACAACGGCCGGCTACAGTCTCCTACTCAGCCCTGCGGACCCCGATGGGTTCTTGTCCCGGTTGCGCAGCGTCTTGCGCTCATGAGCGCCGCGGACGCGCTGAAAGTGCCGCCTAACAAGGGCCGCGCTACGAAGAGCGTCATGCGCAAGATCATAGTCTATATCGCGACCAGCGCAGACGGCTACATTGCTCGCCCCGATGGCAACGTCGACTGGCTGAACCGTCCCCGTGCCGCCGGCGATTATGGCATCCGTGCGTTCTACCGTTCCATCGATACGATTCTCTGGGGACGCAAGACCTACGACGTCGCGCTCGAGTTCCAGAAACAAGGAATCAAGGGCGCCGCATTCGACCCAAAGGTCAAGAACTACATCTTCTCACATCATCCACCGTCATCGGCGGCGCCGCCCGTCGAGTTCGTCACAGAGGCGATTCCGGCATTTGCGAGGCGCCTGCGCGCGACGCCCGGGAAGGATATCTGGATGATGGGTGGGGCGGGGCTCATCGCATCCTTTCTCGATGAGAACGAGATCGACGATTTCATCATCCATGTGATACCAACCCTTATCGGCGAGGGCATCCCCCTGATCGCAGCGCGGCGTCTCGACGTGCCCCTACAGTTACGTTCATGTCGGCGTTATTCAGATGGGGTTGTTTGTCTCCATTATTCCGTTCTCAAGCTCAGACCAAGAAAGGGGCGGGGCGGCAACGCGCGGCCTAACAAGCGCTAGCCTTCCATTTGTGCGCCCGATGACTGGCGGTAACCATGCAAGCGAGCGGTGCGCCGACGAGCTTTGCGCCCGCAGCTTAAGCGCGATCCGTTAGGCG
>VBHJ01000207.1 GCA_005887685.1 Chloroflexota bacterium | reverse complement strand
ACAAAGACATGAAGAGAGGCCACTTTTCGAGCAACAGGAGTGCGGTCACCGTGGGGCTCCCTTCTCCTGTTGCCCTGAGGCGTCGTGATCGGTCGAAGCGCCGCCGCGCCGCGCCGGGCTCATGCCGGCTGCGCCTCGGGGACGAGGAGCTTCGCCAAGCGCTTGAGGTTCAAGACCCAGCCGATCAGCAGCGTCTCTTGCCGGACGCGCCGCAGACGGCGCCGACGGAAGCGCCGCAGCCCGTGCCAGTCCTTGCCCTCACCGAAGAGTTCCTCGATCAACTTCCGGCACCGTTGGGACAACTGGTAGCCGCGTCCGCGCGCTCGCATGCGCACGCGGGCATGCGCCTCGGCGCTGCCGCGCGTGTCCGTCGCGACGTGGGGCTCGATGCCGCGCACGAACAGCGCCTCGAGGAAGTTCTCGTGGAAGAACCCCTTGTCGGCGCCGAGCGTGCGGGGCGTGAAATGCAGCCGCCGTTTCGCCCGATCCAGCAAGGCCAGGCACCCCGTCTTCTCCGCCGTGCTGCTCTGGAAGATCTCCACGCCCAGCCCCAGCAGCAGGCGGTGGCGGTTCTCCATCACCGCATTGACGGTGTAGCCGGGGTAGGCGCCGCTCCCCGAGGTCCCCTTCGACACGAATCGGCAGTCGGGATCCGTCGCGGACCGATGCGTCGCGTTGCCCCGCTTCTCCCCCCGGAAGTCGACGGCCCGATTGCCCCGATCGGGGGGCCCGTCCTCCGCCGCCTGGTCCTGGGCGCGCAGCCGCCGCTTGTACTCGGCCGGATCGAGCGCGACCTCGATGGGCACGAAGCTCTTGAAGCTCGCATTGGCGTGCACCAGCGTCCCGTCGACGCTGATGTGCCGGCTCACCAGCCCCGCGGTCATCGCTCGCTTGATCGTGTCGTCGAACAGCTGTTCCAGGAGGCCCGACTCGTCGAAGCGCCGGCGCCGGTTCTGACTGAACGTCGAGGCGTCCCACGCGTCCTGGTCGAGATTGAGCCCGACGAACCACCGCAGGGCCATGTTGCACTGCAGCTCCATGACCAGCTTCCGCTCGCTGGTGATCCCGAGCAGGTAGCCGCCCACCAGCGCCAGGAACACCTGCTCGGGTGGGATCGACGGCCGGCCGATGGGCGAGTACAGGGCCCGGCAGGCGCGTCGGATCGCCGCATCCTCAATGAGCGGCCGAATGGCGCGCAGGGGATGCTCCGGCGGGACGAAGCTTTCCAGCGAGAGCTGGTAGAACAGCGTCCGCTGCGGATCGGCGTGTCCCATCATCGGCTGGCTCCTCCTTGCTCGCAGCCTACGGCACCTCGCGGCGAGTGAAGCCAGAAAACTGCGATGCCGTCCACTTTGTCAGCAACCTGTTAGGCCTTTTTTCCGACCAATTCCTTCAACGCTTGGTTATCCAGCGTGAGATCCGCGACCAAGCGCTTCAGCCGGCTATTCTCATGTTCCAGCTGCCGGAGCCGGCGGGCCTCGTTCACCTCGAGGCCCCCGTACTTGGCTTTCCACCGGTAGAACGTCTGCTCACTGATGCCGTGCCGCCGGCAGAGCTCGGTCGTCTTGCCGCCCGCCTCCGCCTCTTTCAAGATCCCGATGACCTGCTCTTCCGTGAACCGTTTCCGACGCATCGCGGGGCCCTCCCCGCGGGCATCCTAAGCCCAATGCTCACTGTCCCCGTGGCGCAGTTTTCGGGGAGCAGGTCGGCGAGGCATCGGTAAGGACGATGTGCTCGATGTCCTGCTCGGGCCCGGCGAAGGTCTATTGGCCTTTAGCCCTAAGTGGCGCCCTAGCCGCGCCAGGCAAATCGCCCGAAGGGGATGAGCCGCCCTTCGAGAGGCAGCCCCTTCGGGCTCCTACGTTCCCCTGCCGCTCTGCCGTCGCGCCCAGGTCAACGCAGCCCCGTATCCGTTGGGAGTCTGGCAAGTGGGGCCGGCTAGCGGTCCAAGGTCTGTGAGACTGGAGATCGTGAACAGAGACGCTCGCGGTTAGAAGTTCGGCTTGATGTTGGACTCAGCGGCCAACATCCTTGCCTCGAACGTCGTGATGAACGGGTCTCGTGAAAGCTGGACCAGGAGCCCTCCATCCTGGTTCTCCCGCCGGACCACCGGCGATGAGCCGGCGATCAACGCTTCAGGAGGAAACCGGTACAGGTTA
>VBHJ01000169.1 GCA_005887685.1 Chloroflexota bacterium | reverse complement strand
TTGATTGCCACCCCAAAGGCGCTGGCGGCGTGGGAAGACCTCACCCCTCTCGCCCGCAATGAGTGGATCTGCTGGGTGCTCTGGCCGAAGAAAGCAGAAACGAGGAGCCAACACATCGAGCGAGTGCGATCCGAGCTGCTGGAGGGAAAGCGGCGGCCCTGTTGCTGGCTTGGCTGCCCGCATCGCAAGGACAAGGAACTGAGCCCTTCGGTCCGTTGGGTGCTAAGCAGCCGCAGCAAAGCGTCGGCATGAGCGACGCATCCGCGTCCCAACAGATAGATGAAATCGTCCGCAGGATGGCCGGCTGGAGGGGTGAGAGGTTGAGCCACCTGCGGGCTCTGATCAGGGACGCCGACCCGGGCGTACTCGAAGAGGTGAAGTGGAAGAAGCCCTCCCGCCCCGAGGGAGTCCCCGTTTGGTCCCACGACGGCATCGTCTGCATAGGCGAGGCCCTCAAGAACGCCGTTAGGCTGACGTTTCCAAAAGGGGCCCAGCTGAAGGATCCGAAAGGGCTCTTCAACACGCGTTTGGACAGCAAGACGGTACGTGCCATCGATTTCCACGAGGGTGACGCCATCAACGCGTCCGCCCTGAAGGCACTGATCGTCCAAGGCGCCCGTCTCAACCGAAGCTGAGATCGGCTCGGCAAGCCCGCTGAGATCGACCCGGATTTCTTGCTCGGTCGAGCTTCGCGCGTTCTGAGTAACCACAACCGCGGGTCGTTTTCCAGGGGATTTCGATCATGTCGTTCGGGCGTCTTTGAGCGCCGTGTTCTTGACAAAGCGGGTAGGAGCATTTCCCGGGCATACTGCGGTCGACGTGGGCCAATTCTCTGATGGCGGGCAGTGGTGGTGGGACGGGACAACCTGGATTGCGACATCTCAGATCGTGCTGCCACAGCTTCCGGTGACCGAGTTCGAAAAGTCGGGAAAACTAAAGGGCGCCCGCACCTTCATGAGGCGCGCCGCCTGGTTGGGTTTTTGGAATACCAGCATCAATGTGGCCCTCGTCTTCCTTTTTCCCTGGCTGGCTGCGTTGCGGGACTATAGGTCGTGGAAGCTCGAGCAGCTGGCGCTCGCGACTGCCTACCTACTTGGTCCACACGAGGCCATGTTGGCCGGCGAAACCAGCTTGTTGGATTCCCACATCACCAATGGTTCTGTGAGGTGGGACCTGGCTGTGTCAGTCACGGCTGCCCACGTCCTGGTCCTTGGCATCGATTCTCTCGATGGGCAGCCGCGATGGGTCGCCTTGGCAGGTCGTACGACCGACGTGAAGATAGAGCGACGTTCTTTGGTTTTTGGCTTATACCCGGCGCTCTGGATCAGCCGTGGAAACGTGCAGTGGCGGATCCGTGGGACTCCGAGTGTCTTCAGGCCGGACCCGGTACTGGAAGCGTGGCGGCAGGCCGCAACCACAGTGACATCAAACAAACCATGAAACGTCATGGCGGGAGGCCAGTTCTGCAGTCTGACGCTACTCGCGTTTGGTCAGATCAGCCTTGGGCGCGGATCACGCCCGACCGGATCGTGAGCTGGGGCATCAACTGAACTGAACAACCTGTAGCGCTCATACTCGCCCGATGAGCGGGGCGCCCCTGGTCGACGCCGGCCCCGAGCTGATCGAGCGCGAGCAGGAGTCCGCAGTCCTGGACGGGCTGGTAGATCGTCTTCGCGACGGCGGGGGCGCGGTCGTGGTCCGCGGCGAGGCCGGTATCGGAAAGTCGGCGCTGCTCCAACGAGTGCGCAGGCGAGCGGAAGCGCAGGGTGTCCGAGCGCTGATCACCGTCGGAGTTGAATCAGAAGCTGAGTTCGCCTTTGCGGGCCTGCACCAACTCCTGCGCCCGGTCATCGGCGCGCTGGCGCAGCTGCCCGAGTCGCAGCGGCAAACCCTCGAGGCGGCACTCGGCCTGGGCGTCGACCTCAAGCCTGATTCGTTCCGCGTTGCGGTCGCCGCATTCCAGCTCATCTGCGAAGTAGCTGACTCCGTACCGGTGGTTCTCGTCGTCGACGACGCGCACTGGCTTGACCGGTCGACCTTGAGCGTCATTGCTTTCATTGGTCGCCGGCTGGAAGTCGAGCACGTTGCGCTCGTCGCGGCGATCAGGAGCGGGCAGTCGGCACCGCTCGACGATGCTCGGCTGCCTACCCTCGATCTCGAGCGCTTGAGCGCATCGGCGGCTGCACATTTGCTGGATCGCAAGGCGCCGGAGCTGCATCCGGTCTTGCGCGCGAGGGTTCTCGCGGAATCGTCCGGCAACCCCCTGGCGCTCGTCGAGCTCGCGCGGAGTATGGGGCGATCGGGTGAGCAGCTTTCGCCCCCGCCTACGAACTTGACGGCCCGCCTCGGTCGCGCGTTCGCAAGCAGGCTTGGCGACCTTGCCCCGGACACTCGACCCGCACTCCTCGCGGCGGCGCTCGACAGCCGAGCCTCGCTGGACGAGATCGCGCGATCCAGCCGAGCGAGCATTGAATCCCTCCAGCCCGCTGTTGACGCGGACCTGGTCGAGATCGCCGACGACGGGGTGCGCTTCCGACACCCTCTGATCCGCTCGGCTGTCCGTCAGGCGGCCTCCGCCCAGCAAGTTCGTGAGATGTACAGGGCTCTCGCCGAGGTGGTCACAAATCCGGAGCGTCAGCTCTGGCATCGCGCGATGGCAGCCCAGGGACCCGATGAGAGCATCGCTTCCGCGCTCGAACAGCACGCCCGCCTGGCCGCCGCTCGTGGCGCGGTAACAGTTGCGGGTGCGGCCCACGAGCGCGCGGCCGCCTTGACTGCGGACTCGCGAAGCAAGGGAGCGCGTCTTGTGGCCGCCGCGGAGATCGCCTACGAGCTTGGTCTCGTCGAAAGCGCTCGCCGGCTGGTCGATGAGGCGACATCGTTCGATCTCAGCGCACGCGACAAGGCCCGCCTTGACTGGTTCGGCCAAATCACCAGTGGCAGTGTCTGGTTCGAGTCCGGCGCCGCCAGGACCTTCGTCACGATTGCCGAGCAGCTGCGTGACGGCGGCGACGCTGACATGGCGTTGCGCTCACTGGTGCCGATTGCACATCGGTGCTGGTGGACGCGCACGAAGACGAGGACCAGGGAGTATCTCGTCGAAGCCGCCCTGGCCATGGGGCTGACGGACGATGACCCGCGCGTGCTGGCGGTCGTCGGTCTTGCCCATCCCGAAGAGACAGGGCCAACGATCCTAAAACGAGTCTCTCGCATGCGAGTGCACGAGATGACCGACCCGATCGCCGCCATGTACGTGGGGATCGCCGCCGAGAAGGCCGGCGATTTCGCAACTGGAGCGGGGTTTCTGGCTTCCGCGATCGACGGCCTCCGTGAGCAGGTGAGATTGGTCCCTCTGACGCAGGCTCTGGTGCACTACGCATGGGCGGCGATCCACGCCGGCGAATGGCCGGCGGCCGCCGCCGCAGCGCACGAGGCGGCCAGCCTTGCGCGGGACACGCGACAGCCTCAGTACGGGCTCACCGCAGAGCTGGTCGGCGTTCTGGCGACGGCGTTGCGCGGAACCGAGGCCGACATCGAATCCTCTCTTGCTGAACCAGAGCGGGCGCTGCTAGCCATGAAGGGTGGACCACTGCTCGCGACCGCGCATCTCGCCCGCGGCGCTGCGGCCATCGGCGACGGACGGCACGATGACGCGTACCACCACCTGTGGCCCGTTTTTGACGAGACCGACTCGGCGTTCCACCGCTTCATGCGCTGGCCGGCCTTGCTGGACCTCGTCGAGGCCGCTGCCGGCAGCGGCCAGGCCGGCCGGCTCACCGATCTGATCGTGGAGCTCGAAGCTGTCTCCATGCATTCAGGGCCACCGATCCTCCGCCTCAACCTGGCGTGCGCGAGGCCACTCCTCGTCGCGGAAGATCAGGCGGAGCCCTTGTTCATCGCGGCGCTCGCTCAGGACTTGGCGGGCTATCCGTTTCTTCGAGCCAGGACATTGTTTTCGCTCGGGCGCTGGTTGCGACGACGACGGCGCAGCGCCGAATCGCGGTCGCCGCTGAGGGAGAGCGTGTCACTCTTCGATGCGCTGGGCGCCGCCGCTTGGAGCAGGCGAGCGCGGCAGGAGCTGCGCGCTACCGGAGAGAAGGTTGGGCGGCGTGCGCCCGATCTCCGCGACCGCCTGACGGCCCAGGAGCTGCAGATCGCTCAGCTCGCCGCCGACGGTTTGTCGAATCGTCAGATCGCAGAACGCCTCTTCCTGTCAACGCGAACCATTGGCGGCCACCTGTATCGAATATTTCCGAAGCTGGAGATCACAGCGCGCGCCCAATTGCGAGACGCGTTTGCGGACCGGGTGGGCGATTAAGAAACGAGTCGGTTGACTCATGCGAAGCAGCCGGCTCCGCGCGGACGATCTTCATCATGAGTGACAAACCGAACGTTGTACTCGTCCACGGCGCCTGGGCGGATGGTTCGAGCTGGAGCGATGTGATCCGAACGTTGCAGACGTCAGGGTTTACCGTCACCGCGCCCCAGTTCCCGGAGACTTCGCTTGCTGCCGACGTCGCCCGCCTGCGCCAGGTCCTGCGGCGCCAGACGGGACCAACGATAGTCGCCGGCCACTCCTACGGCGGGCAGATCATGACCGCTCTGAGCACGGATGCGCCAAACGTTGTGGCGCTCGTCTACATCGCCGCCTTCGCTCTCGACAAGGGCGAATCGCTTGGCGGTCTGCTCAGTGGAGGCCCTCCGACGCCCGCGCTGGCCCATCTGATCGTCGATGAGCAGGCTTTCGCCTGGCTGCCGGAGGAGGACTTCGTAACGCACTTTGCGTCCGACGTCGAGAGGAGCCGCGCAAAGGTCATGTACGCGGTTCAGCAAGGACTATCGATGAGCACCTTTGAGGACGTGATGGGAGTGCCCGCCTGGAAGTCGCATCCGTCGTGGTATCTCGTCGCGACCAACGACGAGGCGATCCCGCCCGATGCTGAGCGCATGTTCGCCAAGCGCATGGGGGCGACGATTATCGAGGTGCCCTCCAGCCACCTGGCGATGGTGTCCCATCCGGCCGAGGTGGTGCGGTTGATCGAGGCCGCTGCGAACGTGGCTACCGTCAAGCAATAGGAGAAGAAACCATGCCGATGATCGACGTCTATGCCTCAGGCGGTACGTTCGCGAATCCAAAAGCCCTCGCGCGCGACCTGGCTTCCACGCTGATGAAGATCGAACAGGTCCCGGACATCCCGATGTTCCGCAACAACACCGCGGCATTCATCCACGACCTGCCGGATGGCGCCCTCTCCAACGTCGAAGGAGACGGCAACTACGTCAGGGTGCAGGTACTCACCAATGCAGGCGCGCTCAACCGAGACAAGCAGCTTGCCGTGGTCCGCCAGTTCACCGACCTGGTCGCGGCTGCGGCCGGCGATCCCTCACTTACGGCGAGGACCTGGGTCCTGCTCACCGAGGCGGTCGAAGGCGGGTGGGGGCTTGCTGGGCGGGCTAACACCAACGCGGAGCTGATCGATGCGGCACGAGCGCAGATCGCCGAGCTGCAAAAGGCGAAAGGCGCCGGCGGCTGAACCCAGGCCGCTGGAGGAAGCACGCACCGCCGCGAGAAACTACGCCGCCTCCCATCTAAGCTCGGCCGCCTCGACCGGCTCCCTGATCCCCTTCAGCTCGAACTTCTGCAGGGCCGTGGCCTTGAGGCCGCCCGCCTCCAAGGCCTCGCGCGAAACGAGGATGCTTCCCGGCCGTGCCGCGGCGCACAGTCGAGACGCGCGGTGTACCGCCGCGCCACGAATCGAGGATTCGGAGCTGCTGACATCGCCCACGTGGATGCCGATCCGGATCTCGGGCGCGTATCCATGTGTCCGACGCTGGGCGTCGAGGCGGCGCTGGATGGCAATCGCGCAGTCCGTGGCGTCGCGAGCGGAATCGAACACCACGAAGAAGCCATCGCCGGCGTGGTCGACCTCGTGACCCCTGTGCTCCTGGAAAGCGCGTCGCATCTCGCCGTCGAGCCAGGTGCTCAGGTTGTGCCATGCGGCATCGCCGATGGCCTCCACCAGCGGCGTGGACCCGGCGAGGTCGCTGAACATCAGCGCCTTGCGCGAGCTTTGGGGCCGCGTTTGGTCGATCAGGGCCGCACGAAGGTCACCGCGAGTGCGGATCTCGAGCTTGTCGTAGACGTGACGCAGGTGATACTCGACCGTCTTCGGGCTCAAGTACAGCCTGGCCGCGGCTTCCCGAGTGGTTGAGCCTTCGGCGAGGATGAGTGCGACCTGCAGCTCCTGCGGTGTCAGCTGCTGGCGGTAGCGGTCGTCACGAACACGCGAGGTCTCCCCGCTAGCCTCGAGCTCTGCCAGCGCGCGCTCCGACCAGGCCGCGGCGCCGAGCTGGTCGAAAGATTTGAGTGCGGCGCGCAGCTGCTTCCGGGCGTCGAGGCGGCGGCGCGTCCGGCGCAGCCTCTCGCCGTAGTAGAGGCGCGTTCTCGCCTGCTCGAAAACGTCAGGCGTGCTTTCGTGGTGGCGCAGCGCGGCCTCGAATTCTCCGGCGAATGCGCGGTCGTCCGCGAGCAGAGCGCGCGCTCGAGCGGCGCGTGCGAGGGCAAAGGGCAGTCCTTTCTCCTCAGCGTGCTGTGAGTACTCATTGCTGATGGCCTGGGCTTCGGGGATTCGCCCGAGGTGGACCATCGCGTCGACGATGTCCGGCGCAGGCGAAAGGTCGGGATCGTCGATCGCGAGCTCCTTCAGGAAATCTGTGCACTCGACCAAGTGCGTCACCGCCGCCTGCGGGTTACCAAGGCCCACCTCCAGCTGGCCCAGCGCGATCATCGACCACGCCTTGTACAGGCCCATGCCGTACTGCTCCGAGACGGTTCGCGCCTCGGCCGCGTGCTTGCGGCATTCCTCGCCACGACCTTCCAGGGCGTCCAGCCAGGCCAGGCCGGCCACGGCGCCCGCCACCCACGTGAGCTGTGTCGTCTCGCGCGCGATCCTCTCCGATTCCTCGTACTGCGCGCGCGCCAGCGACCAGCGGTCGGTGGCCGCGGCGTCGCGGCCGAGCATGAACAGGACCATCGGCAGCGCGGCGGTCGGCGCACGCTCCCGCGCCTGCTTCAGTGCGCGGTCGAGAAGGTCGCGTCCTACCTGCGCCTCGCGCAGAAACAGCCCGGCTATCCCGGCGCACATCAGGAGGAGAGGGTCGACGCTGTCGGATGGAACCGCGCGGAACAGCGCAACGCTCTCGTGGAGCCGCCGCGCACCGTCGGAGCCGTGGCCGGCGAGGATCGCCAGCGCACCGTAGGCGACGTGCGCGAAAACCGCCGGCTCCGGCGGATCGCTCGTTCTCAGCAGCTCCAGCGCCTTGCTGGCGGCGACGAGCATCTCGTCCGGGTGCCCCGCACCAAATGTGGACAGGGCTGCGTCGGCCAGAATGCGGATCGCCTTCAGCCGATCCAGGGGTTCGATCGCGGCCGCCGCGGCCGTGAGCCTGCGGTAGCCCTCGACCACCGAGCCGCGCCGCATGGCGATATGTCCGTCGAGGCTGTCTACATCGACCAGCGCCTCGGTCCCGGTCGTCAGCTTTCGCGCCGACGCCAGGAGCTCGAGAGAGCGCCCAGCGTCGCCGGCAAGCCACGCGTTCTCCGCGGCCCTGTAGAACCGTTCGCAGCGAAGATCTGGATCCTCGGTGAGGCGAGCCGACTCGGCGAGCGCCGTTGCCGCGGCGCTGTAAGCCGTGCTGTCACGAGCCCTCTGCGCGGCCTGCGCCAGCGTGCCGGCTGCCTCGGTGTCCCAGCCTGTCGTGGCGGCCGCGAGGTGCCAGGCGCGGCGGTCGAGGTCGTCGGGACCGACCATCACCCGGGCCAGAGCGCCATGCGCAGCGCGCCGCTGCGCCGGGGACGCCGCGTGGTAGATCGCGGCGCGCGCTATGGGATGGACGAAGTCCGAGCGATCGCCGGCCACGTGGACCAGCGAGCTTGCCGCCTCGGCCTCGTCCACCGCCGGAGCGCCGATCTCCAGCGCCGCCGCCGCGCGGCGGACGAGTCCGAAGTCCACAGCGCCTGAGGCTGCCATCAAGAGCAGGACCTGGCGCGCACCGTTCGAGAGCCCGTCGGCGCGGCGCAGGTATGAGCGCTCCACGCTCGTCACGACCGGCAGCTCCAGGTGCGGCGCGCCGGCCGGCTGCGGATCGCTCCGCGCCAGCTCTACCAGCGCAAGCGGGTTGCCTTCGGTGGCGCGCAGCAGCCGGTCGAGTGAATCGGTCGAGGGCACAGTAGCGAGCTGCTCGAGGAGGTGTGAGGCCGCGTCCCGATCGAGCCCACGCAACTCGATCTCGGGCCAGCCCGCCGTGAGGAACGGCGAATCGTGGCCCTCGCGCACCGCGACCAGGATGGCGACCGGGTCCGCCACCAGCCGGCGCGCGGCAAACGCGATCGCCTCGGCCGAGGCGGCGTCCACCCAGTGCGCGTCATCCACGGTAATCAGCAGCGGTCCCGGCTCCGCGTAGGCAGAGATGAGTCCCAGCACGGCGGTGCCGACGATCAGCCGGTCGGCTTCGATGCGCTCGCCGAGGCCGAGCGACGAGCGCAGCGCGGCGGCGTGGATGGGCGGCAGCTTGTCTACGAGCGGAAGCGCCGGCCGGAGCAGCTCGTGCAGTCCGGCGAAAGGCACGTCGGCCTCGAATTCGACGCCGTGCGCAGAGAGCAGCCGCATGGGCCCCGCCTCGGCCACCGCCTGCTGGAGCAACGCCGACTTGCCGATGCCGGGCTCACCCCGAACCACGAGCCGGACGCTCTTGCCCACGCGCGCCGCCGCCAGCGCCTGGCCCACCACCCGCATCTCGCCTTCGCGGCCAAAGAGCACCGCGTAATTGTCCCGCCAACTACTAGGTGGGGCCCCTGATGCGATGCCCGCCGCGCCAGACATACGGTCGTGGCATCTCAATTCCTGGAGGTGCCGAAATGGCAGTACAGACTCAAGCCGTCGACACAGACAAGCTGATGGCGTTTCTCGGGCAGGTCATCGGGGAGCTCGGCGCGACCGTGAACGCGGGGCTCATTGTGGCCGGTGACCGATTGGGGCTCTACCGGGCGATGGCCGGCGCGGGCCCGACCTCGTCGGGCGACCTGGCGGAGAAGACCGGCACGGCCGAGCGCTACGTCCGCGAGTGGCTCAACGCCCAGGCCGCCGGCGGCTACGTGACGTACGACCCGGCCACGCAGACGTACGAGCTCCCCGCCGAGCAGGCGATGGCGCTGGCGGACGAGAACAGCCCCGCGTTCGTGTGCGGTGCGTTCGAGCTCGCGACCGCGACGCTCAAGGCGGAGCCGCAGATCGAGAACAGCTTCCGCACCGGGGCCGGCTTCGGCTGGCACCAGCACGACGCAGGCGTCCCGACCGGCTGCGAGCGGTTCTTCCGTCCCGGCTACAACGCCAACCTCGTCTCGACCTGGATCCCGGCGCTCGACGGCGTGGAAGAGAAGGTCCGCGTCGGCGCGCGGATCGCGGACGTTGGCTGCGGACTGGGCGCATCCTCGCGGCTCATGGCCGAGGCCTATCCGCGGTCGAAGGTGTCCGGCTTCGACTATCACAAGGAATCGATCGAGCTGGCCCGCAAGAAGGCCAAGGAAGCGGGCCTGAGCGAGCGGCTACACTTCGACGTCGCCTCGGCGTCGTCCTTCCCCGGGACCGACTACGACCTCGTCGCCGTCTTCGACTCGCTGCACGACATGGGTGACCCGGTCGGAGTGGCCAAGCACGTCAAGCAGGCCCTGGCCGCGGACGGGACCTGGCTCATCGTCGAGCCCATCGCCGGTGACAAAGTCGAGCAGAACCTGAACCCGGTCGGGCGCGCGTACTACGCGTTCTCCACTTTCCTGTGCGTCCCCAACTCCCTGTCGCAGGAGGTCGGGCTCGCGCTCGGCGCCCAGGCGGGAGAGAGCAAGATCCGCGACGTAGTGACGGCCGCCGGATTCACCCGCTTCCGCCGCATCAACGAGACGCCGTTCAACGTGGTCTACGAAGTCCGGCCCTAGCCGGCCAGTCTCACGCGGCGGGCGGTTGCATCACCGCCCGCCGTTCCCAAACTAAGAGGTCCGATTGCCATGAGAGCGATTCAGCCGGCCCGGGATGGCTACACGACGCGCGGTGGGGTGCGCCTGCACTGGGAGGTGTACGGCGAGGGCGACCGCACCGTGTTCCTCATGCCGACGTGGTCGATCACGCACTCCCGTCACTGGAAGTTCCAGATCGCCTACCTCGCACTGCACTGTCGGGTGCTGGTCATGGACGGCCGCGGCAACGGCCTGTCCGACCGTCCGCTTGAGCCTCAGGCATACGCCGACCAGGAATACACGGCGGACGCCCTGACGGTGATGGACGACACGGGGACACAGAAGGCGGGGCTGGTCTCCCTGTCGTCGGGGGCGCGGTGGGCGTTGATGCTCGCGGCGCAACATCCGGAGCGCGTCAGCGGCGCGGTTTTCATCGGGCCCGCGGTCCGCCTGGCCTGGAAGCCGTTCAAGGACGCGGCGTCAGTGGTGTTCGACGACGTACACGACGAATACGACGGCTGGCAGAAGTACAACGCCAACTACTGGCTCAAGGACTACCGGGGCTTCCTCGAGTTCTTCTTCGGCTGCATGTTTCCCGAACCGCACTCGACCAAGCAGATCGAGGACATGGTCGGTTGGGGGCTCGACACCACACCCGAGGTGCTGGTCGCCACCGAACGAGCCGACATCTGGGACGACAAGCACACCATCGAGCAAGCCAAGCACGTCACTTGCCCGGTGCTCGTGATCCACGGTGACGACGACGAGATCGTGCTCCACGCGAACGGGGCCGCGCTGGCGGAGATAACCGGAGGACGGCTCCTCACGATGGAGGGCTCGGGCCACGCCCCTCACGCGCGTGACCCGGTCGCCGTCAATCTCGCCATCGCCGACTTCCTCCTGCCCGCAGCACCGCTGGTTTCGCGGCGGCGCTCCATGCGCCGGCCGCGACGCGCGCTCTACGTGTCCTCGCCGATCGGCCTCGGCCACGCGCGGCGTGACGTGGCCATCGCGAATGAGCTCCGCAAGCAGGTCCCCGGTCTCGAGATCGAGTGGCTCGCCCAGGACCCGGTCACGCGCGTCCTCGCGGCGCACGGCGAGAAGATCCATCCCAACAGCAAGGACCTCGCCCTCGAATCCAAGCACATCGAGATGGAGTCAGGGCCCCACCGCCTGCACGTGTTCGGGGCCTGGCGCCGCATGGACGAGATCCTCCTGTCCAACTTCATGGTTTTTCTCGACGCGGTGCGCCAGTGTGACTACGACCTGTGGATCGGTGACGAGGCGTGGGAGCTGGACTACTACCTGCACGAGAACCCCGAGCTCAAACGGGCAGCCTACGTGTGGCTGACCGACTTCGTCGGCTGGCTCCCAATGCCCAACCTCGGCGAGCGCGACGCGTTTCTTTGCGCCGACTACAACGCGGAGATGATCGGCCACATCGAGCGCTTGCCTCGCATCCGCGACCGCGCGATCTTCATCGGACGGCCGGACGACATCGTCCCGGATGCGTTCGGTCCGGGCATGCCACAGATCCGGGACTGGACCGAACGTCACTACGACTTCAGCGGCGGCTACATCCTCGGCCTGGAGAGCGGGCAGCTGGGAGACCGGCGCGAGCTGCGTCGCCGGCTCGGCTACCGCGATGATGAAGTCGTCTGCATCGCTTCGGTCGGCGGCTCCGGGGTCGGCACCGCGCTGCTGGACAGGGTCATGCGCGCCTTTCCTGCGGTGAAGAGCCGCGTGCCGGACCTGCGGATGATCGCCGTCGCCGGTCCGCGAATCGATCCGAGCACCCTCCCGGCCGTCGACGGCGTCGAGGTGCGCTCGTTCGTGTCCGACCTGAACCTGCACCTTGCGGCCTGCGACATCGCCCTGGCGCAGGGCGGGCTCAGCACGACGATGGAGCTGGTGGCGGCCCGCCGCCCCTTCATCTACTTCCCGCTCATCGATCACTGTGAGCAGAACTTCCACGTCCACCACCGGCTCCAGCGATACCACGCAGGCCGGCGCATGGACTTCCAAGCGGCCACGCCGGAAAACCTGGCGCTGGAGATCGAGTCTTTGCTGTCCGGCCCGGTCGACTTCGTCGGGGTCGAGTCAGGAGCTGCGGCGAGGGCAGCCTCGTTGATCGCAGAAGTGCTCTAACCCAGAACCTCTCACGCAGGGGCCCTGCTACTCCTTCTCGATATCAACATTCCAGTTGATGCCGAAGCGGTCGGTCAGCCAGCCGGCCGTCCCCCAGGGCTGGTCGGTTAGCGGCATTCCCACGTGGCCGCCGTCGGCCAGCGCATTGAACACGGTCGTCAGCCGGTCACGGTCCGTGCTACCGATGGAGTACCGATGGAGAGGCCGATGTGGTCACCAACCTTCGCGGGGTACTTGGGGTTCCCGTCCGAGGCGATGATCAGGATGCCGTCCGCTTCGAGTCGCGCGTACATGATGCCTTCGCCAGGGCCGGCCGGCTTGGGCCTGCCGCTTTCGTCCGATGAGAACAGCTCGAGCTTACCGCCGAGAATCCGGTGGTAATGCTCCATAGCGTCGCGGGCGCTGCCCTGGAAGTTGATGTACGGGGCGAGATGCGTCTTGCTCATGTGATCTCCTCAGATTCGGAATGTGCTGGAGTGCGCCTCCAAAGTTGGCCTCCTATATGAATGACGAATCTCGACATCCCGGCTTCCATGCGGACAGCGCCTGACGGATGGGGGAGGACGAAGGGGGGGCCGCGGGGTCGCGCCGTCCGAGGCGCGACCCGCTGACGTCAGCTCAAGTGCTGCGCCGGCCTGACTTCGACCGGCTTACCTGCGTCCCGCTTCGCTGCGTACGCGGTCCAGCTGAGTGATCTGGATCAGGTTGCCGCAGGTGTCATTCGCCTGGGCGATGGT
>VBHJ01000208.1:1242-4471 GCA_005887685.1 Chloroflexota bacterium | reverse complement strand
GAGAGAACATCAGGGCTCGTCCGAGCCCGCCGGAATAGGCGAATCACGCGATGGCGACGGGCGCGGTGAAAGAGAAGGAAGAGGGCAAAGGGCGCGAGGAAGAAGACGATCAGTCGCACGCCAAGGCGAGCCGCCGTCTCCGTGACGGCGCTGCTCAGCACGTATCCGAGGCCGATCCATCCCACGGCCCACATCAGAGCGCTCACGAGTCCGTAGAAGCCAAACCGGACCATGCTCAACTTCGTGGCACCCGCCAGCCCGGCCGATATCGCGTTCAGCTCCGGCAGGAACCGGGCGCCCAGCTGAAATGCTCCGGCATGAGCCATGAAGAGATGGCGGGCACGGTGGACCAGGCTGCCAGCGCCCGGCGAAAGCCGCGCGAGCGCCCTCAGAACCCCCGCCCCACGCCATCGGCCCAGGCCGTACCATGCCAGGTCAGCGCCCAGCGACGCGCTCACGGCGACGACAACGACCCCGCTCAGGCTCAGGTGCCCACTCCCGGCCAACGCGCCGGCGCCGAGCAGAGCGGGGACGACCGGTACCGGGAGGCCGCCCTGGTTGCCGAGAACCCAGGCAAACAGAACCCACTCAGGGTGCTCTAAAAGCAGCACAGGCGGCCTCTCAGAGGGCGCGTAGGAACGCGACCAGGTCCTTCTTCTCCTGGGGTGTCAAACGCGCCCCGAGCACCAGGTTGAAAAATTCGACCGTGTCGTCCAGCATCAACAGCCGTCCATCGAGTTGTGCCGAGAATCAGGAGACCTGTCCCGGCGGCGACGACCTTCCAGCCTCTCCTCATGCGCTTCCTCCCTCTCCACACAGCCCGCTTCGGTCGCGGGCTATCTCTCCGTTACGATGGGGGATCGCCCGCATCGGTTGCATCCAACGGCTTACAAAAACTTGCGCAGGTCCGGTCGTCCGATCGGCGCCCTACGCTTGAAGTACCTGAGGATTCGCGCCCATGTAGTCGGCGAGCCGTCTGCGAAGAGAGAGTCGGGCTCGATGCACGCGCGACTTGATCGTGCCGACCGTGACGTGGAGTGTCTCGGCGATCTCGGAGTTGGAGAGCCCTTCGACGTCGCGCAAGACCAGGGCCGTGCGGAAGTTCGTCGGCAGCTCGTCGATGGCGCCGCTCAGGATGGAGTGCAGCTCGGACTGGAGCGCGGGGTCTTCCAGCCTCGGCGACCAGTCGACCGCGGGCTCCACGTGCGGGCCGTCCTGACCCAACGGTGGCGAGAGACTTTCCCACGACAGCTCCCTCGCCCTGCTCCGCCTGCCGCGAAGCTTCTGATAGGCCGCATTGGCGGTGATCCGATAGACCCAGGAGCCGAATGCGGCCTCTCCCCGGAACGTATCGATCTTGCGGGTGACGGCCCACAGGGCGTCCTGCACGACTTCCTCCGCGTCCGACGCAGTGCCCGTGATGCGGATGGCGAGGCGGTAGGCTCGATCGCCGTACGTGCTGACGAGGGTCTCCGTGGCTTCGGTATCCCGTCGGCGCAGCTGCTCCACGAGAGCCGCGTCCGGATCGCTTGCCCTTCGCGGAAAGGCTGAGGCCGTCTCGGCCTCGTCATTCACGAGATAGGCCAGCTCCATGTTGAAATCAGGGCAAGTCATCTGACCCTCCCCGGCCGGGCCGCTTGTCCTGCAAGGCCGTCGCCCGGAACGCTCCCGGCGTCGTCCCCGTCACCCGGCGGAATACCGTCGTGAAGTGGCTCACGGTCCGAAACCCCACCCTGTGTGAGATCTCGGTGATCGAATGCTCCTGCGTCCCCAGCAGCGCAACGGCACTCGCGATCCGCTGCCGAGCCACGAATCGATGGGGCGGCACGCCTGTGCTCCCCTTGAAGAGTCGCGCGAAGTGATACGGGCTCATGTAGACCACAGCAGCCAGATCGGAGATCGTGAGCGCTTTGTCGAGGTTCTGTTGGACATAGTCGGTCACTCGTCGAACCCTGCATCCGGGAAGGCGGGCGACCTGCTCCGCGATTTCCCCTGCCCCGACGATCCTCTGAGCATCCATGATTTCCTCCCCCGCATGACCCGTGCCGACCGGGCTTGGTGTTGAACCGGACATGTCGAGTGCGTTCCAGAGCAACGAACATGCCTGACGCCGGCGAACACACGGAGATGGCCAAGTGCTTGGTTTCTCGGACGGAGAGAACCTCACGACCTCCGCGCCCACGCGTCCGAGAATCGGACGCGACCGGGATTCGGACGGCGGAGCAGCGCTCGCGCGGGTAGCCTAGCGAGCGCCAGACCGAGCGTCGGGGATCAGCTTCTCGAGGCCGTACCTCTTGACCTTCAGGTAGAGGGTACTCTTGGAAATTCGGAGCTGCTTCGCGGCCAGGGTCAGATTGCCGTGACACGCGAGGATGGCCGCGCTGATGGCGTCGCGCTCGACCGCTTCCAGATCGGCGATGGGTGGGGCGAGAGGCGCGCCGGCCGGGTTGTGCGCTAGCGGAGACGTGATATCCGCGGAAAGATCGGCGAGCGTCACGGATTCTCCGGTCGCCATCAAGACAGCTCCCTCGACGACGTTGCGCAGCTCCCTGACGTTGCCCGGCCAGGCGTGTCTCTGCAGGGCGGAGAGCGCGTCAGGCTCGAAGCGCTTCAGGGGCACCCCGTGGTGCTGCGAAGCCCCACGGCTGAAATACTCGACGAGGCTCGGCACATCCTCCGAATGATCACGCAGCGCCGGGATGCGCAACGAGGTGACTGACACTCGGTAGAACAGGTCCATGCGGAAGCGTCGCGCGTTGACTTCTTCCCGCAGATCCTTGTTGGTCGCGGCGACCAGCCTGAACTCGACCTTTCGCGGCTTGGCATCCCCCAGGGGATAGATCTCCCCACCTTCGAGAACGCGCAACAAGTACGGCTGCAGCTCCAGCGGCATCTCGCCGATCTCGTCGAGAAATAGGGTCCCGCCGCTCGCGGCTTCGATCTTGCCGATCATGCCGGAGCGCCGGGCGCCGGTGAAAGCCCCCTCGACATAGCCGAAGAGCTCGCTCGACAGGAGGTCTCGTGGCAGCCCGCCGCAGTTCAGCGCCACGAAAGGGCCGGCTTTGCGGCGCCCCGACTCATGGATGAGCCGAGCGAACCTTTCCTTGCCGACACCAGTCTCTCCAAGGAGCAGGACCGGAACATCCACCTCCGCCAGCAGCTTGGCCTTCTCCTGAACCTGTCGCAGGAGCGGACTGGTGCCCACGATCTGGTCTGTGCCGCCCCCCAC
>VBHJ01000208.1:604-1203 GCA_005887685.1 Chloroflexota bacterium | reverse complement strand
AGCGGCTCCGGAAGGACGACCATTGTGCCCAACCGCTCTCCGTTGCGCACGACGGGCTCCACCCACTCCGCACGCAGCCATTCTGGCAACCGCGCGCTGGCAGCGTGCCCCATCCGACCTGTGGCCAGGGCGTCGACTTTCCCGCCCGGCGTTGCTTCGAACGGGACGCCCATCGCTCTCAACGAGCGGCCGGCGTGAGCGTCGACCTCGACGAGACGGCCCTTGCGGTCGAAGACGATCAAACCACCGGTGGTGTTCCGTGAAAGGCCTGCCTGCAGGAGGCGGTGCCGCAGCTCCGTCTCGCGCCTCGCCAGCTCTCCCTCGATACGACCCGCAGCGATCACGGCGAGTGACAAGACATGACGGCTGAACGAATCTCGCTGTCCGGAGACGTCCAGCACCCCGAGAACCCCGCCATCGACGGGATCGCGTATCACCGTCGCTGAGCAGGTCCACGGCTTGATTCCCGAACAGAAGTGTTCGGCGCCGTGAACTTGCACCGGTCCCTGGATGGACAGCGCGGTACCGATGGCGTTGGTGCCGCAGTCGAGCTCGGCCCAGGTCGCGCCGGTTTCGAGCCGGATGACCTTGGCCGCTTC
>VBHJ01000208.1:0-546 GCA_005887685.1 Chloroflexota bacterium | reverse complement strand
CTCGCCTCGAGGAGGTCCCGATGGTTCACCTGAAGGGTGTGCAAATCCCCGTCCGAGAGCGGCACGGCAGCCTGCGAACGTCCCGGGGCGACTCCAGAGGACTGGCAGCGCTGCCAGGACCCCTCGATCACGTCCCGTACGATGTCCGTGGGCACCTCACGTCCGAGCAGGAATCGCTCCCAGGCCGCCATGACCTGTCTTTCCCGCTCTGGGCGTGGGAAGGTCGCGAACGCTTCCTTCGGTGTCACATAGCCTCCTCCTCCATCCGCGCACTTCGAGCTGCTTCGTGGGAGGGACACCCGCGTTCCCGTCAAACGGCCCGGACAGGCGAACTTCTCGCGAGCCGGAATGTTGGGCGAGATACTTCGTTGAGACGGTAGACGCCTCCAGGGGACGTGTCAAGCTGAGGACCTTCGAATAACCTCGGAGTCAGGCGGGGTTACCGCTGATTCGGGGGGGGCGAGCCTGAATCGGCTGCAGGCGGAGGATCAGCGATGGCGGCCCGGCCGCTGCGTCGGCAACGGCCGGGCCAAGAGAAACACCCTA
>VBHJ01000212.1 GCA_005887685.1 Chloroflexota bacterium | reverse complement strand
CCTCCGCCAGGCTCTCCATCAGGTCGAGGCTCGAGCGCAGCGAGTCGAGGTTGTGCGGCGAGTCCAGGTACTTGCCAGGCTCGGCGTACCAGGCCGCGTGGATGCACGCCTCAGGCCTGACGCGCTCGAGCATCCGCGCGACGGAGCCGCCATCGGCCAGGTCGCCCTCGAGAATCTGAACGCGGTCGATGATTCCTTCCAGCCGGGGACGCGAGGCGCCCGGGCGGACGAGGATCGCGACGTCCGTGTGTGAGGCGACCAGATTCCGCACCACGT
>VBHJ01000211.1 GCA_005887685.1 Chloroflexota bacterium | reverse complement strand
AGAAGTAGACCTCGCCGAACCTGGAGAAGTGCGGGTCGGTCGCTTTCAGCATGTGGAAGATCGTCCCGCGCTCGTCGGGAATCCGCCGCAGGGGCACTACCTTCACGCCCTCGATCGTCTTCTCGCTCATGCCATCACCGGCTCCGGGACCGGGATGATGAACTTGCCGCCCTGCTCGCGGTAGGCCGCCTGCTGCTGCAGGATCTCGTCGGCGAAGTTCCAGGTCAGCAGCAGCACGTGGTCAGGCCGTTCCGTGAGCAGCGACTCGGGCGATTTGATCGGCAGGTGAGCGCCGGGCGTGTACAGGCCCTGCTTCACGGTCGAGCGGTCGGCCACGAACTCGATCGTCTCTCGCCCGATGTGGCAGTAGTTGAGCAGCGTCGCGCCCTTGGCCGACGCGCCGTAGGCGGCGATCCTGCTGCCGGACGACTTCAAGTCCTCGAGCGTGGCGACCAGGCTCTTGCGCAGGCGCAGCACCTTGTCGCCGAAATCGCGGTAGAACTCGAGCTCGCCGACGCCCGCCTCGCGCTCGTCTTGGAGCAGCCGGACCACGCGGTCCGAGGGGCTGCCCCCAAGCGATGCGTGGACCTGCAGCGACCCGCCGTGGAGCGGGATCTCGAACACGTCGACGATCTCGAGCCCGTGGCGCTTGAACAGCGGCTGCAGAGCGGTCAGCGAGTAGTAGCAGAGGTGCTCGTGGTAGATGGTGTCGAACTCCAGCCGCTCGATCATGGGCTTGACGTGGGGCGCCTCGATCACGGCGACTCCGCCGTCCTTCAGCGTCAGAGCCAGCCCGGCGACGAACCCGTTGAGGTCGGCCACGTGGGCGAGCACGTTGTTGGCGTGGATGACATCGGCGCGCCGGCCGCCTGACCGCAGCTCCGCCGCCAGCTCGCGCCCGAAGAAGCGGACGAGGGTGGGGATGCCTTTCAACTCCGCCACCTCGGCCACGTTCGCTGCGGGCTCGATGCCGAGCACCGGCACCCCGGCCTGCTTGTAGAACTGGAGCAGGTACCCGTCGTTGCTGGCCACCTCGATGACGAGGCTGTCGCGATCCAGGCGCCGCTCGCGCACGAGCCGGGCCGCCAGCTCCTCCGAGTGCTTGACCATCGTGTCCGAGAAGGAGGACAGATAGAGGTAGTGGCTGAAGAGCTGCTCCGGGGGCACCGTCTCGGTGATCTGGACCAGTGCGCACGCGGGACAGAACACGAGCTCGAGGGGGAAGGTGGGCTCGGGCAGCTCCAGGTCCTCCGCCCTCAGCAGCGCGTTGGCGAGCGGCGTGCGGCCGAGCGAGAGCACCTTTTCGAGCTGCGTCGCACCGCAGGACCGGCAGGCGGTCAAGCCCCGGCTCCGAAGAACGCGCGGTACCAGTCGA
>VBHJ01000005.1 GCA_005887685.1 Chloroflexota bacterium | reverse complement strand
GAAGACCAGGGCTGGGTCGCGCATTTCGTCCACTCGATCCTCAAAGACCGGCCGCTGACGATCTATGGCGACGGGACGCAGGTCCGCGACCTTCTCGACGCCCGCGACCTGAGCGCCCTGTACGCGACCGCCATCGACAAGATCGGCATCACGCGAGGCGAGATCTACAACGTCGGCGGGGGCCCGGAAAACCAGCGCAACCTGCTCGAGGTGATCGACCAGATCGGGGAGCTGACCGGACATAAACCGCAGTTCACCTTTGCCGATTGGCGCGAAGGCGACCAGAAGTTCTACGTCAGCGACATCACCAAGGCCGGGCGCGACCTGGGGTGGGAACCAGAGGTCGCCTTCGACCGTGGGCTGCGCGACCTAATCTCCTGGGCCGAGTCGGTCAACTAGTTTCGTCCTCAGCCCAGCGCGTGGTCCGGCTGTCCCACCAGATGCCAAACCTTCTGCGGACCGTCCCCTGCCACCTCGGCCAGGCGATGAGCGCGATCAGCGTCGCGCCTGACACGACCATGCCCGACCAGTCCGCCAGCGAGCGCTCGTAACGCCAGGTGACCGTGGCGGGAAATGCGGTGCTCGGCGGCAGCATGACGTACATGAATCCCGGGCCGGCCCGATAGATGGTCGCCGCATCCCCGTTGACGTATGCGTGCCAGCGATCGAAGTAGGTCTCTTTGAAAAGGATCCCGCGCGCCGGTGAAGGCACCGACACGACCAGCAGCTGGGGATCGGCCTGGTGGGCAGTCGATACGGCGGCCGGCATGGAGCCGTGGCGAGAGGCCCACGCGATCGCCGAGGTGAGGAACCGCGACTCCTCTGCGTTGCGGAAAGTGTCGACGTGATACGGGAGGTTGAGACCCGACCAGACAACCCGGCCCGCCCCGAGCTGGCCGGTGGCGACGACTGGATCGCTGCCCGACCAAAGCACCGGATGGACCCAGCTCTTCAGGCCCGTTGCAGTCGACACGGTCCATGGGCCGCCGTTGTAGCTCGGCGGCCCGAAGGCGGAAAAGTCGATTCCATCCGTGATCGGCGAGCTCTCCGCGCGGAACTGCCAGTCATTGCTGACCTGGACCGCCCTGGTCGCTGTCACGGGCAGCGACAAACCCCCCTTGTCGAGCACCATGCCGCCACCAGAGGTCACGTATCGGGTGAGGAGGTCGAGCGCGCGAGCTTGGTCGTGGGCTCGCCCGCCGTAGATCACGACCTCGTCAAATCGCGACAGCTCTTGCGCCGTGAGGTCGTCGACATACGGTCCACCGTCGACGAGCACCGCGTGCTCGCTGTCAAAGCCGCTGTAGGACAGGTCGCGAAATACGAGCCGATAGTCGGACGGGTCGCCGATGAAAAGAACTATCGGGGCGTTGGTGGCGGCCGCGATCGGACTCGGGCGAAGGTACTCGAAGGTCAGGGTCGTGCCGCCGTTTCCAGGGCCCACCGGCGCATAGAGATCCGGGCGGGCATGGAGGCGCGGCAGGACCCCGGCCGTCGACGCCATGTACGGCGCCGGCACGTAGATCCAACGCACCGCGTACCAGTCGAAGAGGAACGTCCGCTGCTCGTCCGACGCGTCGGCGCTCCAGGCGGTCGTGTCCAGCCAGTACAGAAAGTCCGGGTTCAGCATCTGAGGGATGGCGGCGTAGCCGCGGGTCTGCGGAACGTCGTACACGCCGTTGAACCAGGCCGAGAGATTGTCGGAAGGGCTCGCGACTCGAAACGATCCGTCGGGCGCGTCGACGGGGTGCCACCCCGCCGTGATGTTCTGGGGGTCGGCGGGGTTACGCACCGCCGACGAGGCGACCGCCGGCACTCCCATCGCCACCAGGATCGCGGTCGCCGCGACCGCAGCGATGGCGGAGCCTTGCCGTTGCCACGCTGTGGTGGGTACCTTGATCGAGCCCAGGACCAATCCGGCCAGCGCCGCGCCAAACCAGACGATGAAGAACAGCATGTCGGGGCTGTGCAGCCCGGCCACACGCGGCAGAGGCGCCAGCGCGTAGAGCAACATCAGGGCTGACACAGCGCCTAGCACCACCATCAGCCTGTCCGACGTCGCAGCTCGCGATGACCTTGACCGGAGCCGCGCCAGCACGAGCAACGCGGTCGCCGGGAGGACCGGTACGAGAGACAGGGCCAGGCCGGCGAGGTCGAGCGCAGGGTACGACGCCGTCTGCTGGGCGCCCGATTGAAAGGAGAAGGCAAGCGGCAGGTAGTAGTAGGCCGCGAGGAGCACCATCGGGGCCACCAACGCGACCCTTGGCCAGCGGATGCGCCCTTCGCCATCCGGCGTGAACATCAGGACGAGCGCCACCGTGGTCACGGCGAGCGCGGCCAGGACTATGTGGCTGCTGAGCGCACCGAGGGTCGCGGCGACACAGGCGACATAGCGAGCCCAGGTGGGTCGGCGCAAGTAGACGAGAGCGAGAAAGATCGCAAGTGACGCGAAGCCCATCCCGAATACGCGTGTGTACAGTCCGCCCTGGACGTAGGGAGTCCAGAACGCCGGCGTCGCCATGGCCAGGCCGGCCGCGACCATGCCTCCCAGTCTCGAGCCGGTCGCGACCCGGACCAGTCCGAAAAGGCTGACCGTCATCGCGAGATAGCTGACGGCCATGAGCACGTTCATCGCGGACATCGCGCCGACCCCCAGCCCGTTCAGCGCCGCCGCCGCAAGGTAGAAGAGGGGCGGATATCCCCCGAGAAAGAACGGCGAGCCGTTGTACCAATCGGCGTTCCAGTCGATAGCCGGGAATTTCGCGACGACAAGCACGACCTTCGTCAGGTGGCCCCATCCGTCATAGCCCTTCACCGTCCCGACGAACGCTCCGGAGGCGAAACCCGCGCCGATGACGGCAGCGGATACGATCAAACCGTCGAGGACTGCGAGCCGAGCTCGCGCTGACCTCAAGCCGTCGCCGCTTCCAGTGCCACTTGCTCGTGCGCGCGGGCGACGTCCAGCACAGCCTTCTCGAGGACGTCGATGTGCCTCTCCCAATCGAACCGACGCGCCCACTCGAACGCGCGCACGCCGGTCGCCTGGTTTTCGAGCGGCTGGTCGAGCAGCCTGGTGATGCCGGCGGCGTAATCGGCCACGTCCAGCGGCTCGGCGAGGTGCCCGGTCCCGGGCGCGACGGTGACGGTCGGGCCGGCCTGGTTCCATGCGACCACGGGCACTCCCTTGGCCATCGATTCGATCACGCCCATGCCGAAATCCTCCTCGGGCGCGGGGTAGACGTACACCGCGGCGCCTTCGTAGAGCGACTGCAGCTCGTCTTCGGCGATCGGCCCGAGGAAAAGGACTGCATCATCCATCCCGACCTTGGCCACCAGCGCCTTCAGCGACGCGGTGTGCGAGGTGGCCGGTCCCGGGATCACGAGCTGCGCTCGGGGATGCTTCTTGCGTACGTCGGCCATCGCCCTGATCGCCAGGTCGAATCGTTTTTGCGGGTAATGCCGGTTGGTGAGGAGAACGTAAGGGCGGCGGATCGGATAACCGTTGATGGTCAGGCCGCCACTGAAACGCGCATCGACCGGCAGGGGGAAGCCGGAGCTTGCGACGTGGCATCCCGCCGGGCAATCAATCGCCTCTTTGGCGTACGTCTTGCGGATGATGTCGCCGATGTAGTTGCCGTTGACCAGGAGCAGGTCTGCTTCCTGGATCGAGCGCCGGTCCGCCCACGCGACAAATCGCGTGGCGCGCACGACGATCGCGGCGAGCAGCCGGTAATCGGCGTTGGAGATCCATCCGGTCTGCCGGTCGATGTTCCGCGGATAGACAAGGCGGTTCGGCTGATTGAGGTAGACGACGTAGGGCACATCCATGAGGCGCGCCGCCCACCACGCGATCCATGCGCTCGGTTGGTTGCAGCCGACGATCGCATCCACGCCCCTGAATCGCCACGCGTACAGCGGCATTACCAGCGCCGTCGCCGCCATCTGGATCGCTTCGCGGAACGGGAACCAGCGCGGCAGCTGCGGAAGGAACGTCTTGACGCGCACCTCTCCGATGAGGTCGGGATAGCAGCGCGAGGCGTCGACGGTCGGCGCGTAGCACTCGACTTCATAGCCGCGGCGGCGAAGCCCAAGGACCTCCTCGATCACCAGGCGCTCGCCACCACCCGCGTACGTGAAGCCGCAGTGGAACACCGCGATCCGGCGAGGACCTCCCGCCTTGGCGCGCCGCTTGCCGCCGACGAGCAGAAGGCCCAGCAGGCCGAGCACCAGCGAGTAACCGGCGGTGATCGCGTGGTAGAGCACGATCGCCCCCGCCGCGATCGAGGCGCCCAGGCCCAGGCCTCCGCCCAGCACCAGCGAGCCCGCCACCTCGAGGCTTCCGACGTAACCGGGTCCCGCGGGGACGGCGAAGGCGAGCAGAAGCGCGGGGTAGGCGGCCATCGCCTTCAGCGTGGGCACCTCGACGCCGAGCGCCCAGAACAGCAGGCTGAAGTTGAACGCGTCGATCACGAGAGCGACCGCGGTCAGGGCCGCGAGCCGCCCGACGACCGGCGGCGTCCACACGCTCCTGGCCACAGCACGAAAGGCGAAGGCCTGGCCGGCCATGCCGTCCGCGACCGAAGGCGGGAGCCGCCGCCGGAACCGGGCGGATCCGGCGATGCGCGGGCCGAGAATCGCGGTGCCGAACACGCCGCCCAGCAGCACGATGGCGAGGGCCGCCGCCCCGAAGAGGCCGCGCGGCGCGCTCACGACGCCGGTCGAGGCGACCAGCGCGAGCCCGCCGAGAACGATCGCCACCGCGGCGAGGTCGCATGACTTGTCGATCACGATCGTGGCCAGCGCCGAGCCCGACGGCACGCGATGACGGCGCCACAGCCACCAGTAGCGAGCGGCGTCGCCCGATCGAATGGGAAGGACATAGTTGAGCAGGCTCGCGCCGGCGTTCATCGCGAATGCGCGCACCATCCCTACAGGAGCCAGCGGTCGCAGCAATATCAGCCAGCGCCTCGCGCGGATCGTGCTCGTCACCAGGGCGAGCAGCAGCATCACAGCGACTGCCCACCAGTTGTGAACGCGCGCGTGGCTCAGGATCTCGGGCAGGGAGACCGTGCGCAGCCACAGCCACAGCAGGGCCAGCCCGAAGGCCGTCTGCAGTGCAAGCCGGAGCCAGCGGTTCACGCGGTCATCTCTTGCTGAGACGACGGCGGCGAATCGAGAATCCAGCGCTGCGCGAAAGCCCAAAAGGCGAATAGAAAGGCGACGAAGAGAATCGTGCCGCCATAGTCGTGAAACAGGATCGCCGGCGTTACGCCCACCGTCGCTGCGATCGCCGCCACGGCGGCCACCCGGACGAGGTTGAGCAGCATGGTGCCGGCGACGCCGATGCAGATCACCTGAAGGCGCGACTCCAGCGACTGCGTTCCGCGCAGCCCGGAAACCAGGCTGACTCCGAACAGGATGAGGCTCTGCCAACCGATGCAGTTCCAGGAGATGAACAGCGTGTGCATCGAGCCGGAGGCGTCCCACACGACCAGATGGCTGCCCGACGCGGCGGCGTGAATTCCGACCAGGCCAAGGAGGCTCACGACCATCCGCGATTCGGCGGGCACGATGCCCTGTAGCGGATTGTTCGCGCCCAGCTGCATCGCCCACGATGTGAGCAGGTCGTCGAAGGTCGTGACGAGCGGGAGCACCATGAGCATCGCGCACGTGAGCGCAATGAGCGTGAGGTTGATGTTGTCGCGGTCGTTCGTTTTCACCGACGCCTCCTGATCAGGCGCGACGCAAAGATCGGAATGACCACGGCGAAGCCAAGGAAGCCGAGCAGCGATTCGGGGACGATGATGCTCGGCGCGATCAGGTTCGTGTCTCCGGAACCGGCGGGGCCGTCGTAGACAAGTGAGGGCTTGCCGCCCGTGCTGTGCGTGAGCGTCACCTGGACGCACAGCGACCCGCCCGGTGTGATCACCAGCGGCAGCTGGCTGGCACTGGTGTTGAAGGTGAAGGGACTGGTCGTGTTGGCGCCGCTCGATCCGTAGGTGGCGGACCACGTCGAGCCTACGTTTGGGATCAGCGCCACGAACGCGGCGCAGCTCGACGTCGCCGACGCGCCGACCGCGACGCTCACCGTGTCGGCGGTGTTGCCGGTGCCACCGGTCCAGTACATCTTGAAGCTCCATACGCCCGCGGCCACCGTCTGCGCCGGCAAGTTGCTGAACGACCATGTCGTCACGCCGGCGCCCGATTGGATCTCGCATGCCGGAGCCCTGCTGCCGACGGTCTGGTCGAGAGTGCCGGCGGTACACGCCGGTGCGGTGCCAGTTCCGTGCAGGTAGAGCGGGTTGCCGGCCGCCTTGACGATGGGCGCCCGCACGGACGCGATCGCAAGGCCGCTGAACAACAGCGCCAGCCAGCGTCGATGCGGACGCATGCGGCGCAGCGGCGTGGCCGCCAACGGCGCGGCGGGCGGCGTCCACCGCGAGCTCGCCGGGCGGCGCCCGCGCAGCCAACGGCCCAGCAGGTGGAGACGCCGGAGGTGGTGGACCTCGTCGGTGACGCGGCCCGTTTTCGGCGTTCGGAACCACGGCCCTTCGTCCTTGCTGATCAGCCCCTTGAAGGCGGCCCATCCCTGGAACGGCACCAGGGCAAAGGACAGGGCCAGCGCTCCGAAAACGCCTTGCACGTCACGCGCCGGCGCCTCCTCCAGGATGAGCCCGCCCAGGTTCATGAGTGGAAGGGCGAAGACGTTCGAGAAGAGAAGCGACCACCCGAGAAGCGCGGTCCATCCAGGCACGTGCGTGCGGAACACGACCTCAGAGACGACCCAGCTCACCGTGCCCAGCACGAACAACCCAGCCTGCAGGTAGTAGGTCGAGTCGTAGAGGAACTCGAGCTTCTCGATCGGGGTGACCAGCGGCGAGCGCAGGATCGGAAGAAACCACTTGCGGACGTTGTGCGTGTGCCCCTCCGCCCATCGCATCCGCTGACGGGCAAGGCGCGCGAAGGTGCTGACGCATTCGGCAGGCGTCTCAGCCCATGGCGTGTAGATCACCTTGTATCCGCGCGCGTAGAGCTTGAGTGTCAGCTCCCAGTCCTCGGTGATGCTGGTGCCCCAACCGATGTTGCGCAGGACGTCGGCGCGAATCATGTAAGCCGTGCCCGCGATCATCTTCAGCGACCCGACCGCGTCCTGGAATGGACGCTCGATCATGTAGCTGCCGGCATACTCGGCGCGCACCGCTTCGGTCAGCCAGCTCTCCGACTTGTTCAGCACGTGCCACTGGTAGCTCTGCACCGCCGCGACCTCGGGCCGGCGCTTGATCTGTCCAGGCTCCGATGGTGGATCGGTTCGTCCGAATGCCGCCTCGAAGCGCCTGCTCGAAGTGCCTTCGCTGACGCGGTAGAACAGCGGCATCAAACGCTCGATCGAGTCGGGGAACGGAACCGAGTCGGCGTCGAACACGACGACGTACTCGGTTCGTGAATCCATGACCTTGAGCGCCTCGCGCAGCGCACCGCCCTTGTATCCCGAGCGGCTTGTCCGGTGGAGGATCTTGAAACGAGGACGGCCGACCCACTGCTGCAGGATCTGGACCGACTCGTCAGTCGAATCGTCGACGACGACCACCTCGTACTCGGGATACTCGAGCTGCGACAGAGCGTTCAGCAGTCGTTCGATGACCCGCTTCTCGTTGTATGCGGCGACATGCACGGAGACAAAGGGGTGGTAACCGAGGTCAAGGTGATAGCCGTTGCCGTTTCCGTTGATGCGGCTCAGCCCGTTGCCGTTCGCCTTGGACCCGTTTCCGTTTCCATTCCGGCCGCCGCCGACCAGCGTGGTCAGCAGCACCATCACAGTGCTCAGGTAGTACTTGATCGCATAGGCGAAGAAGATCGCGCCCAGGAGGAGCCCGGTGAAGGCAAAGCCGTAGGCGGCCCAGTCGGAGCCACTTCGGATCTTTGACTGCTGCACAAGGTCGATGAATCCGTGGACGATGGCGACGATCGGGATGAAGCCAACGACGAAGGCTCCAACCAGGACGCCGTTGAGCAGGATGCTCCAGGCGAGGTGGCCGCGCTCCGGGCGCGGCCCGATCAGCCTGCCGGGATCTTCTCCTTGCGCCATCAGGCGGTGCTCTCCAGGTAGAGCGCCGCGCTGAGCTCGGCACTGTCGAAGCGCCGATGCCCGCCCGGCGTCGTCAGCGTGGGACGGAGGCGCCCGTTCCGAACCGCGCGGTTGAGGGTTGGCTGGCTGACCCCGAGCAGCCTGGCGGCCTCACCGGTGGAGATGAGTCGCGCGCCGGCAGGCTCGTCCTGGAGGCCGGCGGCAAAAGCGATGACGTCCCGTTCGCTGAACCGGCGATGTCCCCCTGGGGTGACGAGCGCGGGATGCAGGAGTCCTCGTGCCACCGCACGCAAGACAGTCGCCTGGCTCACGCCGAGACGAGCTGCCACATCCTTCGAACTGATCAATCTGTGCAAGACGTTTGCTGGAGCAACGCAGCTTAAGCATTTGGGAGTCCCCTTTCACAACTTAAGGGCTTGGGATTCCACGAGTGACGCAGGCGTTTCGTCGTTGAAAATATGCAAAGATCGATCGGCCCGTCCTTAGATTTCGTGCCAAACTTTTCACTGCGCGAATGCGCGCGCGGGCCTTCAGAAAGGAATCCAGGACCTCATTCTTAGTTAGAACCTCACCCCCCGCAGCCAAGCTCGGAGCCGGTGTCGAGAAATCGCCCGGCCCGAGCCTTTTTTAGGCTCTTGTCCTCCCCATCTATGGGGCAATCAATCGGCGCGCGTCTCGCGCGTCCTTAACGGGCTTGTCCCGCAGGTGGCCGGAACGGCCGGAGGGGCTGATGGAAGCCCTTACTTCAGACCCGCGGCCCATTCGTGAAGCGCCTCCCTCCAGGGCCGGAGCGGTGGAAATCGGGTCGTTCCCAGGCAGCCGTTGAGGGGGCGCCGAGCCGCCGACGGATAGGCCGCGCTCGTCACGGACTCGACCGGCGCCGCAACCTCGAACTCTTCCAGCGCGGCCCGGGCGAAGTCGTCCCAGCCGGTGCACTCCCTGGCGACGACATGAACGATGCCTGCCGCGCCCTCCTCGACGAGCTGAAGCGCCGCCGCCGCAAGGTCTTCGGCGTAGGTCGGGTTGACGCGCTGGTCGGACACGACCCGCAGCTTTTCGCCCGACCGCGCCCGGTCGAGGATGCGCTGGGGGAAGCTGTGTGGGCCGCCGAAGACCGCCGCGGTCCTGACCAGCAGCACGTGCGCTCCGGTCTCGAGCACCCTCCGCTCGCCCTCGAGCTTGGAGTGGCCGTAGACCGAGATGGGCGACGGCTCGTCGGCCTCTACGTACGGCTCTTCGTGCTTGCCGTCGAAGACAAAGTTCGTTGAAAAGTGGACGAGCATCGCACCGTGGCGCCTGCATGCGGCGGCGACGTGGCGCGGCCCTTCCGCGTTGATCGCGTGGGCAAGCGCGGGCTCCAGCTCGGCGCGATCCACGGCGTTGTACGCGGCGCAGTTGAAGACGACGTCCGGCTTGCGGTCCGCAATCAGCGCCTCAACCGCTTCCCCGTCGACAATCGAAAGCCGGTCATGCGGGACTGCGGATTCGGCTCCAAGGAGTTCGACGAGCTCGAGACCGAGCTGTCCGCCGGCGCCGAAAACGAGCGCTCTCAGAGCGAAGCTTGGTCAGCCTGCGGGGCCAGGCCTGATTGACCCGTCAGGAGAGCCGTGATCTCGCCTGCCTCGACTGGCCGGCCGACCAGGAAGCCCTGCGCCGCGTCGCATCCCGCCTCGACCAGCACCGCTTCCGCCATCCGGTCCTGCAGGCCCTCAGCCACGACCCGCAGGCCGAGGTTGTGTCCGAGGCCGACGGCCGAGCGCACGATGGCGCCCGAGTCGGGGTCGGTGGCCAGCGCCGAGACGAACGAGCGGTCGATCTTGATCTCATTGACCGGCAGCCGCATCAGATAAAGGAGTGACGAGTAGCCGGTACCGAAGTCGTCGAGCGCCAGCCGCACGCCGATCTCGTGCAGCCGGTGCAGCGCCTTCGCCGCCGCGGCCGCCATCGCCACGCCCTCGGTGATCTCCAGCGTCAGGCGATTTGGCTCGACCTTAAAGTTGCCCAGAGCCCGCGCGACCATCTCCTCGAGCGAGTGGTCTTCGATGTTGCGCGGGGACACGTTCAGCGACACCGACACGTCAAGCCCGTCGTTCAACCACTTGCAGAGCTGCTCGAGCGCCGAGTCGATGACCCACGCGGTCAGCGGATGGATGATTCCCGTCTCCTCGGCCATCGGTATGAACCGGTCCGGCGGCATTAGACCATCGCGCGGATGGTTCCAGCGGACGAGCGCTTCGACCGTGTGCACGGCGCCGGTCGCAAGCGTGACCTGCGGTTGATAGTGGAGGACCAGCTCACCCTGCGGGATGGATCGGCGCAACTCGCCCGCAAGTCCTGAGCGGCGCAGCGTCTGCGCCTCCTGCTCAGGCTGGTACATCGCGTAGCCGCCGCCTGAGCGCTTGGCGACGTACATCGCAACATCGGCCCGGCGCAGCAGCGTGCCGGGATCGTCGCCGTGCACCGGGTACATCGCAATCCCGATCGACGCGCCGGTCTCGACCATCTGGTCGGCGATGGCGAAGGGGCCTTCGAGCGAGGCTATGATCTTGCGCGCCGAAGCGATGACGTCCTCGGGATGCTTGGCGTCGGTCGTGAGCACCGCGAACTCGTCGCCACCAAGCCGGGCGATCGTGTCCGTCGCGCGCAGCACGCCGCGCAGCCGGGCCGTCACCTCCTGGAGCAGGCTGTCGCCGCGGTCGTGTCCCAATGCGTCGTTGATGTCCTTGAACCGATCCAGGTCGAGCAGCAGCACGCCGAACATCTTCTGATTGCGGCGGGCGGCGAGCAGCGCCTGGCGCAGCCGGTCGCCGAACAGGCTTCGGTTGGGCAACCCGGTCAGCGCGTCGTGAAGCGCCTGGTACTCGAGCGCGTCCGTGTGCGCCTTGCGTTCCGAGATGTCGCGCAGGGTCGCGATGAACAGGTGGCGTGGACCGACCTGCATCGAGCTGACGACGAACTCGAGCGGAAACAGGCTGCCGTTCTTGCGCTTGCCCATCGTCTCGTGGGCGCCGCTTACAGGGATGTCGAGGTTCAGCCGCCTCTGGAGGTAGTTGTCAAATGCGCTGCGGTGAGTCGTCGCGATGAGCACGTCGGATTGCTGGCCGGTGAGCTCCTCTTCCGTATAGCCGAACAATTTCGTCACCGCCGGGTTGGCCGACTCGATGATTCCGCCCGGGTCGATGGTGGCGAGTCCGTCGGAAACGTTGTCGAGCACCGAGCGCATCCGCTTCTCGCTGTCCTGCAGCGCGACTTCCGCCCGTTTCCGCTCGACGAACTCTCCGGTCTGCGAGCCGACGTCGTTCATCACCGCGACGAGGCCGTCGTCGAGGTCTCGCGCCGCCCAGGTGTGGAGGGAGATCATGCCGACCACGCGGCGGCCGCTGCGGACGGGAAACCCGACGATGCCGTGCAGTCCGACCGCGACCGCCGCGCCTGACCGCACCGAGGTGTCGCCCGCGAGGTCGGGCATCGCGACCGGCGCGCCCGCTTCCCAGACGCGTCCCGCCAACCCCTCACCGCGGCGGTAGGTCACTTGCGATGCGCTGGCTTCGTATGAGGTGGTATCGCGGCCCGGCCTCTTCCAAGACGTGACGAAATGCATCGCCTCGCGGTTGACGTCGACTTCCCAGTACTCGGCAAGCTCCCAATCGAGCGTTCGGCACAGGCCTTCGAGCACCCCTGGCGCCGCCTTTTCCCAACCGGGCGAAGTCACCAGCGCCTGCGTGACCGCGAACCGCGCGGCTTGCAGCACCTCCGCGCGCTTGCGATCCCTGATGTCGACGGCGACCGTCTGGAAGTACAGCGGCTTGTCGTCAGTGCTTCGGACCAGGCGCATCGTGAGGTCGACCCACACGTGCTCGCCGTTCTTGCGTGTGTACCGCTTCTCGATGCGGCGACCTTCTTCTTCGCCCGCCAGCATCGAGTGCATCGCCTCCCGTAGTGCACCGACGTCGTCGGGGTGCGTGATGTCGAGAAGGGAGAGGGTGCGAAGCTCGGCCTCGCTGTAACCGACGAGATCGCAGAACGCCGGGTTCACCGTCGTGATGTGCCCGTCGAGGCTCGTGAACGCCATGCCCGCCTGTGCCTGCTCGAAAAGAATCCGAAAGCGGGTCTCCGTCTCGCGCTCCGCTGTTTCGGCGCGCTTTCGCTCGCTGATGTCGCTCACCAGGGTCAGAAGCTGGTTGCGCCTGGTCGTCACGCGATGGATCGCGACCTCCACCTCAACACGCGACCCGGATTTGTTGATGATGGCCGAGATGTACCGAGCGGGCACATCGCCCCCGGCAAGTCTTTTGGTGAGATTCGTCGAAAGCCGTTCGCGATCCTCAGGTGGCGCCAGCTCGATCAGCGACGGCATGGCGGCCAGCTGGTCGCGGGTGTAGCCGGTGAGGTTGACGTAGGCGTCGTTGCCGACCACGAAACGGCCGTTCTCGGTGATCAGCAGGCCTTCGCCGAGGTCACTGAGGGTTGCGAGCAGCGAGCTCTGTCGCTCGACCTGCACGCCGAGGTCGCGTTCCACCGCGCGGCTGGTGAGCATGGCGAGGATGCCCAGCCCGATCAGCACGAGGGTCCAGACCACGACGGTGCTCAGCGAAACCATCAGCTGGCTGACCGCGTAGACCCAGAGCACGCCCAGGCCGAGGATCGCGATGCCGAAGACGTAGCCGAACTGGCGCGAGTGCAGGCCGACCTCGAAGTGCAGAAATATCGTCGCGAAGCTGACGGCTGCCAGCGGAGGGAGATCGTCGCCCAGCCATCGGCCGGCCGTCCCCATGACCAGGACGGTCAGCACGGTCGCGGTGGCCATGACCGGGAGCTGGAGGAGCAGGCTCGAGCCCCGCGGCGAGGCCTTTAGCCACACCGCGACCGCGGCAAACACCACGCCGATGCCGATGAGAATCGCCTCTTCGCGCAGCACCTCGGCCGGAGGACGGGCCTCCCAGATTCGGTAGGCGACCGCGCCGATGATCGCGGCGACGGCGACCCCGTTGACCACGGGGAGGGTCCACGGCCGGGTTGGCCGCGCCAGCCCGATCGCAGCCCACGCCGCCCCAAACAAAGGATCGGCAGCGGGCGCCGTGGACACGCTCAGCTCTTTTGCCAACCCGCAGAAAGATAACGGTCGGGCCGGGAATTGGAGTTCACCGAAAAGTCTCCTCCCCATTCATGGGGAGGTGGCGCGAAGCGCCGGAGGGGCTGCCGAGAACCCTTACTTGCCGCCTTTCGTCAGCCGCTGCTTCACCCCGTTCCTCCCCATTCATGGGGAGGTGGCGCGAAGCGCCGGAGGGGCTGCCGAGAACCCTTACTTGCCGCCTTTCGTCTGCGGCCTTTGGGGCACGGTCCGCTTCAGGGGCGGCCGGCGGCCGGCGTGCAGCGGGTTCACCTTCTTCCTTGCGGCTGGCTCGGCCGGCGGTGGCGTGGAGGGTCCGAAGCTTCGCCAGGCGCTCCTTCTTGGCCGCCAGGGCGGTCTTCAGGGCGTCGGAAAGCTGGGTGTCGTTCATGGGCACCACCCGGAGCCGGGCTTCCAGCTCCAGGACCTCAACTTCGGCCCGGGTGAGTTCGAGATCGATCGTTTTGGACACTGTCATCCTCTTCTATACGGATCAAAGCTACTGAACTTGATAACTACCCCGCAAGTTGCGAAGTTATGCCGTCAGCCCGCCAACTGGGTGATGTTCACCTGACCCGCGACCGAACATCTCGTGGGCCCAGCGGTACACAAATCCTGATTCGTGAGCACGATTGTGAGTGTGCCCTTGTAACCGCCCGTAAACGGGCAGGCCCCCCCGTGTGGCACGGACACTGTGACCAGCCCATTCGCAACGCTGACCGCTGGCAGCGTCGGGGGACCGCCTCCAGCCGAACACGCATAGCTTGCCCAGCTTGCGGTCGCCGTGACCGTTCCCGAGTTGGGGGTGCCACCACCGTAGGGAAACTGTGCGGTGCAGCCCGGAGTGTTTAGGCCGGCTCCGGTCCACCAGCAAGGAAACTGGCCGTTGACAGGGATCGTTCCTCCGGCGAACGAAATGTGTTGGTACATCCAGAACGTAGGCGCGACCGTTGCGCTGGCGCCCATGACGTCCGTGATCTGGACAGTGAACTTCAGATAGCCGGACAGACCGCCGAACGTCCCCGTCAGCGTCAGACCCGACAGCGACGTCCCGGCAGGAAGCGGACCCTGCGTCAGCGTGTAGGTGTAGGGGCCTACCCCTCCGCTCACCTGGCCGAATCCGCCGCACACGGTCACGCACCCCAGTTCGACCCGGCAGTACTGGGCGCAGGACGGGATCAGGCTCGCCGACAGGGGCGCGGCGATCGAGATCGTCCCCGGCAGGCTCGCGGTGCTGGTGCCTGCGTCGGCGACCTGGATCGTGAAGGAGAACGCCCCCGCGCTCGTCGGGCTGCCTGAGACCGAACCATCCGGCCCGAGCGTCAAGCCGCCCGGCAACGCCCCGGTGCTGACGCTCCAGGCATACGGCGCCACACCACCGGTCGCCGATAAAGCCACCGCCCCGTACGCCACCCCGACCTCGCCGCCGTGGAACGGCGCGCTCGAGGCTTGCAGTGGGGCGGTAGGTGTCGGCGAAGGCGAGGGTGTGGGAGACGAAAGGTTGGCGACCGTCTTCGGAGGAGGCGCGCAGGCAAAAACAACGACCACCGCAGCCGCCACAGCGGCCACCCACCTTCCTCTCTCGGCTTCAGAACGCAAGTAACGCGACGCGAATATTAAGTCGCGGCCGCCTCAGTCGAGACTGATTGCATCGCGCAGCTTGTCGAAAAAGCCCCTGGAGACCTTCTCCGGCTTGCCCGTAAGGCCCCCCACTTTCCGCAGCAGCGCCTTCTGCTCGGGGTTCAGGTCCTTCGGGATGACGACCTGGACGACCACGTACTGGTCGCCGCGCCTGCCGCCCCGCACGTCGGGCATGCCCCGGCCCTGAAGTCGGAACGACTGTCCGTTTTGGGTGCCAGCGGGAATTGCAATCTCCACCGGGCCTTCCAGGGTCGGAATCTCGATCCGGTCGCCCAGCGAGGCCTGGACCATGTTGACTCGCAGCTCGAAGACGATGTCCTGATCGTGTCGTGCCAGCTCGGGGTGCGCCTTCACGCGCAGCACGACGTACAGGTCGCCCGGCGGGCCGCCGCGCAGCCCGGCCTCGCCCTCGCCGCTGATCCGGATCTGCGACCCGGTGTCAACGCCGGCGGGGATCTTCACCGCAAGCCTCCCCGACTTCAGGACGCGTCCCTGGCCCCGGCACTGGTGGCAGGGGTCCCTGAGGATGCGGCCGGCACCTCCGCAGGTCGGGCACGTCGCCGTCGTGATGACCTGCCCGAAAAACGATTGCGCGGCACGACGGATCTGGCCCGCACCTCCGCATCCCGGACATGTGTCCTGTCCGGTGCCTGGCTCGGCCCCACTTCCGGTGCACCGCTCGCACGTCGCGTGGCGCGATACGTCGACCTGCTTCTCGACCCCGGTGAACGACTCTTCGAATGTGATCGTCATGTCGAAGCGGAGGTCGTCGCCTCGGTTGGAGCGCTCCCGGCGCGCGCGACCGCCAAATCCGCCGCCGAAGAACGTGTCGAAGATGTCCGCAAAGGGCATGTCGGTGAAGTCCACGGCGGGTCCGCCCGCTCCCACTGCAGCGTGCCCGAACATGTCGTAGCTGCGGCGCCGCTCAGGATCCGACAGCACGGCGTAGGCCTCGCTCGCCTCCTTGAATCGGGCGTGCGCGATCGCATCGTCTGGGTTGCGGTCGGGATGCGAGTCCATCGCGATCTTGCGAAATGCGCGCTTCAGCTCGTCAGGCGAAGCCTGCTTGCCGACGCCGAGCACCTCGTAGTAGTCGCGCTTGACCGCCACAGGCGTCTTCAGGCGGGGTCGCTGTCGGAAGGAAGCGCGGGCGGCCGGGCGACCTTGACGAGCGCCGGTCTCACCACGCGGTCGCGGACGCGATAGCCGCGACGAAGCTCGGAGACGACCGTATCCTCGGGATGTTCGGTCGATTCCTCATGTCCCACGGCCTCGTGGACCTTGGGGTCGAAGCGCTCGCCGACCGAATCGATGGGCTGCAGGCCATGCGCGCCCAGCGCCTCCTCGAGCTTGCGGACGCTGAGCTCCAGGCCCTTGACCCACGACTCGTCTACGCCGTCCGGCTTGTGGTCGAGGACGTTCCGCAGGTCGTCGAGCACCGGGAGCAGGCGCCCGATGAGCTCCGCCGATGCATGCTGCATCGTCTCGAGCTGGTCCAGTCGCGCGCGCTTCTTGTAGTTGTCGAAGTCCGCGGCGAGCCGAAGGTGGCGGTCACGAGCCTCGGCGAGCGCCGCCTCGAGCTCGGCGATCTTGCCTTCGAGTGAGGCTGTGGCCGGCTCCGGCTGGTCGCCCTGACGCGGGTCGTGCGGATGCTTTCGAGTCGTCATCGTCCTTTAGATACCGCGGGAGGCGCGGCGCTCAAACTCCAAGCTCCGCCATGCGGTCGCTTGCGCCGCGGGCCACCGCCTGCAAGCGGGCCACCGTCTGGCTGTACGCCATCCGGGTCGGGCCGATCACGCCGAGCACTCCTTTCAGGCGATCGGAAGGACCGTATGTCGTCAACACGACCGTGCATCCCTGAAGCTGGCTCGACAGGTTTTCAGAGCCGATCACGATCTGCAGGTCCGACTCGCCGATTAGCTGGCGCAGCAGAACGGTGAGGTAGCGCGTCTCCTCCAGCACCTCGAGCACCTGCGTCAGGCGCGACGATTCCGCGAACTCCGGGTGACGCAGGAGGTTGCGCACTCCATCGTGGACGACCAGGCTTTCGGATCCTTTTTCGTAGAGGTCCAGGACCGCGATCACGCGTCCAAGCAACTCCTTCTCCAGTCCGAGCGGCGCGGAGTCGTAGTGGCGGCGCGCCTCGTCGCTGGCCTGGCCACCGAGCGAGGAGTTGAGCCGGGCGGTCAATCGCGTCAGCTGCGTCTGCGTCGCCGGCTCGGTCATGGTGACCACCTGTTGTCGGAGCAGGTTGCCCTCGAGCAGCAGGATCAACAGCACCTCTTTTGGTTCCAGGGAGACCAGGTCGAGGTGCTTGACCCGGGCCATCGAGCCTTGCGGCGCGCTGGCCACGGATGCGTTCTGGGTCACTGCCGCGACGGTCATCGCCACACGCTCGACCATGCCCTGAACGTCGGCGGGGGCCGAGCGCAGCTCGTCGGCGATGAAGCCCTTGATCCGATCGGGAATGGGCTCGAGGTCCATCAGGAAATCGACGAAGTAGCGGTAGCCGGAGTCGGTCGGCATGCGTCCGGCCGAGGTATGGGGCTGGGTCAGGTAGCCGAGATCGGACAGCTCGGCCAGCTCGCTGCGGATGGTGGCCGAGGAGAGGTTGACGAAGTAGCGGCTCTGGAGCGCCTGCGAGCCGACCGGAACCGCATTCGTCGTGAACTCGTGCACGACCGCCCGCAAAATGGCCTGTTTTCTGTCTTCCAATTTCGATTTCAGCACTCTCCCGACGAGAGTGCTAAATCAGGTTACAGCAGACTCTAGCCGTCCGATCCCTCGTCGGAGCCGGCCGGCGCCTTGGACGGCAGCGGTGCCGTGCATTTGCCGTCCTTGCCCAGGTCGCTCTGGGCGATCCCGCTAACCGAGTGTCCGCCCTTCTTCGCGTGGGCGGCCTGGGAGACGTAATAGCCATGGTTGCACGGGTGGCCAGTGGCGGTTTGCCGGCTCGAGCCGGCTGCGGGCGAGTTCGATCGCGTGGCGACCAGGCGGGTCGCGACCGCGGCATCGACCAACACGAGCAAGACCACGATCACAGCCAGGACGGTCATGGCCGGGGTGAGTCGGGGCAAGGCTCGCCGCATACCTCTAACTCACCAACGCCCGCGAATCGCGTGGCGGTCGCGGGTGATCAAAGAACGGCGAGGGCGATCTGGTTGTGCAGGTCGAGGCCGCGGCGCGTCGGGACGACCCTTCCGTCGACTCGCCGGACCAGGCCCTGGCGCTGAAGGCGACTCAGCTCGCCGTCGAATCCGGCCGGCGCGGTCATGCCCTCCGCTGTGCGGAGGCCGAGCATGAGCGATTCGGCTGCCGCCTTGCGCGGATCCAGCTCCTCCCCATCCGCCCTGGGGGTTGGCGTCGCGCCGATATAGTCACGCGGCCGCGCGACGTTCCACCACCGCCATGCCTTTGCGCCGTCGGTGGCGTAGGAATGCGCGCCCGCGCCCGCGCCGTAAACCGGCCTGCAGCGCCAGTACGCCTGATTGTGGCGCGACTCGAAACCCCCGCCCCGCGCCCAGTTGGAGACCTCGTAACGGTGATAGCCGGCGGCCTCCAGCTCCACGCATGCGGCGTCCAGCTGGTCCCACTGCAGGTCGGTCTCGAGCTCCGGCAGCTTCCCCTCTTCGCGACGGCGATAAAGAAGCGTTCCTTCCTCGAACGACAGGCAGTAGGTCGACACGTGGTCGGGTCCCAGCGCGATCGCACGGCGCAGAGTGTCGAGCCAGCTCGTGAGGCTCTGGAATGGCACGGCATAGATCAGGTCGATGCTGATGTTCGCGAAGCCCATGTCACGAGCGAGGCCGAACGCCTGGGTGGCCTGCGCGGCGTCGGTCCGGCGCTCGAGCACGGCCAGGGCGCGCCGGTCGAATCCCTGCACGCCGAGGCTCAGCCGGTTCACCCCGCCTTCGAGCCACGCGGCGACCCTGGGCTCGTCGGTGCTCGCCGGGTTTGCCTCCAGCGTGACCTCCGCATCGGGCGCCACGTTGAAATTCGCCCGGATGAAATGCAGCAGCCGCGACATCAGGGGGGCGGGCAGCAGGCTTGGCGTCCCGCCGCCGAGGTAGACCGTCTCGAGCTGCTGGAAGGGATGCCGCTCGCGCGCGAAGATCAGCTCGCGTTCCAGCGCATCGACGTAATCCGGCATGAGCCGATCCATCCCGGCGTAAGCGTTGAAGTCGCAGTAACCGCACTTGTGCTTGCAAAAAGGAACGTGGACGTAAAGATGCCGGAAAGCCTGCAGACCCCTGTCCCCATAGGGGAGAGGGAGAGGGGGGTTCATACGCCTTTTATGGTGTAGCGCTGACCGCGCGCCGCCTCGAGCTCGCGGCGCAAATGCTCGACCGCCTCCTTGTCGTTGGGCACGAGCTCCTTGATCCTCTGAGCGATGCGGTCCTCGGTGCGCGCGATCTGTCTACCGATCTGCTCCACGTTCGCATTTTGCGAGCGGTACCGTTCGCGCTTGCGCCACAGGCGCGCGTGCTCGTCGCGCAGGTCGGCGACCGACCGCCGCACCTGGCAGTCCAGGCACCGACCGTCCCTCGTCTGCGAGCTCTCGACCTGCTTTCCGCAGTCCCTGCAGAACACGAGGATGCCGCTCATTTGAGATCCGCAACCATCGCCTTACTAAGTTCCCGCAGCCGCTCGGGTTGAATCTCAAACACCGAGTCAGGCCGGCCCGCCGCCGCCCAGACCGAGCGGTAACCGAAAAGGTCGCGGTCCATGAACACAGGAACCTCCGTGGCGTGGCCGAAAGGCGGCACGCCGCCGATCGCATAGCCCGTGGCGGTGCGCGCTGTGTCCGCGTCCGCCTTCGCGACAGGGTCCCCGGCGACGGCGGCGAGGCGGCCTTCGTCGAGGCGGTTTGCCCCGCTGACCAGCGCCACGACCGGCCTGCCGGCCGCGATGAAGACCAGGGACTTCACGATCTGACCCACCTCACATCCAACGGCGCGCGCGGCGTCGACAGCGGTGCGGGTCCCCTCGGGAAACTCGCGCACGGTCACCCCCAAGTTCGTGCTCGCGAGCCATGTCTCGAATCGGTTCACGGACATAAAAGATAGGTCGCGGCTGCAAAACGGCGGTCACCGGCCACACTTCTTGTCCGAATGCTCAGCGCACCAACGCGGGTCGTCGTCACGGGGGCCGCCGGTTTCATCGGCTCGCACCTCTGCGAGCGCCTGCTGTCGGCGGGCCATGAGGTCGTGGGGATCGACAGCTTCAGCGACTACTACGAACGCGAACGCAAGGAGCAAAACCTCGCCGCCGCCAGGGCGCATCAAAACTTCTCCCTCGAGGAGACCGACCTCGTCGACGCTGACCTGAAGCGCATCTTGAGCGGCGCGACCGTCGTCTTCCACCTCGCGGGCCAACCCGGCGTACGGCCAAGCTGGGGAGGTCACTTCGACCGCTACGTGCACGACAACATCGTCGCCACGCAACGGCTCCTGGAATCGCTCAGGGAAACCCCGGTCGAGAGGCTCGTGTTCGCATCCAGCTCGTCTGTCTACGGGGATGCCGAAATGTTTCCGACCAAGGAGACCGCCCTCCCTCGCCCAGTCTCGCCGTATGGGATGACGAAGCTGGCCGCCGAGCACCTCACCTTTGTGTACATGCGCAACTTCGGCATCCCCGCGATCTCGCTGCGCTATTTCACGGTGTACGGGCCGCGCCAGCGCCCCGACATGGCGTTCTGCCGTTTCATGGAGGCGCTGGTCGAAGAGCAGGAGATCGAGGTGTTCGGCGACGGCGAGCAGACCCGCGAGTTCACGTACGTGTCAGACGCCGTCGACGGAACCGTGAAGGCGGCGTCGGCCGACGTGGTCGGCCAGATCATCAACCTCGGGGGCGGCAGCCGCGTCACCGTCAACCGGGTGCTGGACACGCTGGAAGACATCAGCCGGATCAAGGTCCGGCGCCGGCTGCTGCCGGCTGCGCCGGGCGACCCGCGTCATACCGGCGCTTCGATCAACCTCGCTCGCGAGAAGCTCGGCTGGGAGCCGCGCGTATCGCTTCGGGAAGGCCTGACCAGGGAATGGGAGTGGTTTCAGGCGACGCGGGAGTCCGCCCGAACCTCGGAAGCGTCTAGCCGCTGAAGACGGCCGGCCACGCGGCGGCCACCGTTTCGAGTGGTTTCTCGCACGCACGGGATGCCGCTTCGCTGACGTCCAGCTCGGCCGTCGATTTGCAAATCAGCAAGCCGAGGCGGGTCCCTGACAGAACGAAATACTCGTACTGCCCGAACGCGTCGTTGTAGAAGGCGAGCACTCCGTCTGGACTGAGCGTGTTGGCTCCCTTGAACGCGTTGAACACCTCGCTCGCGGCGCTTGCGGAGGGGAACATCAGGATCGATGCCAGGACTTCCATGTGAGTGTCGCTGTCCAGGACGTAATCGCCGAAGACAAATTCGTTGATCTGATCCGCCTTGAAGGCCGTTGCGAGGGTGCTGGGCGCGGCGAGGTGGAGCATCAATGGCCACGCTTCGACGGGCAGGCGCACCGCGCCGAGCAGCGTGATGTAAGAGTTCGGCGGGGGCAGCATGCCCAGCTCGCTCGAGGAGACCTGAGTGCCGTGGATCTTGCCGGCCAGGACCTTGGTCACGCCCGATGCGAGCTTGTCCGCCACCTTCCCCTGCCGATCCGTGCTCGGGAACGCGTCGTTCTTCAGCAGGATGCTCTCGATCAAGACCGAACCGACGCGGATGATCGCGAGCGCCTCGTAAGGCGCTCCATTCAGGGCCGAGTTGGAGACCTTCAGCTGCACGTAGAGCACCTGGTCGCCGACCTTCTTTGCGGTGACCGTGTTGGTGAACGCGCTCTGGTTGGACGTCATCGCGGACGTGGCAGTGCTCGAGCTTTCGTACTGGAAGTACCGGACCCGCCATAGCTCCGCCGTCCCGACGTTGGAGAAGCGGCGGATCAGTAGATACGAAACAGCCGGTGGGAAGCTCGCATCGTCGAGAGGCTTCATCTGAAAAGTTGGAGCCGCCGTCCACCAGTTCCCACCGCCAAGCAGGGAGTTGGCATCAGCGGCCGTTGGGCTTGCGGCGTACAGGTCCGCCGGCTTGATGGCGGCCGACGACGATCCGAGCGATTTGAGACTGCACGCGCCGGCAAGGCCTGCGAGCAATATGAAAAGCGCGAAGGCCCCTGCGACCTTAATCAAGCTTGAGCACCGCCATGAACGCTTCCTGCGGTATCTCAACCGCGCCGACCCTCTTCATTCGTCGCTTGCCTTCCTTTTGCTTTTCCAGGAGTTTGCGTTTGCGGGTCACGTCGCCGCCATAGCACTTGGCGAGCACATCCTTGCGCATTGCCGGGATCGTTTCCCGCGCGACGATCTTCCCACCGATCGCGGCCTGGATCGGCACCTCGTACATCTGGCGGGGGATGATCGCCTTCAGCTTCTCGACCAGCCGGCGCCCCTGCGACTGCGCCTTGCCGCGATGCGTGATCAGGGAAAGCGCGTCGACCGGCTCGCCCGCCACCAGCACGTCGAGCTTGACCAGCTCGCCTTCGCGGAATCCGATCATCTCGTAGTCCATGGAGGCGTAGCCTTTGGAGCGCGACTTCAACTGGTCGTAGAAGTCGTGGATGATCTCGCCCAGCGGGATCTCGTACTCGAGGACCACGCGGTCGCCAGGCCGGTGCTCGAGGTGCTTGAAGGCGCCGCGTCGCTCCTGGCAGAGCTCCATCATCGGACCGACAGACCCGGTCGGCACGATGATCGACAGCCTCACAAATGGCTCGGAGATCGATTCGATGAGCGTCGGGTCCGGCATCAGGGCCGGGTTGTCGACCGCGATGACCTCGCCGCGCTGCAGCTTTACCTGGTATTCGACCGTGGGCGCCGTCGTGATCAGCTCGAGCTCGAACTCGCGCTCGAGGCGCTCCTGGACTATCTCCAGGTGAAGCAGGCCAAGGAATCCGCAGCGAAAACCGAATCCCAGTGCCGCCGAGTTTTCCGGCTCGAACGACAGGGCGCCGTCATTTAGCTGCAGCTTCTCCAACGCCTCCTTGAGGTCGGGGAACTGCTCTGAGTCGGTCGGAAACAAGCCGGCGAACACCATTGGCTTGACCTGCCGGTAGCCGGGCAGGGGCGTCGTCGCGCCGTGCTCTGACGTCGTGATGGTGTCGCCCACGCGGGCGTCGACCACGTTCTTGATCGCCGCGATCACGTAACCGACTTCGCCCGCGGTCAGCTTTTCGGCCGGCCGTGGCCGGGGCGCAAACCAACCCACCTCGTCCACGTCGTGGATCTTGCCGGTGTTCATCATCCGGATCTTGGTACGCGGAATGATCTCGCCGTCGACGACACGCACGTATGTGATGACACCCCGGTAGGGGTCGTAGTGCGAGTCGAAGATCAGGGCGCGCAGCGGCTTGGTGGGCTCGCCTCGCGGCGGCGGCACGCGGGTCACCACTGCCTCGAGGATCTCCTCCGTACCGGTGCCGAGCTTGGCCGAGGCGAAGATCACCTGCTCGCGCGGGATGCCGGTCACGTCGGAAATCTCCTCTGCGACCATCTCGGGCTGCGCTGCGTCGAGGTCGATCTTGTTGACGACCGGCACGATGGTGAGCCCCGCCTCGACGGCCTGGTAGAGGTTGGCAAGCGTCTGGGCTTCGATGCCCTGGGCCGCGTCGACCACGAGGATCGCGCCCTCGCACGCCGCCAGCGAGCGCGATACCTCATAGGCGAAGTCGACATGCCCCGGCGTGTCGATTAGGTTCAGCTCGTATGCCTGTCCGTCGTGCGCGGGATAGGTCATGCGGACGGCCTGCAGCTTGATCGTGATCCCACGCTCGCGCTCCAGGTCCATCGTGTCCAGGACCTGGTCCTGCATGTCGCGCTGGCTGATCGACCCGGTGTGCTCGAGCAGCCGGTCCGCCAGCGTCGATTTGCCGTGATCGATGTGGGCGATGATGCAGAAGTTCCGCACCAGCGCCTGCCTGGTCGTGACCGCCACGGTCAGAATGCTAGGGATCGTGGCGTTTGTCCTCGTGATCGGTGTGCTGCTCATCCTCGCCGGCATCGTGCTGCTGGTGAACCTTCTCGGGGCCGGCGACTACGTCATGCGGACCGTCACCTCGAAATACCTGGGCAGCCTGCCACCAGGTTTCGCCGCGTCGAAGCGAGGCTTCCGGATCTACGCGACGCTGGTGCTGGCGGTCGGCCTGGTCTGCCTCGGCCTCGCCCTCATCGAGCGGGCGCTGCCGGTGGCCGCCGGTCTGCTGGTGCTCGGGGCCGTGATTTTCGGTATCGCTTCGGTGGTGGCCATCACCGGCGAGGTCGACACCGCCCGCCGGCCCAAGAACTAGCCGCCGCGCGCAGCTAGCGCGACGGCCAACCCGACCAGAGCCGCCGTCTCGGCGCGCAGGTTGCGCGGTCCAAGCGACGCGGTGGTCATCCCGAGGTCGAGCTCGCGCCCAGTCCACCCGCCTTCCGGTCCGACGAAGAGGGCGAGGTCACGTGGAGATGTCAGGTCGGCGAGCTTCTGCGGCGAGTCACGCGACAGCATCACCGGATAGTCCTCGGCGCCGATTGCGACCTCCACCGACGACGCGGCGAGTACCTCCGGCACGCGAAGACGTCCCGCCAGCATCGCCGCCTCGCGGCAGATCGTGGACCATCGCTCCAGCTTTTCGGCGCGGCCCACGCTGCGGTCGGCCTGGAAGACGACGAAGGCATACGCGCCCGCCTCGGTGCAGCGCGAAAGGACCAGCTCGAGCGCAGGGCCCGGCAGGTTGGCGATAGCGATCGTGATGCGCGCCGCCGGCTCCGGCTGGTGCGCCCGCTCGGCCACGACAACGCCCTCGACCCGTGACGCTGAGACCTCATCCAGCCGCACGGTCAGCATGAAGCCGTCGGGATCGATCACCTCGATCTCCTCGCCCGGCCGGGCGCGCAGCGAACGCGCAAGGTGTCGGGCGTCGGCGCCTTCGATCACGGCCCGGCCACGCTCCCGCCTGGCAAAGAACGCAGGCAATGCTCGACTACATCACGTTGAAGGTTTCGTAGACAGAAACCTGCGCGCCGCCCTTGATCACCGGGCAACCCTTCGCCATCCTCGTCGCCGCGTCGAGCGACGGCGCCTCCACGATGCTGTAGCCCGACGCGCGCTGGCCCACCGGTCCTTTGGCGACGGTGCCGTCCGGCTTGATCTTGTTTACGGAGCCCGAAAAAGGATTGCCCGGGTCGACGATGGCGCGACCCAGCTTGGTGAACCATGTCGTCCACTGCTTCATAACTCGAGCCTGCTGCGCCGGTGTTTCAGGCATCGAGCCGCCGTAATAGACCAGCAGATATTTCATTTCGCCGTCCTCCGTGTTCCTGTCTTGTTGGCGACATTCGAACGCAACTCGCTGATCAATGCAAGCGCTGCATCCAACCGCTCACGATTGGCCGGCGAGTTGAGCCAGCGGTTCTGTCCCGATGGATGAGGGAGTGGCACGACGACTGGCCGCTCACCGAACCTCTTGCCGACGCGATCTTCCAACGAGCCCTGCCCGAGGAAACGCGCGATCGCCAGCTGCCCGACAGGGATCAGAACTTTGGGCCGGAGAAGCTTCAGCTCCGAATCCAGCCAGTGCGCGCAGTTCGCCACGGCGGCAGGAGGCGGCCGAAGGTCTCCGGTGTCCTGCCGATTGCGTCCCGGGAAGCAGCGCATGAGCGCCGCGATGTAGGTCAGGCGGCGGAACTCTTCGGCGTCGCGAAAGCCGGCCCGCAGCATCCACCGGTCGAGCTCCTTGCCCGCGCGACCGGAGAATGGCCGTCGCGATTCGCGCTCCATCGGTCCTGGCGCCTGCCCAACCAGGAAGAAAGGCGCTCCCCATCGGCCTTCGAAGGTCGGGTTTGCCTCCGGGATGATGGCTTGGTCGACGCAGACGTGGCAAGCTCGGCACGCGGCCTGGTGGGCGAGAAGGGCTGCCCTGGTCAGATGACGCGAGCAAGGCGTGGGTTCGGAGCCGCGCCAGGGACGCGGCCGCGCTTGGTCATCGGCTTGCCCCCGATCTCCTTGATGTCGGCGGTGAAAGCGATCGGCGGCGCGGAACTGATCGACATCCCCACCCCGTATGAATGGATGGGGCACTTCGCGGCTTCGAACTCGCGAATCCTCGCCGCGTCCAGGCCGCCGGAGACGAAGATGCCGACGTGGCTGTAACCGGCCAGGTCGAGACGGGCGCGGACCTCTTTGACCAGATCGACGGTGACTCCCCCCCGCTCACCTGGCGTGTCGAGCCGGACGCCCCGCAGGCGCTTGCCGAGTGCCTCGGCGACGCGAAGCGATTCCTCCGCCTCGTCCTTGAACGTATCGACCAGCACGATGCGCAGCACGTCGTCACCCATGTGTTTGTCGAAAGCGAGCGCCGCTTTCACGGTGTCGCCGAAGAGAAGGATCATCGCGTGCGGCATCGTGCCCGAGGCGCCCTCCAGCCCGGCGAGCTGAGCCCCAAGGGGCGTGGCGCAGCCGGCGCATCCGCCGACGACCGCCGAATACTCCATGGTCGGACCGATGAGCGGGTGGACGTGCCGGGCGCCGAAGCTGATCACCCGCTTGCCGGCCGCGGCGTCGACCACCTCACGCGCCGCGGTCGCCCAGCCCGTGCAGCTGGAAAGCATGCCCAGCAGCGCCGTCTCGTAGACGCCGAATCTCGAATAAGGCGCGCGCACCCGCAACGCCGTCTCCTTCGCGCCGATGGCCGCGCCTTCGGCGATCGCATACGCCTCATCGCCTTCCTGGAGCACTTCGGAGAGCAGCCGGACCGCCTCCGTCACCCCACACAAGACGCCCGGCTTGCCGGCGAAGAAATCCATCGCGACGACCGCGTCCACGTGTGCGCCGGCGAGCGTTCTCTGCGCGCGCTGGAAGTAGACGTCGGAGGCGGCGGTGGCGTAATACGCGAGCAGGTCGGAACTCGGTGCGAGCGCCGTCACCTGCTTCATGGCGCAATGAACTTAGCAGCCCCGGTAACATCCCGTGCCGATGACCACGCCTTCGTCGCAACAGGTGCTCGAGGTACTGGGCCGGATCAAGGACCCGGACCTGGGTCGCGACGTCGTGAGCCTGGGGATGATCAAAGATCTCGACGTCAGCCCGCAGGGAAAGGTCAGTTTCACGTTCGAGCTCACGACTCCCGCTTGCCCGGTGCGCGACCGGTTCAAGTCGCAGGCCGAGGACGCGGTCGGCGAGCTGCCGGGCGTGACGGCGGTTGAGGTACGGATGACGGCCAACGTGCGGCCGGCGTTCTTGCGGCCGAAGCCTTCCGAGATCCTGCCGGGCGTGAAGCAGACGATCGCCGTCGCATCGGGAAAGGGTGGGGTCGGCAAGTCGACCGTCGCCGTCAACCTCGCGGCGGCGTTGTGCAAGAGCGGCGCTTCGGTCGGTCTGCTCGACGCCGACATCTACGGCCCGTCGATTCCCGCGATGACGGGGTCGCATGTCGTCCCCCAGCAAGTGAACGGCCACCTCCTCCCCATCGAAGCCCATGGCATGAAGCTGATGTCCTTCGGCCACATCAACCCGGGCGACCAGCCGACGATCTACCGCGGCCCGATGGTGGGCAAAGCGATCGAGGCGATGATGGTGCAGGTCGATTGGGGAGTTCTCGACTACCTGGTCATCGACCTACCGCCGGGCACCGGCGATGCCTCGCTGACACTCGCCCAGGCGGTGCCGCTCACCGGCGTCGCCATCGTGTGCACTCCGCAGGACGTCGCAACCGACATCGCGGTCAAGGCGCTGCAGATGTTCCGCAAGCTCAACGTCACACCGCTCGGCCTCATCGAAAACATGAGCTGGTACGTGTGCCCCGACTGCGGCCATCGGCATGAGATCTTCAGCCATGGCGGCGCCGAGGCTGCGGCCAAGCGGCTCGGTGTTCCTTTCCTCGGGGCGATACCGCTGGAGGAAGGAATCCGGCAAGACGCGGACACCGGAACCCCGGTGGTCATCTCGCGGCCCGAATCCGCGGGCGCGAAGGCGTTTGTGGCAATCGCATCGCAGGTCGCGGCCCGCACGTCCATACAATCGTTTCGCCAGCTTCCGGTCATCAACGTGCACTAGGCCAAGCCGCTGCAAGATCCAGATCCGTTTCCCACGAATGTCGACGTCGACCGCGAGCGCCAGGTGATGGAGGTCACGTGGGAAGACGGTGCGCGATCGACGTACTCCGGCGAGCAGCTGCGATGGGCCTGCCCATGCGCCGAGTGTCGAGGTGAGGCCGGCATACCGGGCCGGCTGGCACGCGTGAAAACCCTCAACGACGCCGAGGTGCGCATCCGCGATGTGACGCTGGTCGGCCAGTACGCGCTCCAGATCGCGTTCGAGAGCGGCCACGCCACGGGGATCTATACGTTCTCGCTCCTCCGGCACCTCGTGTAATAATTCCCGCGGCCCGTTGTCCATATCTACGTCACTCCCCGAGCTCGAGCCTGCGTCTCCCGCGGCCCCGCCTCTTAGGCGACCGGTGCGCCGCCGCAAGCGATTCGGCCGTCGCGGCTGGGCCGCGGTCGGCATGGTCGTCCTGGTCGTGGTCATCGGCCTGGGCGCATTCCTCGCGTACGAGAACACCCTGCCGACCAGCGTCGCGACCAACGTCAAGAACGGCCAGAAGGATGTTCCGACGGATGGCAACTTCGCGTTCAACTTCTCGCGCTCGGTATCGATCGAAGCGGTCCGCTCGGCCTTCTCGATCACGCCGGCGACCGACGGCTCTGTCAGCCCGGTCTCCGGTCAGTCCACCTATGCGTGGACTCCGAGCAAGCCCCTGCAGGAGCTGACCACCTACACCGTCAACCTGAAACCCACTTCAGATACGAGTCGTCACCACGTCAACGGAGGGCAGTGGACTTTCACGACGATCATCATTCCGCGCGTCCTGGCCATCACGGCCGGCAACGGCAGCCCTCTGAAGGACGGAATGGAGATCGATCCCGGCTCGACGATGAAGCTGACCTTCAACGACACGATGGAGCCGGTGACGATCAAGGTGACCGTCGGCGCTCAGATCGCGACCTTGAAGTGGGCGGTGGACGACAAGAGCGCGACGTTCGTCACGGCAGGCTTGCCGTCGGGCCCGCTGACGGTGCAGATCGCACCCGGCGGACGAGACCAGTCGGGTCACCTCGTGGCGGCCGCCTTCTCGCTGAAGACCGGCGTGTACTGGCACGACCACGAGCACACAATCTCGCTGCGGTACCCGGCGCTGATCCAGATTCCCAACGACGAGTTCGCACGCGACCAGAACGGGCTGCAAGCCGCCGACATCGTCTATGAGTACCTCGCCGAAGGCGGCATCACCCGGCTGACCGCGATCTTCCAGAACGCGCCGGACGTGATCGGACCCATGCGATCGGCACGATTCATCTCTCTGAAATTGGGCCGGCACTACAAGGGCCTGCTCTTCCAGTCAGGCGAGTCGCAGGCGACGCGCAACCGCGCCGCGTCCGATCCCACGCCGCAGTTCTTCGACCAGGTCGGATTCCAGTACCGGACGGGATCGCGCGACGCGCCCGACAACCTGCTGATCAACGGAGACCGCGTGCTCGCCGCGGAAGAGCTGTTCAACGTCGCCGGCTACGTGTTCCCGAAGACCCGCCCGAACGTCTCGGGTGGAGCTCCTATCAACAGCTTTACCGTGGACGAGCACTACTCGGTCTACTCCTACGACGCCGCGACCGGCACCTACACCAAGTCGGAGGAAGGACATCCGTACCAGGACGCCAGCCAGCACCAACCGCTGCGCATCGAGATGGTCATCCAGCTGCACACGCGTGAGCAGCTGCTGGACGTCGGCGACGGACATGGCGCGCACATTCACGATTACGACATGGACACCAATGGCCGGATCGAAGTCTTCTACAAAGGACAGCACTACACCGGCAACTGGGCCTCGACCGACAGCCACGGCCCCCTTACGTTCACGCTCGACAACGGCAACCCTCTGACGCTGCCCCCGGGCCTGGTCTGGATCGACGTAACGCAGTAGCGACTCGCCGGGCGAAGCATCCCTGCTCTGTCGACAGCGTTTGCTAGCGAAGCGCTTCGAACTCGGCGTCAGTCAAGTCGATGTTCGACGCCGCCAGGTTCTCTCTCAAGTGCTGGAGCGACAGCGTGCCGGGTATCGGCAGCATCACAGGCGAGCGCCGCAGGAGCCACGCCAACATGACCTGCTGGCGTGTCGCGCCGTGGCGCTCCGCGATCTCGTCGAGCTCACGGCCGCCGCCCCCTCTCAACGGAAAGAAAGGAATGAACGTGATCCCTTCCTTGGCGCAGTAGTCGACGACTGCCTCGTACTTGCGCTCGGAAAGGTTGTACTGGTTCTGCACGGCGACGATCGGGACAACTTTCCGGGCGCGCTCGATCTGCTCGATCCCGACCTCTGAGATGCCGACATGGCGGATCTTGCCGCGGTCCCGATACTCCTTGATCGCGCCGAGGCTCTCCTCGAGCGGAGTCTGCGGGTCGACGCGGTGCAGGTAGTACAGCGGTATCTGGTCGGTCCTCAGGCGGCGGAGACTCTGCTCGATCTCATCGCGCAGCGCCTCCGGGCGGCCGCGGCCGGGACCGCCGATCCCTCCCTTGGTGGCGACCATGCATCCCTTGGGAATCGAAGACAGTGCAGCGCCGATCGTCTCCTCGCTCTCGCCGCCGGTGTAGGAGTGGGCGGTGTCGATCATCTGCACCCCGGCGGTGACCGCCGCCTTGACGAACGCCACGTTCTCCGCGGTCTTCGTGAGCCGGTTCGTCCCAAGCCCTATCCGAGCTACATCGATATCACCGACATTCATGGACCCTGTCCATGATGGCGCTTGCAGCGGTGCGCGAGGAGTGTCATTGTCCCCATGGCCATGGACGCGATCGATCAGGTCGTGATGAATTCTCGACTGCATTATCTGGGTATGGCCGCTCGAGTCATCGAACCTCTGATGAAACTTGCGGTGTTGACATGCATGGACGCGCGGATTGATGTGGCGGCGCTACTTGGGCTGAGACCGGGTGACGCGCACGTCATCCGCAACGCGGGCGGCCGAGCATCCGTCGATGCAGTGCGGTGCCTGGCCATATCGCAAGCGATCCTTGGCACTCGCGAGGTGATGATCCTTCATCACACGGACTGCGCCATGGGCCGGTTCACCGAGTCAGACCTGGCGCAACGAATTGCAACGGCAACGGGACATTCTTTCGCCGAAGGCTTTGGATGTTTCGCCGACCCGATCGATGCGGTCCTCGAAGACGTTGAGCGCATCAGAGCTTTTGAAGGTCTCAGTCACCGCGACAAGGTTCGCGGGTTCGTGTACGACCTCGCCGGCAACGCTCTCACCGAGATCCGCCGGCCATCGACTCCGCGTCACTGACGATTGCTCCCCGCGGCGCGTCGTGCAGCAGAGCGCCACGCCCTTATCTTCGGCAACATCACCAGCATGGAAAGCCACAAGCCCATCCAGAACGCCGCCGAGGCAAGCAATTCGAGGCTCGTGACATCGCCGGTAAACGGGCGGACGAAGATCAGGCGCGAGCGATCGAGCCACGGCAGGACCGCCGGTATCTGCCTTCCGTCCAGCCAGTAGTAGAGGACATCCGCGCCGCCGCCGAATGCGATCGTGTAAAGCGCGCCTTCGTACCAGAGCGCCCACACACCTGCGTCGAGCAGCAGGACGGCCCCGACCCCCATCATCCCGACCAGGATCGCGACGTGCCCGGTCTGGTACTGCGAGTCGAACATCGAGAGCTGATGCGCCTCGAAGATCCGCTGCCAGAGCAAGATGTCGCTGAGGGCATAGAAGCCGAGTGCGATCAGGAGTGCTGAGAGCACCCGCCGCCTAACGGTATGGCCGGCCACGGTCAGGATCGCGCTTCACCTCCGAGCCGCTGTGAACGCGTCGCTGGATTGGTTGGGGAGTCGGGCTCGGTTGGGTCGGAACGATTTGCGCTACCTCCGGCGGGGTTTCGGCGGCGTTGGCACCGGGTGCCGCTACGGATGGACTCGCGCCCACGCCCGGTGGACGGTAGAGAAACTCCTGCAGGCCTTCCTTGACCAGCTGGCTCGTCCCGATGGCGACGGCCACCACGACACAGACGGTCGTGAGCGCATCGATCAAGCGCTTCGCCTCACGGCGCCGCGCTGCATGTGATTCGTAGGACGACCTCTGAGGCGCGGCAGGCTCAATCACGGTTCGGGTTCTGCACGAAGGCGGCCGACCCCTTCACGGCGAGCTCGTGCACCAACGGCACGAATCCGAGGCTGAAGACGCCGACGAGGGCGACCGCCGCAACCGCTCGCACGAACCGACGCGAACCCCGGCGCCGCGCTGCGGTCCACCAGCGCCGCACGAGAGGAAGTCGCATGAAAACAAGCGGGGCGCTCACCGCGACCGCATCGATGAAGATCGCGCTCAAGCCGAAGAGAAGAAAGAGGTGAACGAGGATGGTTCCCCAGACGACGTACGTCAAGCGTTGAACCCCTTTCCAGTGCCGCCCAAGCCATTGCTGCGCCGGTTGGTTGGCCGTAACGACGAGCGGAATCAGCAGGAGCGTGGAGAGCGTTCCCGCGGCCAGGAAGGTATGCCCACCGACTCGAGTCAGCACCGTGCCGGGGAAGGTGTCACCGGTCGTGATGGCCGCCAGCGTCAGGTCGGTAGCGGCCGTCGCGAACATCGCGATCCCGTAATCGCGGCGAAGAACGGTGTGCCATCTCCAGCCCGTCATCGTGTAGACCGGCGTGACGGCCAGCATCAGGATGAAGATCAGGAAGGTCGACGTTCCGAGAACGTCGGCGACCGAAGCGGAAATGTTCGCCACTCCATCCGGGCTGCCGCGAAGCGCCGAGATCACCTCCGGCGCCATGAGGACGAATGGCACGAGCAGCAGAGCTCGGAAGAACCACACGGCTTTCGTGCCGAAGCCCGATCGGTTGACGCGCTCGCCACCGACATCGCTCAGCGTCGACGATGTGTACGCCGGCTGTGTGGTCATGCGAACCCCCTATCCCACAGGCTCCGGACGTCCGGTGCACTCCAGGATCCGATGGTCTGCGGCGAACCTCAAAACGCGCTTGGAACGGCGTGTGAGTCTCCGGCCGCCTGAGGGAAAATTCGAGGCGTGGGACGCCAACGAAAGTTGGAGGAGCGGGATCTCCGGAGCCTCGAGCGGAGAAGCATGTACTCGATCTTCGCCCCGCTCGACGACGATGAATCGTTGTCGCGCGAGCTCGAGCAGGAAGACAGGGCGACACCGACGAAGGCGGGCGAGCTCTGGGTCTGGGGTTTTCTGCGCCGGACCAGGCGGCGCCGCAAGGTCAACGGCGAAGAGTGGATTCCCGCGATGTTCATGTTCGTGCGCCGGTTCGGCTAGATCACACCGATACCATCAATGCGCCATGACAGTCGACGTGTGGATTCCAGCCGGCACTCGACCAGAGCACCGTTCGCTGCTGCCGCCCATCAGTGCCATCCATGACCTGCCGGCCGATGGCCGGCTGCCCGCGCGACTCGGCCGCGGCCAGTTCCTGGTCGCGGGGTTCAGCGTGGAACGCATTACTCAAGTGATCCAGCGACTCGACGGCCTGCAGGTCGTCCAGACGCTGTCCGCGGGAGTCGACCGGCTCGCCGACAAAATTCCCGCGGGGGTGGTGCTTTGCGATGCATCGGGAGTGCACGACACCTCGGTCTCGGAATGGGTGGTGATGGCGATCCTGGCGAGCCTCCACAACCTCCCGGCCCATGTCGACGGACAGCGCAACGCCCGATGGTTGGAGCCGGCGACCGAAGCCGATGACCTCGAGGATGCGACCGTCCTGATTGTGGGTTACGGCTCGATCGGGCGCGCCGTGGAAAGGCGCCTCGCGCCGTTCGGGGTCAAGTTCCTCCGCGTGGCGATGCACTCCAGGGACGGCGTATCACCCCCGACGGAATTACCCGACCTCCTACCGAGGGCGGACGTCGTCATCGTGCTGCTGCCGCTCACCGAATCGACCCGCGGCATGGTGGACGCGAAGTTCATCTCCAGGATGCGCCGTGGCGCATTGCTAGTGAACGCGGCGCGTGGGCCGCTCGTCGATACCGACGCTCTGCTCGCTTCGCTGCTTGCCGGTCAGATCCGCGCGGCCCTGGATGTCACTGATCCCGAACCGTTGCCCGACGGCCATCCGTTGTGGTCGGCGCCCGGGATCCTGATCACGCCGCACGTCGGCGGCTGGGTGCGCAAGAGGCTCGACCGATCCTGGCGCCTGGTCGCCGACCAGGTTGGTAGGTTCTCGCGCGGCGAACCACTGCTCAACGTCGTCGTCGAGGGCTACTGAGTGAGGGGTTTCCTCCTCGGCCTGATCGTCATCGTGGCGATGACCCTGAGCGTGCTCGCCGTCCGGCCCGGCGGATTTCGGCGGCAGCTTCGACTCGTCGCGCGACGGTTCCGGATCGTACTCGTGCTGGGGGGCATCTTCGTCTTCGGATCGCTGATCATCCGGCTCGCTTTCAGGGACGGGCCGATCGTCGATTTCGGGCCTGCCGCGCTGGGCGTCGCGCTCGGGGCTGCATTCATGATCTTGGGCCGCGATCCCGTGCCGGAATCCTCGCGCACCCAGGAGTAATGGGGTGGTGAGGGGCTAAGCGGGCCCGGCGACCCGGCTCCAGACCTATCATCGGCGGGCTTTGCCTTTCGACGTCGAAGACCTCGCGCGCGCGTCCCTCGTCCGGATCCTTCCGCGCAGCCGTTACCGGCTCGCAGCGCAGACCGACGCGCGCTTCCAATCGTTCGCCGGCAACACCACACGGATCGCGTACCGGCAGCAAGGCGCCACGCCGGCCTTTCTGCTCTTCAGCGGACCCGGTCAGAATCCCCACGCGGCCGCCATGGCGGCGGCGACGTGGGCCGAGGCCAACTGGAGGCCCAACGCGATCCAGCGCAGGGTTCGGCCAGGGGTCGTCGTAGTGCACGTCGCACCCGGGAACCAGCTGACGCAGCCCGGAACGGTGGAGGGCGCCGGTGTGCCTGCTTCGATCTGGACCGTCGACTCCGACACCGGTCGAGTCGGGGTCGCCGGCACTCCGCCGGGATCGCCCTCCGCGGGCGATGTGAAGCGCGCTGCCGCGGACCTCTTGAAGGGCGCAACGGTGCCGTCTCTGGGCGAGCTCGATCTGGCGGAGCGAAACGTGATGCAGGTCCGCACGGTCGGCGTGCCCCGAATCGTGGGCGGAGCGGTAAGCCTGTGTCTGATCCTGGTCGCATTGCGGTTCGGGCTAGGCGGAGTCGTCAGCCTTTTCGCGCTGCCCGGCGCGATCGCCTCAGGAAACATGGCGGCGGTCGGCTCTCTGGCGGTGAGCGTTCTGATCCTCGCGGGGATCATTCTTGGGATTGGGGTCCTTCTCAACATCGGCAACCTGGCCTTCCGCGTTCCGGGGTTCTCCAGCCCGGTGTCCCAAACGCGCAACCTCGCGTGGGGAGCCTATGTCGCGGTCATGGTCGGGCTGGTCTTAGCGCAAGGCGCGATGCCGGGCGTTCAAAACCCCGCCAATGTCGGGGCCGGCCAGACGCAGTACGTGCACGTCACCGCGACCACCTCGGACGACGGAAGTGAGACCTTCGTGAACACTGGCGGAGACCTGACCGTCGACCTGTCCGGCTGGCCCTCGACGGAGTGGCCGGGTGTGCAGTTCAAGACGAGCAACCCGAGCGTGCTTTCGCTCGACGTGCTCCCAGGATCGGACGGCAGTCCGGTCGCGAAGTTCACCGCCCACCAGGCCGGCGTCTCGAGGGTCGACGCGGCGTCAGCCGACGGACGTTACACGTTTCAGCTGCGTGTCTACGTCGGCGCCGCCCCTTAGGTCCGGGCCGCGTCCTTCAGCGTCGTGATGTACTGCGACGCGGCGACCGCCGCCGTCGTCCCGTCCCCCACCGCGGTGGCGATCTGCTTGGTCAGCTGGGCGCGCACATCACCGACTGCCCAGATCCCCTCGACCGACGTCTGCAGGTCACGGTCGGTCAGGATGTAGCCGCCCGCGTCGTGGTCGACATGGACCTTGAACAGCGAAGAGTTGGGCACGAATCCGATGAAGACGAACACGCCTCCCACCGGAAGCTCCTTCGCCTTGCCGTGCTGCTCGTACTTGACGGAGTGGACCTTGCCGTCACCGGTGATCTCCTTCACCTGCGCGTCGAAGATGAACTCGATCTTTTTGTTCTCGAGGGCGCGCTCGACCAGGATCGGCTGGGCCCGCAGCTCGCTGCGGCGGTGCAAGATGTAAACCTTTGACGCGTAGCGCGTGAGGAAGTCGCCCTCCTCGACCGCAGCGTCCCCTCCACCGATGACCGCGAGCTCCTGGCCCTTGAAGAAAGCGCCGTCGCACACCGCGCAGTAGCTCACGCCGCGGCCCCAGAACTCCTTCTCCCCCGGGACCTGCAGGTAGCGGGGCAGGCCCCCGGCGGCCATGATCAGCGCGGGCGCCCGGAGCTCCTCCCCGGACTCGAGCCGGACCACCTTGGAGGTGCCCTCGACGTCGATCTCCTTGACCGGCTCGAAGTCACGCACCTCGACCCCAAACCGCCGGGCGTGCTCGCCCATCTTCATGGCGAGCTCGGACCCCAGGATCGAGTCAAAGCCAGGGTAGTCTTCGACCAGCTCGGTGTTGAGGAGCTGGCCGCCCAGCGGCCCACGGTCCAGGATCACCGTCTTCAGGTTCATCCGGGCGGTGTAGAGCGCGGCCGCCAGCCCTGCGGGACCGCCCCCCACGATGATGACGTCGTACTCGCTCACTGCCTTAACAATTGTTCCCGGGGCAGTGGCTATTCCTAACTTGCCGGATTAGCCATGTTGGTACTTGACGCCGTACCCCCCACGAGGCGCATGGCAGGAGATGTTGTCGAAGGGGCATCCGATGGAGCAGGCGCCGCACTCGATGCAGTTGCCGAAGCTGACCAGGTTCTTCTTCTGCTCCTCGTTCCACTCGTAGACCCCGGCGGGGCAGAAGTGGTTGCAGTACTTGCCCGTGCATTTGGACAGGCAGACGTTCTGGTCGATCACCTCGATGTGCGGCTTCCCGGTGTCCTCGTTGTACTTGACGGTGAAGAGCTTGTCGGTCAGCTTCTCCATCAGCCGGCCCCGAAACGCTCCCAGATCCGGCACATCAGTCGGACGGTGTTGATGTAGTCCGCGGCCCTGATGTTCTCGTTCGGCGCGTGGATCCGGTTGTCGGGCCGGCCCACGCCCACCGGCAGCACGGTCGGAATGCCGAGGTCCGCGACGACGGGGTGCATCGGCCCGGTGGCGGGCATGAACGGCCACAACACCGGTTCGCCGTGCATCTCGCGCACGCAATCGATGACCGTCCGTGCAACGGCGGAAGCCGGGTCGGAGCGCGCCGGCTTCTCTCCCTCGCCGGCCAGGATCTCCACTTTCTCGAAGCCGTGCCTGTCCAGGTGCTTGCGCAGCAGCTCCAGCACCTCGTCGGGATCCTGGTTTGGAATCAGGCGGAAGTCGAGCTTCGCGGTCGCCTCCGCCGGCAGGACGGTCTTCGACCCGGGGCCCTGGTAGCCCGTGGTGACGCCCGCGATGTTGCATGTCGGCAGGAACAGCATCTGTTCAATGACCTGGTCCGGCTTCGGGTCGCGGACCAGCTTCTCGAAGCCGACGAGCTTGCGCCGCTTCTCGACCTCGGGGTCGATGCCCGCCATCATCCGGCGGTCGGCCTCCGTCGGGTTGACGACCTTGTCGTAGAAGCCGTCGATCTTGATGTTCATGTCCTGGTCGCGCAAGCTGGCCAGCGCGCCGACGAGGTACATCGGCGCCGATGGATAGATCGACGCGAAGCCCGAATGCTGGTCGAAGTCGAGCAGCTTGACCCGCAGGGTGACGTACACCAGGCCGCGGCAGCCGAACTGCAACGTGGGACGGCCGGCATCGTCGAACGACGTGCCCGATTCCCACAGGCAGCCGTCGGCACGCAACTTGGCGGCATGATCGTGGGCGATCTTCTCGAACGTCTTCGAGCCGATCTCCTCCTCGCCTTCGATCAGGAAGCGCAATGTGACCGGCACCTCGCCGAGCTCCTTCAAGGTTTCGAGCGCGTGGATTCGCGCCATGACGTCGGCCTTGTCGTCGGCCACGCCGCGCGCGACGATCCTCCCGTCCTTTTCCGCCGGCTCGAACGGTGGCGAGTCCCAGAGGTCGATAGGGTCGACCGGCTGGACGTCGTAGTGCTCGTACAGCAGGAGCTTGCGGCGCCCGGCTCCGGGAACCTCCGCATAGAGCGCGGGCATGCCGCCCGCCTCGAGGGTCTCGACCCGGTCCGTGTAACGCGCGAGCCGGTTCGCGAGCCAGTCGCGCGCCGGCTGGACTGCATCCCGCCCGTGGTTGGAGATGCTGGGAAACGAACAGAGCTCTTTGAGGTCATCGACGAAGCGGCGCGAGTGCTTCTCGATGTACGCGTCGACAGCGCTCGTTGAGATCACGACCTCATCGTAACCTTCTCCCGATGGCGCAAGCGACCGACGAATTCCACTTCTCGCCGCGCCCGAACCGCGCGTCGGAGATCAACTGGCGTCCCTGGTCGCAGGAGGCTTTTGAGCAGGCCAGGCAGACCGGCCGTCCCATCCTTCTTTCCATCTCGGCGGTGTGGTGCCACTGGTGCCACGTCATGGACGAGACCACCTATTCGCACGCCGGGGTCATCGACCTGATCAACCGCGAATACGTGCCCGTGCGCGTCGACAACGACGTCCGCCCCGACATCAATCAGCGATACAACATGGGCGGCTGGCCGACGACGGCTTTCCTGACCGCGTCGGGCGACATCCTCACCGGCGCGACCTATCTGCCCCCCGACCAGATGGCCACCGCCCTCACGCAGATCTCGACCTACTACCGGGGCAACCAGGCGGAGATCGCGAGTCGCGTCCTCGAGGCGCGCAAGCGGGCGGCTTCCGGGGTCGCGCGCAGCGCCGGCGAACTCGACGCCGGGCTTGTCGACTTGATCCTGGACGCGGTCAAATCGGCCTACGACCCCGAGTACGGCGGCTTCGGCAACGCGCCCAAGTTTCCGCAGACCGACGCGATCCTGCTCCTGCTCGAGCAGTTCGTGCTGCGGTCGGACCCGGACCTGGGGCGCATGGCGGTCCACACGCTGGAGCAGATGACCGGCGGCGGGACCTACGACCAGGTCGAGGGCGGCTTCTTCCGCTACTCGACGACGCAGGACTGGAGCGTCCCCCATTACGAAAAGATGCTCGAGGACCACGCGGGGCTGGTGCAAGCGCTCGCCCTTGCCGGCATGGCCGACGCACTGGACCGAACCACCGGCTACCTCGATCGCGTGCTCCGCGACCCGAAGACCGGGCTCTACGGCGGGAGCCAGGACGCCGACGAGCACTACTACTCGATGGACGCGGAAGAGCGGGCGCAGTCCACCGCGCCGTTCGTCGACCGCCGCATCTACACCTCATGGAACGCGGCCCTAGCGGTAGCAATGTCTTCCCCATTCATGGGGAAGTACCCGGCGAAGCCGGGGGATGGGGCTGGAGTACATCACCTTCTCGAGTCGCTCTTCAAGCGTGCCTACCGCCGCGGCGAAGGCATGACGCATGCCGAGGGGGTCGGTGGTCAGCTCGGCGACCAGGTCTGGTCGCTCTGGGCCGCCGTCCGCGCATATCAGCACGGACTGGGCGAAAAGTGGATGCAGGTCGCGCTCGACCTTGCCGCCCACCTCGACGACCGTTACGCCGATTCCCAGCTCGGCGGTTATTTCGACCACGCCGGCGGTGACGAGCTGGGCCGGCTCGGCGAGCGCATCAAGCCGATTGCCGAGAACTCTGTGGCGGCGATGGCGCTGATCGAGCTCGACATCCTTGCCGGTGATCCTTCGGCGCCTTATCGGGAGCGCGCGCGCAAGGCGCTCGAATCGGTGGCGGCCCTGCCGCAGTCCTACGGGCTGATGGCGGCGGTGTTCGCCCGCGCGCTCGACCGCCTGCGACACGCCATCAAGGTGTCGACCAGGAACCCAGAGCTGGCGCACGCGGCGATGGTCGCGCATCCATATGCCGTGGTCGATCCGACTGGTGACGAGCGGGCAGTCGTGTGTGTCGGGACCATATGCTTGGCGCCGGTGTCGACACCGACCGCGCTGGCGGAGGCCATCCGAGAAGCGTCCCGAACGCGTGCCTGAAAGCCGCAGGCACTTCTCGCGCCGCGTCAACAAGGCGCTCGACGATCCGAACCTCCAGAAAGCGCTGATCCACGCGATGACCGGCCTGCGCGGCCGACGTAACGCCGCCTTCGAGAGCTTTGATTTCGCGGCGGGACGAGCCGACCTCAAGCGCCGGCGCAAAGCCAACCTCGACCGCCTCCCCGAGCTGCTGGAGCAGTTCACCCAGCGCCTGGCGGCCGTGGGCGGTGTGGTGCACCTGGCCGCCAACGCCGCGGAGGCGCGAGACATCATCGGCCAGCTGTGCTGGAACGCCGGCAGCGGACTTCCCGCCGGAAACCGCATGGTCGTGACCAAGAGCAAATCGATGGCGACCGAGGAGATCGAGCTCAACGCGTACCTCGAGGGTCTCGGGATGGAAGTCGTCGAGACGGACCTCGGTGAGCGCATGGTGCAGCTGACGCACACGCGCCCGTCGCATCTCATCGCACCGGCGATCCACCTCACGAAGGAAGACGCCGCCGCGGTGTTCGGCACCGAGGCGACCGTGGAGGCGATCCAGCTCCACGCGCGGGAGACGCTGCGCCAGAAGTTCATCGACGCGACGGTTGGCATCTCGGGCGCGAACATGGCCATCGCCGAGACCGGGACCATCGTGCTCGTCACCAACGAGGGCAACGCAGACCTGACGACGACGCTGCCGCCGGTACACATCGCAGTGTTCGGCATCGACAAGCTCGTTGCGTCACTCGACGACGCGGTCGCGGTTTTGCGGATGCTTCCACGCAGCGGCACCGGTCAGATCATCAGCAGCTACGTCAACTGGATCACCGGGCCGTCGCGATCCGCCGACATCGAGCAGTCGCTCACGATCGGTGTGCACGGACCACGCGAGCTGCATTGCGTGATCCTCGACAACGGTCGCGAGAAGATGCTCGAGGACCCGATCTTCCGCGACGCCTTGACCTGCATCCGATGCGGCGCGTGCTCCAACGCATGCCCGCCGTTCATGGCGGTGGGCGGCCACCAGTTCGGTGGCCAGGCCTACAACGGACCGATCGGCCTCGTCTTGTCGCCCTTCCATCACGGCCTGGAGGATGCGGACCTGTCCAACACGCTTTGCGTCCAGTGCAACGCGTGCCAGGAGATCTGCCCGGTCGACATCCCGCTGCCGCGCCAGATCCTCGAGCACCGCCGCGCGGGTCGCAAGTCGCTGCGCAAGCAGGCCGTGGTCGGATTGTGGAAGAGGCCGAAGCTGGCCGACACCCTGATGCGAGCGGCGGCACCCTTCAGCGCGCTGGTGCCCAGTAAGCCCCGCCTCGCCCGGACCCCGTATCGGGACCGCGCGCAACCCGGCAAGGTGGACGGCGAACCGCTGACGATCTTCGCCTCGTGCCTTGCCGACCGGATCTGGCCGGACGCCGCGGTCGCCCTGCAGCAGATCGCAACCGCGGCGGGCTTCCAGGTTGGATTTCCCAAGGAGCAGTGGTGCTGCGGCCTCATCGCGGCCAATGCCGGGGACTTCAAAACCGGGGCCCAGCTCTCTGGCGACCTGACCGCAAGTCTTCGAAATTCCAAGGGGTTGATCGTGACGCCCTCGGCCTCGTGCTTCGGCGCGTTCACCATCGACGCGCCGGACTGGGGCGCCACTCCCGATGGCGACGTGCGGGACCGGATGCGCGACTCGACGCGATTCGTGCTGCAGCTCGCGGAAAGAAATCGCGGGCTCGTAGAGCCGGGGCGGATGAGCCTGAAGGTCGCCTATCACGACTCCTGCCAATCGCTGAGACAGCTCGGATTGAAGCGCGAGCCGAGGCGACTCCTCGAGCTCGCCGGCTACGAGGTGGTCGACCTGCCCGACATCGCGAACTGCTGCGGTTTCGGCGGAACGTTCAGCCTGGAGTGGCCGGGCGTGGCGGATCGGCTCGCGCAGTGGAAGCTTGACGCGATCGCGAAGACAGGCTGCGCGGTGGTGGCGTCGGACAATCCGGGCTGCCTGATGCACATCGCGGCGGCGGCTCGAAAACGCGGAATCGAGCTACGCGTCGCGCACGTGCTCGAGCTGGTGGCCGAACATCTCGCTTAACGCCAGGCGGTGATCGTTAACCTTTAAGACGCCGTGAAGATCAGCCTGGTCTCGGCGGGCGCCGCCGAGCTGAACGTCGACGCGCTCGCCATCCCAGTCGCCACCGGCCAGGGCCTTGCCGAGTCGGCCGCCGAGCTCGATCGCGCGATGGGCGGGGTGCTCTCCGAGATGGTGGTCAACGCGGAGTTCAGGGGCCGCATCCACGAGGTGCTGCCCATCCCCGCGCAGGGCAAGATCGGACCGCGCCGCGTAATCCTCTATGGCCTCGGCGCGCTCCACGACCTCGACGGGCAGCGCGTCCGCTCTGCGCATCACGAGCTGGTGCGCGCCTCGCGCACGTGGGGCTACAAACGCATGGCCGTGCTGCGTGCTGAGCCGCTTGGCACGGACAGCCTGAAGGCGGTCATCGAGGGGTGCGTGATGGGGACCTTCGAGCGCCGGTCGCGGCAGACCGGAGCGGCGCCCGAACGGCGCGAGATCGACGAGCTGGTGCTGGTCGGCTTCGGCGCCGGGCGCGAGCGCGAGGTCGTGGCCGCGCAGGAGAACGGCGAGGCAACCAACCGGGCCCGCGAGTGGCAGAACGCACCTGCCAACGAGCTCACCCCCGACGCGCTCGCGCAGGAGGCGTCGCGCATCGCAAAGCGCCACAACCTGGAGCTGGAGATTCTCGGGCCCGCCGAGCTGAAGTCGGGCGGCTACAACCTCCTGCTGGGCGTCGGCGCCGGCTCCGCGAAACCTCCCCGCCTGATCCGCGTGCGCTACCACGGGAACCACGACAAAGCCGGCGCCAACGGCGCCGCACTCGCGCTGATCGGCAAGGGCATCACATTCGACACCGGCGGCATCTCGCTCAAGAACCCCGAGAACATGAGCCAGATGAAAGACGACATGTCGGGAGCGGCCGCTGTGCTTTCGGCGATCGACGTGATCGCCTCTCGCAAGCTGCCCCTCGACGTCATGGCGGTCGTCGCGGCAGCCGAGAACATGCCCGGCCCGAACGCGCAGCGCCCGGGCGACGTGATGGTCAGCGCGGATGGCAAGACGGTCGAAGTCGTCAACACCGATGCCGAAGGCCGGCTGGTCCTGGCCGATGCTCTGACCCACGCTCTGCGCAACGGCGCCACCCACCTCGTGGACCTCGCCACCCTGACCGGAGCGGCCACCATCGCGATCGGACACGCGGCCAGCGCAGCGGTGAGCAACGACGATGGTTTCTGGTCGCTCGTCGACCAGGCATCTCGGGAGGCGGGCGACCGAGTGTGGCGTCTCCCGATGTACGCCGACTACCGCATCCTTCTGCGCAGCCAGATCGCCGACCTCCGCAACGCGGAGTACGGTGAAGCAGGCACGATCATGGGAGGCATGTTCATCGCCGAGTTCGCGGGGGGCAAGCCGTGGGCACACATCGACATCGCCGCCGCCGCCTGGAACACCAACCTTGAGTTGACGACGGTTCTGCGTGGGCCCAGCGGGGCGGGCACCCGGTTGTGCATCGAGCTGGCGGAACTCATGGCCGCCCCTGGGCGTTAACGAAGAGTGGCCATCCTCGAGACGATCCATTCGCCCGCCGACCTCAAAGCACTGGACCAGGCCCGCCTGACTGAGCTCGGGGCTGAGGTCCGCGCCTTCCTCGTCGAGCAGACCTCTCGCACCGGCGGGCATCTCTCGCCGAACCTCGGAGTGGTCGAGCTGACCTTCGCGCTCCACCGCGTGTTCGACAGCCCGAAGGACGCGATCGTCTGGGACACCGGACACCAGGCGTACGTGCACAAGCTCGTCACCGGCCGAGCGGCGCAGTTCATGGGGCTTCGGCAGGCGAACGGCCTTTCCGGGTACCCGTCGCGCAAGGAGTCGGAGCACGACCTCGTCGAGAACAGCCACGCCTCAACCTCTCTCAGCTATGCGCTCGGTGTCGCGGAGGCGCGGCTGCGCAAGAAGGTGGGCGGCTTTGTCGTCGCTGTGATCGGCGACGGCGCGCTGACCGGCGGCATGGCCTACGAAGCTTTGAACCAGATCGCCCACCTTCAGCCGCCGAACCTGATCATCGTGATCAACGACAACGGCCGGTCCTACGCGCCGACGGTCGGCGGCCTTGCCCGCCACCTCTCGCAGCTCCGAGTCGACCCCCGATACGAGCGCATCAAGGACGACATCTCGCGGCTGCTGCGCGAGCTGCCGCTCGTCGGCTATTCGGCCGACCAGGCCGCGTACCGCGTGAAGGAAGGTCTCAAGCAGCTCCTGCAGCCCTCGACCATGTTCGAGAGCCTGGGCATCAAGTACGCCGGGCTTGTCGACGGTCACGACGAGCCGGCTCTCGAGGAGGTCCTCACGCGCGCCAAGAAATTGCGTGAGCCCGTCGTGGTTCATGTCGTGACCGAGAAGGGCCACGGATATGGCCCGGCGGTCGAAGACGAGGTGGACAAGCTGCACGGCGTCAGCGCGTTCGACCCGTTGACGGGCCGGCCGCGATCGACCGAGCTCACATACACGGACATATTTGGCGACGCGCTGATGAGCTCGGCGGCCAGGCGGCCGGAGGTCTGCGCGATCACCGCCGCGATGGCCTCATCGACCGGACTCCTGAATTTCGCGAAAGAGTTCCCCGATCGATTTTTCGACGTCGGCATCTGCGAGCAGCACGCGGTGACTTTTGCCGCGGGCCTGGCGATGGCGGGGATGCATCCGGTGGTCTGCATCTACTCGACCTTTCTGGCGCGCGCCTTCGACCAGACGATCATGGACGTCGCTCTGCATAAGCTGCCGGTGGTTTTCGTCATCGACCGCGCTGGAGTGACCGGTCCCGATGGGGCGTCGCACCACGGCATCTTCGACCTCTCTTACCTGCGCATGATTCCCAACCTCAAGGTCGCCGCGCCGAAGGACGCCACGGAACTGTGCGCGCTGCTCGAGACCGCGCTTGCGAGCGACGGCCCGGTCGCGATTCGCTATCCGAAAGGACCCGTTCCGGCGATTCCCGACCTGCCGGTGGAGCCGCTTCCGGTCGGGCGATGGGAAGAGATCCGCAAGGGCGACGACGCCGTGATCTTCGCCGTCGGCAAGATGGTCGAGGTCGCCGGCGAAGCAGCCGAACGCCTCGAGCTCCAGGGCGTTTCCTGCAGCGTGGTCAACTCGAGATGGGTGAAGCCGGTCGATCCCCGCGTCGCGGACTGGGCGCGACGCCATCGGGTCGTGATCACGGTTGAGGACAACGTGGGGACCGGCGGCTTCGGCGGCGCGGTGCTGGAAGCGCTTGCGCCACACGGTCTGGCGGGTCGAGTCCGGACCCTGGCGCTGCCCGACGAGTTCCTGCCCCAGGGCAAGGCCTCGGACATCCTGAAACAGCACGGCCTCGACGCGGCGGGCGTCGCCCGGTCGGTCTACGAGGCCGTCAGGGGCGGCGTTCCCGAGAAGACGGAGAGCTAGCTAGAGCCTTTTCCTTCCGGAGAATCCCTCGCCGACCCGGTGCCAGTGCTCGACCCGCTCCTCGCCCAGCTTCCAGCAAAGCTCGACCAGCTCGCCGTCGCGATAGGACGGAAAGTCGATCAGGCCCTCGAGTGGGCCCTTGAGCTGGATCCCCATGCTGTTGAGGTTCAGCACCGCTTTGAGAAGCTCCTCCTCGGCGCCGTGCACCGCGTCTCGAGCTTGCTGCAACCGCTCGCGGTCATCGCCGTTGGACCCCGGGCGCTGCACTTTGTAATCGGCCATGCGCAGCTGCTCCTCGAGGTCGGGTCTGAGGGCTGAGAGCTCCGCTATCTGCGCGACGATCGGACGCACCCGCGGCAGCTCGCGGTTTGCCTCTTCGACCGTGTATGTGCGGAGCCTCTGCACGGCTCAACGATACTTCGTTGGATGGACGCCACGGCGATGAGGCGGCGCATCGCGGAGATGCCGGTGGCACGCCTGGCGACGGTCGATGTGGCCGGCCGACCGCACGTCGTGCCCATCTGCTTTGTGGTCGATGGCGACACGCTTTACTTCGCGGTCGACGCGAAGCCGAAGCGAACCTCTGACCTCAAACGTCTGCGCAACATCGCGGCCAATCCCTCGGTGTCGGTGCTCTTCGACCACTACGAGGACGACTGGAGCCGGCTGTGGTGGGTGCGGATCGACGGCGCCGCGCAAATCGTCGCCGACGTCGCCCAGGCCGAGCATGCGATTGAAATGCTGGCCGGCCGCTATCCGCAATATCGACACGCGCGTCCAATCGGTCCGGTGGTGGCCATTTCGGTGTTTCGTATGTCAGGTTGGTCGCCGATCCAGGCCTGACGCAACCCAGCGCGTTAAGACGAGGCTTGACGAGACGCGACGTCTTGTCTAGTCTTGTCCGGTGGCCGAAGGGGATTCACGTGGCCGAATCCTGAACCGCGCCCGCGTGGTCGTGGCCATGGGAGGCAAACCGACAGTGGCCGATTTCGCCGCGGCTGCCGGCGTCTCCCGCGCCGGCTTCTACAGGGCCTTCAAATCGCGGGATGCCCTGTTCCAGGCCCTGAACCGAGTGCCCGAGCCCGGCTCCAGGGACCGGATCCTTGCCGCGGCCTTCCGGATGGTGGGCGAGCGCGGCCTGAGCTCTCTCTCCATGGACGAGCTGGCCCGCAAGGCTGGCGTCTCGCGGGCCTCGCTGTACCGGCTCTTCCCCGGCAAGGGGGCACTTTTCACCGGCCTCGTGCGGACCTACTCCCCACTCGAACCTGTGACCAGGGTGCTGGAGGCAATGGGCGACGAGCCGCCCGAGGCCGTGATGCCGGAGGTCGCCCGCGCGGTCTATCGAACCGTCTATGCCCGCGGCGAAAATCGGACCGGCCTGCTGAGGGCGCTCTTCTTCGAGGTCAGCAGCCTCGCGCCGGATACAGAGGGGGCGGTGCGTGAAGTGATCGCGAGCCTGGTGGGATCGCTGGTCAAATACATCACCACACAGATGTCGGCCGGGCGTTTGCGGCCCATGCATCCCCTGCTTGCCCTGCAGTCCTTTGCGGGTCCGATCTTTTTTCACCTGTTGACTCGTCCTGCGGCCGAGCAAGTTCTCGGTTTCGAGATGGATGGAGAGCAGGCAGTTGCCGAGCTGGCTGAGACCTGGCTCCGTGCCATGGCCATTTGAGGAGGAGCGCGATGAGCGAAACCTATGCCGTCACCGTGGAGGACGTCTCCAAGTCTTTCGGCTCCTTCAAGGCGCTGAACGGCGTAACCCTGCGGGTGCGGCAGGGCGAGATCTATGGCCTCCTCGGCCCCAACGGGGCCGGGAAGACGACGCTCATTCGCCTGATCTGCGGCCTCCTTGAAGCCCATGCCGGCACGGTGACCGTGCTCGGGCAGCGAATGCCCCAGGTCGCGGTCCTGCGACACATCGGCTATATGACCCAACAGGCGGCGCTCTATCCCGCGCTGTCAGTCGAAGAGAACGTGCGGTTCTTTGCCGCCATCAACGGCGCAGAGGACGGCGTCAAGCAGGCACTCGAGCTGGTGCAGCTCTATGAGCGACGCGGATCTGTGGTGGCGACGCTCAGCGGAGGCTTGCGGCAGCGCTGCTCGCTCGCGTGCGCGCTCGTCCATCGTCCGGAGCTCCTGCTGCTCGACGAGCCGACTGTCGGCATCGATCCGCAGCTGCGTGTGCAGTTCTGGGACTCCTTCCGCCGCATGGCGGCGGCAGGAACCACCATGATCGTGTCCAGCCACGTCATGGACGAGGCGGACCGCTGCCAGCGGTTGGGACTGATCCAGTACGGGCGGCTCCTCGCCGAGGGTTCGCCCGCCGACATCCGGACGCAGGGCGGCTCGCAAAACTTAGAAGAAGCCTTCCTCGCACTCGCCGGAAGGAACGAGTCATGAGCGGGCATCGCATCGTCGCGATCACCAGGCGGCTTCTGCAGGGGTTCCGCCGCGACCGGCGTACCCTCGCGCTTCTGTTCGTGGCGCCGATCGTCATCCTCGGCCTTCTCGGCTATATCATGCGGGGCTCGACCAGCGCACCGGAAGTGGGCGTCGCAAACCAGGATTCCGGTCCGCTCGGTGCGATCGTCGCGGACGGCCTGAAGAGCTCGAGCCACATCAGGGCCACCGACATCAATGCGGCCGACGGCGACGCCAAGCTCAAGGACGGATCGCTCGTCGCTTACATCGTTCTGCCGTCCGATTTCAGCCAGCAGGCCCAGGCGGGCACCGTCGCGCCTGAGGTCCATCTCGAAGGTTCGCAGCCGGGCGAAGACGCTCCGGTCATCCAGGCTCTGCAGCAGTCGATGATCTCGCTCGCTTCGCGCGTCAGCGGGCGAAGCGTCACCTTCCAGTTCCAGGTCAAGTATCTCTACGGTGGCCAGAATTACGACACGCTCGATTACTTTGGCGCGGCGTTCGTCGGCCTCGTGGTGTTCTTTCTCGTCTTCGTGATCACCATCGTGTCGTTTCTCAACGAGCGATCCCAGGGCACTCTCGAGCGGCTGATGGCAAGTCCGCTGCGACGAGGCGAGATCGTAGTCGGATACATGCTCGGATTCACCGTGCTCGCGCTGGTCCAGGCGGTCGAGGTGCTCGTGTTCGCCCTCGCCATCCTCCACATCCACAACCAGGGGAGCGTGTTCCTGATTTTCGGGATGGAGGCGCTGATGGCCATCGCCGCCGTCAATCTCGGCATCTTCCTGAGCATGTTTGCGCGCTCGGAGTTCCAGGCCGTGCAGTTCATACCGCTGGTGGTGGTGCCGCAGGTTCTGCTGTCGGGCATCATCTTCCCGGTCTCCACCGAGCCGAAGGGCCTCCAGTGGCTGTCCGACGTGCTGCCGCTTACCTACGCGGTGAATGGAATGCGCGACATCATGGTCAAGGGAGCGGACGTGACCTGGCCGTCCCTGCAGCTGGATGCCGCCGTGGTCGCGGGATTCTGCATCCTGCTGATCGCGGCCGGCACGGCAACTCTCCGCCGACGTCTGGGCTGAAGTACGTAGTCTGGGTTGCGGAATGTTGCTCGTTTGTTCGGCCCGCTGCGGAGGCCGGTTGTTCCGCGCCCTGTTCGCCGAGGTCGAGGTGGACGCCGCCGGGGTCTACCAGGACCACCGCGTGACGCAGGCCAGCTACGTCTGCCTCAACTGCGGCGCGCCGGCGCTTGACCTGGCGGCGGTGCCGGCGGACCTGGAGGCCCAGGCTCAGGAGGACGAATCTTCGGCTCCCGCCATCACGGACGTCCTGTGCCCCGTCTGCGAGACGATGGTCCAGCTCGACGAGAACATGGAGTGCCCAAACTGCGGGTCTCCGCTAGAGATCAGCTGAGGGCGGCGGAACCCATCAGGATTTCTTTCATCCCCCGCAGCGCTGCCGCGTCGCGCTGACGCAACGCGGCCCGCATCGCCCGGACGGCTCGAGGCGTGTCGAGGTCGTCGGCCAGCGCCGCGTTGAACTCATCCATCAGCGCCCGACCGGGCGGCGTCTTGCGCTTACCCGCACGTTCGTCGTCGGCGAGGAATTTACGCATCTGCTCGACCAACCTTGCCGAGCGCGCAAGTCCCTGCCAGCCGAAGTCCCAGTCGCGGCCGTATCTGTGCGAGACGAGGTAGAGCCTCACCGCGGCCGCCGGCGCGCGCTGCAGCGCCTGGCTGACCTTGACGAGGTTGCCGAGCGATTTGCTCATCTTGCGGCCCTCGTATCGGACCATCCCGGTGTGCATCCATGCGCGAGCAAAGGGCTTCTTGCCGGTCAACGACTCCGACTGCGCGCGCTCCGACTCGTGATGGCTGAACTGCAGGTCCCGCCCGCCGCCGTGGATGTCGATCTGTTCGCCGAGGTAGTGCATGGCCATCACCGAGCACTCGATATGCCATCCCGGGCGGCCCTCTCCGAACTTCGAGGGCCACGCCGGCTCTTCCGGGGCGGAAGGGCGCCAGAGCGGGAAGTCGAGCGCATCGCGCTTCGCATCCGGGCCGACCTTGCCGAGCAACCCTTCGTCGCGGAGCTTGCGCAGCATCGAGCGCCGCGTCCGGTGTGACAGGCGGCCGTAGCCGCGATATTTGCTGGCGTCGAAGTAAAGCGCGTCGGAACGATAGGCGAAGCCCGATGAATGCAGCTTCGACGCCGCGGACACGATCCGCTTGATCTCGCCGGAAACCCGGGGCATCACGTCCGGCCGCCGCCAGCCGAGCACGGTCATGTCGCGGATGTGCACCTGCGTCTCGCGGTCCGCCAGCTCCCGCCAGTCGATGCCATCACGGCGCGCGCGCTCGAATAACGGGTCGTCTATATCGGTGACGTTCTGGACGTACTTGACGCGCACGCCGCCGGCTTCGAGGAATCGCACCAGCACGTCGAAGATCGAAAACGTGAACGCGTGACCCATGTGTCCCGAGTCATAGGGCGTGATGCCGCACACATACAGCGTGAACGGCTTGCGGACCGGATCAAAGCGAACCTTCCGCTCGGTCAGCGTGTCGCGGACGCGAAAAGGTTTCGTTCTAGCTCGGACGCACTACGACGGCTGCGTCCGCGCGCAGCGCCTCGACTTTGTTGGTGGCCTCCCAAGGCACTCCGAGGTCATCGCGACCAAAGTGCCCGTAGGTGGCGGTCTGGCGGTAGATCGGGCGCAGGAGGTTCATGTTCGCGATGATCGCGCCAGGCCGCAGGTCGAAATGGCGGCGGACCAGCGCGAGCAGCTCGTCTTCGGACTTCGTGCCCGTGCCGAACGTCTCGACCGCAATCGAGGTCGGGTGCGCGCGACCGATCGCATACGAGACCTGGACCTCGCAGCGATCCACCAGACCCGCCGCGACGAGGTTCTTCGCCACATGGCGCGCCGCGTAGGCCGCGGACCGGTCGACCTTGCTCGGGTCCTTGCCGCTGAAAGCGCCGCCGCCGTGTCGTGCCACGCCGCCGTACGTGTCGACGATGATCTTGCGTCCTGTCAGGCCGGCGTCAGCGGCGGGGCCGCCGAGGACGAAATGACCGCTCGGGTTGACCATGATCTTCGTCGCGGCGTCGACCACCTGGCCCTTCAGCACCGGATTGATCACGAGCTCGCGGACGCCCTCGGCGATCTCTTTCTGCGTGGCGCTCGCCGCGTGATGGGTCGAGACGACGATCGCCTCGATGCGTTTTGGCCGTCCGAGCTCGTACTCGACGGTCACCTGCGTCTTGCCGTCGGGCCGCAGGAACGGAAGCGACCCGTCCTTTCGCGTCTCGGCCAGCTTCTTCGCCAGCCGGTTGGCGAGCGAGATCGTGAGCGGCATCAGCTCCGGCGTTTCGCGGCAGGCGAAGCCGATCATCATGCCCTGGTCCCCCGCTCCCTGCAGCTCGAACGGGTCGTCTTCCAACGAGCCTTCGCGCTCCTCGAGCGAGTGATTCACTCCGGCGGCGATGTCCGGCGACTGCTCTTTCAGATAGACCTGGATCAGCGCGTGGTCGGCGTCGAATCCGATCTGCTCGTCGTTGTAACCGATCGCGCGGATCGTGTCGCGGATCGTGCGCTGGATGTCGAGGTCCGCATGCGTGGTCACCTCGCCGATCACGACGCAAAGTCCCTTTGTGATCGCGGTTTCGCACGCGACCCGGGCGTGAGCGTCCTGCGACAGCATCCCGTCGAGGACCGCATCCGAGACCTGGTCGCAGACCTTGTCAGGATGCCCCTCGGTGACCGATTCGGAGGTGAGCAGAAACGAGCGCGATGAGCTGAAGCTTGTTGTCACAAAGGCAGATCATAGTGTCCTCCCCATCCAGGGGGAAGGTGCGGGCGGAGGGGCGACTAAGACCCGTTGTGGTGCCGGCTGTCCTCCGGGTCCTGCCCGAGCAATTGCGCCTGCAGCGCGAAGATGTCGTCGAGCACCCGGTCGATGCGCCGGCCCTCCAACCGGTGGTCGGCGATGACCCCGGCCCGCTCGAGATGACGTCGCAGCGACGCGCCAAGCGGCCCGTCGATGCGGACCCGCCCGCGGACCTGCGCCTCCTCGAGAAGCTGAAGACACCGGTCCAGGGCAATCTGCCTCGACCTGTGCGCCCGGACGTTCATTCGGTCCCCAGCACCTCGATGCGTCCTTCGGCGGTGACGCGCACCTGGACCGCGTTCAGAGCGGGAAGGGCATAGCCGTCGGTCGGCTTGCCGTCCGGGCGGAACGACGCTGGATGACACGGGCACGCGAGGTGGCTGTTGCTTCCGTCCCACCACAGCTCGCACGGCAGGTGGGAGCAGATGGATGAGACCGCCGTCACCGACTGGCCGCGCCGGAACACGAACGCCCCAATGCCACCCGCCTTGACGCGCTTGCCCTGGCCCTCCGCGAGGTCGCTCATCGCGGCGACGTCGATCCAGCGACCATCGACGGGATCGATCGCGGCGCCCGCCACCGGCATGACGCCCGGCTGCGTGGCTCGGCCGAGCAACGTCCCTGCCGCGACGCCTGCCGCGAGGCCAAGACCGGCGACCAGCGCGGCGCGCCGGGTCACGCGGTCCTTCTTCGGCGCCTGCTCCAGCAGCGTGGCGAGCCTCTTGCGAAAAGCCGGGTGCATGCGCTGGGAGCCTTGGCGCGCAGCGGCGAGTCGCGCCGCGGCCGTGATGGCGGCCTTTTCCTCCGCATCGCCGCCGCGCAGCTTCAGGCGGCGACCCCGCAATAGGTCGGAGACGATCTTGTCGATCCTGTTCTCGCGCTTGCCGTTCATTCCGGGCGCACCTTCGCCGCCGCCCGCAACGCGCGGAGCTGCATGACCTTGATGGCGCCAACTGTCGATTTCATCTCCGAGGCAACTTCCTTCAACGAATACCCGTGCAGGAAACGCAGCTCCAGCACACGCCTGTAGTTGTCGGAGAGTTGGGCCAGGATCAGCTGGACCGTTTCGGTCCCCTCCTCGGAGGGTGGCCCCGGGGCCACAGGCATGGCGAGGTCTTCGCGGAGCTCGGATTCCGACAGTCCAAGACGCGTGCTCCAGAAGGCGCCGAGCACGGATCGCGCCGTCGCGAACAAGTAGCCCCGGATGGCGCTTGCGGGCGCGCCCTCGCGAAGCCGGGGGATCGCCTTGAGGGCGACCTGCTGGGTCAGGTCCTCGGCATCGGCGCGGTTGCCGACGCGCGCGTAGATGAACGCGTAGACCAGCTCCAGCTCGTCGAGCGCGATGTCGGTCGCGCGGGCCGAGGTCGGAAGCTGAAGGACCTGGCCGGACTCCGACTCCGACTCTTCCGACGTCATGGCGCGCCTAGGTGAAGAGGTTGCCGCAGAGCAGGTAAGTCGCGTTCGACCCCTGCATGTCCGGGCCGGCGTGCACGACGACATACCAGGTGCCTGACGAGGGCGGGTAGGTCAGCTGGAGCGTCGACTTCGTGTCCGCGTCGCCCTGGCCGTCCACCACGACAGTGTTGAGAGCGAACGCGATACCGCCCCTGGACTGGCAGCTGCCGAGGTGGATGTGTGAGACGTGCGCCGAGCTCGCGCCAAGCCCCGCGATCTTGAGCTCGACCGTCACCGTCTTCGAGGTGGTGGTCACGGTGGCGGTGCCGGTGGCGGTCACACCCGGCTCGGGCTGCAACTTGAACACGAGGCCGGCCTGAGTCGGCGTCGGCGTGGGGCTGAACGAGGCGGGAGACGTGGGCGGGGGCGATTGAGTGGCGGCCGACCCGCCACCGCAGGCCATCGCGCAGACCGCGACCGCCGCCACAGCGAACCATGCCCTCGGCATTACCGGTGCAGGTTACTGGAGCGGGTCCCTGATTCCGCAGGGACCCGCTCGACTTATTACGCGTGTTTCGGCTGGGGCGTCCGGCGGCGGCGCCAGACCAGGAAGCCGATGCCGGCCAGGACGATGAACGGCCCGACCGCGCCGAGCCCGGTGACGAAGTAGTCGATCGTGGTGACGAAATTGTGCGCCGCGGCGCTGAGGGCAGTCGCAAAACCCCAGTTGTCCGAGGATGCGGCCTGCGCGGGGGCGCCGGCCTCGGTCAGCGTCACGGACACGTTGCTGTAGGACGTGTTGTCATCCAGGTACTTGATCTGACCCTTCAGCTGCTCGATCTGCGCCGTGATCTGTCCGATCTGGTTCTGCACCGCGATGATGTCGTTGATGTTCTGCGCCTTGGTCAGCAGCGCGAGCATCGCCGCGTGCTGGGCTTCGGCGTTGGCCAAGCGGGCGTGGAGGTCGACGTATTGAGCGCTGACGTCGGTGCCGGTGATGTGTTCGCTCTGCACCTTGCCGACCTTCGACAGCTGGTCGATGGTGTCGTCGAAATGCGCCGCCGGCACCATGAAGCTGATGACGCCGGTGCGAATCTGGCTCTCTTCAGGGTTGCTGGCCGGATTCGCCTGAGCATCGGTCCCGGCGATGTAGCCTCCCTCTGACTCGACCAGCGTGCGCACCTGCGCCAGCTTCGAGTCGAACGATCCGTTGCTGACGCTCACGGCCAGCTGCGCCTGCCGGATCACCGGCGGACCCGCGAGGGCCGGGACGGTGTCGCCTGGCAGAGTGGTCGTGCCGCCCGTCGTGCCGTTGGGCTGGCCGGCGGCTTTCGAGGTCTGGCCGCCACCCGAAGCGGGCTGCGAGAGAGACGTGCCTCCGTTCGAAGACGTGCTGCTGCCGGCGGTGTTCCCGCCGCCGCAGGCGGCCGCCGCCGCGAGGATGCTGACGATGACTAGGACCTTCTTCATGTGACCCGGCCTCCTGGGCGCGAATTTGAATGACAGAACGCCGGCCGCCGCTTGTCGTAACAATTGAGGGCCCATGATTCAGGCCAGGGATCTCGCGATTGACGTCGCCGCGCGCCGAGTGCTCTCGGATGCGAGCTTCACCGTGGCCGCGGGCGACAAGGTCGGGCTGGTCGGACGCAACGGCGCGGGCAAGACAAGCCTGCTCAAGGTCCTGGCCGCCGAGGACGACGCGGCCGGCGGCCTTGTGCTGCGCCGGGGGACCCTGGGCTATGTCCCCCAGAATCCGCGGCCGCGCGCCGAGGCAGCGCATACCGCGCTGTCCCACATCCTGTCGGGTCGCGGGCTGGACCAGGCGGCGGCCCGCCTCTCCGAGCTGCACCAGGTGCTCGAGCACGACCACTCCATCGCGAGCATTGAGAAGTATTCGGAGGCCGAGGAGCGCTACCGGCTGGACGGCGGGTACTCGAGCGAATCCGAGGCGCGAAGGATCGCAAGCGGGCTCGGGCTGCGGCTCGACCGCGTGGACCTGCCCCTGAGCGTTCTATCCGGTGGCGAGCGCCGCCGGGTCGAGCTGGCGCGCGTCCTGTTCGCCGACGCGGACCTGCTGTTGCTGGACGAGCCGACCAACCACCTCGACAGTGACGCCAAGACCTGGTTGATGGACTTCCTCCGCGAGTACCGCGGCGCCGTGATCGTGGTCAGCCACGACCTGGCGCTGCTGGACGCCTCGATCACCCGGGTCCTGCACCTCGACTCCGGACGTTTGATCGAGTATCGCGGCACCTACTCGCAGTACCAGGCCGCCCGACGCCTCGAGGAAAAGCGGCTGACCTCGCTGGCCCAGCGGCAGCAGGCCGAGATCCAGCGTTTGAGCCTTCTGGCTGAGGTGATGCGCCGCCAGACGCAGAAACGCGCCAAGCAAGCTCACTCGATCTTCACGCGCGTGGAGCGGATGAAGGCGCAGCGCGTGACGGCGCCCCGTCGGGAGCGCAAGGTCAAGATCAGCTTTCCCGACCCGCCTCACAGCGGTCGCATCGTCCTGCACTCGAACGGCCTCGCCAAGGGTTATGGCGGTCCACTCGTGTTCCGGGATGTGTCCTTCGAGGTGGAGCGGCACGAGCGGCTCCTCGTGATGGGCTTGAACGGCGCCGGGAAGACGAGCTTGCTGCGAATCCTGGCCGGACAGAGCGAGCCGAATGCGGGCTCGTTTCGATTGGGTCACGGTGTTTCGCTGGGCTACTACGCGCAGGAGCACGAGGGAATCAGGCCGGGAGTGCCGGTGCTGGCTCACATGCGGGAGCAGTCGGACGCCGAAGAGCGGGTGCTCCGTGCGCTGTTGGGCATGTTCGGGCTGACCGGCGACATCGCTCGACAGGACGCGGGGACCCTGTCCGGCGGCGAGAAGACGAAGCTGGCGCTGGCGCAGCTCGTCGCGGGCCGGCACAACCTTCTGCTGCTCGACGAGCCGACGAACAACCTGGACCCGCCGTCCCGGTCCGGAGTCGCGCGGGCCCTGTCGGAGTGGCCGGGGACGATGCTGATCGTCAGTCACGACCCTGAGTTTGTCGAGGCGTTGCAGCCGGGTCGTGTGATGTTCATGCCGGAGGGGCGGCTCGATTACTGGGACGAAGACCTGCTCGACGTGGTGTCGATGGCGTGACGACAATAGCTCTGTGAGCGTCGAGGCCCAGGAGGTCGTCATGCCGGAGCTGCAGGGCGCCGAGGAGATCACCGTTGGCGCGTGGGCCAAGCAGGAGGGCGAGCGCGTGGCGGAGGGCGAGACGTTGATGGAGGCGCACACCGACAAGGTCAACGCAGAGATCCCCTCCCCCGTCGCGGGAGTCGTCGAAGCCCTGCTGCTCGAGGTCGGCGACCAGGTCGTGCCGGGCCAGCCGATCGCCCGTATCACCCCGGAGTGACCTTGCGGGTTGCGGTGGTCGGTGGCGGTGCGATGGGCGCCGCGACCTCGTGGAGGCTCGCCAAGCGCGGGGTCGACGTCGTGTGCTTCGACCGCCTCTCGCCTCCCCACGCAGGCGGCTCGTCGCACGGCGAATCGCGCATCATCCGCACCGCGTACTTCGAAGGCGCCTGGTATGTCCCGCTGCTCCAGGAAGCCTTCCCCCTGTGGCGAGAGCTGGAGGCGATCAGCGGCAGACAGATCCTGACCATGACCGGCGCGCTGATGATCGGAGACGCTTCGTCCGAGGTGGTCGCCGGCGCGTCGGCGTCGGCCAGGAAGCACGGCCTCGACGCCGAGATCCTCGATTCTGAGGCGCTGCGGCAGCGGTTCCCCGGCCACCTCGTGCACGACGGCGACATGGCGGTGCTCGACCGGCAGGCGGGCGTGCTCAATCCGGAGGCGGCGGTGGCCGCGATGCTCGCGGAGGTGCCGCAAGTCGTCCGCGACACCGAAGTGAAATCGATCTCGGAGCTCCGCTCGCGTTTCGATGCGGTGGTCGTCGCCGCCGGCCCATGGACGCCGGAGCTGATCGAATGGATCCCACTTCGCGTCGAGCGCCAGGTCCACGGATGGTTCTCGATCGCGCGCGACGCGGACTATTTCGCCCCCGATCGTTTTCCCGCGTTCGTGCGCCAGTCACGCGACTCGGGCTTCATGTACGGCATCCCCAGCCTGGACGGCAAGACGATCAAACTCGGCCGCCATCACGACGGCGAGACGACTACTCCACAGACCATCCGGCGCCGTGTCGACGAGGTCGACATCGACCCCCTTCGCCTGCTGGCCGCGACCTACCTCCGCGGCGTGAGCGGGCACGTGACCCGAACCCTGACCTGCATGTACACCAACACGCCCGACGGCCATTTCGTCGTGGACTTCAGTCCTGAGGATTCGCGCGTCATCGTGATCAGCGCGTGCTCAGGTCACGGGTTCAAGTTCGCGCCGGTGATCGGCGACATCGCCGCCGACCTGGTCTGCGACGGCGGAACGAAGCGCGACATCTCAGGCTTCGCGGCGAGCCGGTTCGCGGCCTCGCACGTACCAGGCGATGACGGCGATCACGACTAACAGCGCGATCGCGATCGCACCCTTCTCCAGCGGGCCGCTGATCCGGTCGTAGTTCCGGCCGAGCACGTAGCCCACCAAGGCGAGGGCGGCGCACCACGGCAGCGCGCCGACAAAAGTCAGCATCGAGAACCTGGTCAGGTCGATACGGGCGAGCCCGGCCGGGAAAGAGATGTAGGTGCGAATGACGGGCAGCACGCGACCGACAAACACCGCGAGCAGGCCCCAGCGCCGGAACCATCCATCCGCGATCTCCAGGTGATGGCGGCGGATGCCGATGTAACGGCCTGGGCCGAGGAGCAGCGGTTCGCCGAAGCGAGCCGCGACGGCATACGCGATCAGGGATCCCACGAGGTTGGCGGCTGCGCCCGCGATGATCGCCGCGACGAGGTTCATGTGTCCGGTGGCAGCGAGCAAGCCGGCGGTCGGCATGATGACCTCGCTTGGAAACGGAAACCCGCAGCTCTCGGCGACCATCAGGACGAACACGGCAAGGAGGCCGTACCCGGCGACGAAGCTGCTGACGGCGGCGGTCAAACCGTCTGGACCGCCGCTGCTTTTACCGCCCTGAATGGCAGGGTCCGCACCTGCTGGTCGTCGATCATGATCTCGAAGTTGTAGAAGCCGGGTCGCTCGATCGGCACGCTGGCCAGGTTGATCACGATGCTCGCCGAGAGGTCCCAACCGTGCGGGTAGTCTGCCGGCACCTGGCGCGCGGGCAGCTTGAGCACGATCGGATTGGGCAGGACCAGCTTGCCGTCCTCATCGGCGCAATGGACCTCGACTTTGTGCGGCCGCTCGGTCTCGAGCCGCGTGGTCTGGAGGCGGAGCACGATCACGCCGCCGAAGGGAGTCGGGTACTGGTCGCGGATCAATGTGTCGAAGCCCGCGCCGAGGATGTAGACCAGCCCGTTGGGCGGCGCTTCGGCGGCGTTGGCGAGCAGCGCCCAGTCGAGCCTCACGCCGGCGCACTCTTGACGACTTCGCCGCCCTTGACGACGAGCTTGACGTTTTCGGGTTTCGCCAGCAGATAGAGGTCGGCCACGGGATCGCCCGGAACCCCGATGACATCTCCCCAGGAGCCCGGTTCGAGGCTGCCGGCTCCCTTCATCCCGATCGTCTCCGCCGCCACCGACGTCGCGGAGCGGATGCAGTCGAGCGGTTCCATACCGAGCTCGCGCATAAGAAGAAATTCTTCGCCGTTCGAGCCGTGGGGGCCGACGCCGGTGTCGGTGCCGAACGCGATCTTCACGCCTGACTCGATCGCGAGCTTGACGCTGGCCTTGTGGTCTTCGATCACGGCTTTGGCCTTCCCGATCGCGTAAGCCGGCATCTTCCCCGCCTCGGCGTGACGGATGACCCAGTGCGGCGCCACGAGCGTCGGGATCAGGGCGTTCTGACCGTCGAGCATCATCTCGATCGCATCTCCGTCGAGCCAGATGCCGTGTTCGATGGTGGCGACTCCGGCTTGCAGCGCGTTCTTGATTCCCGCGTTTGCCTGCGCGTGGGCCATCACCTTGAGTCCGTGCACGCGGGCCTCCTCGACGGCTGCGCGGATCTCCTCCAGCGTCAGCGCGGAGTGATGCGGCTGGTCGCCGGGAGACAGCACGCCGCCGGACGTGCACAACTTGATCCAGTCGGCGCCCGCTCGTATGACCTCGCGCACGCGCAATCGCATGTTCTCCACGCCGTCCACCACCATGTACGGCCGGTCGGGCAGCGGAACGTCGAGGTCGGCGCCGCACATGAAGTGGGAGTCCGTGTGGCCTCCCGTCTGGCTTAGCGCGCTGACCGTCACGAACATGCGCGGACCGGGAAAGTACCCGGCGTCGATCGCCATGCGGACACCGGCGGGAGAACCGGCCGCATCGCGGACGGCCGTGAAGCCCGCCTCGAGCGTGCGTTTGGCGGCACGCACGGCGCGCATCAGCTCGAGGGTTGGAGGGGTGGTCAGCTCGCGCGCGAAATCGAGGCCTTTGCCGAGGTTGGTGAGGTGCACGTGGCAGTCGATCAGGCCCGGCAGGAGCGTGAGGCCGGCGGCGTCGATCCTTTCCGCGTCACGCGGCACCGTCGCTCCATTGCGTTTCCCAGACTTCGTGACGCGCCCGTTCTCGATGATCACGACCGCCTCACGCATCACCTCGCCGGTGGCGGGGTCGAGCAGAGCGTCGCCGAAAACGGCTCGGATCACCTGCCGATGTTAAGGCTCAACCCAACCGCGGGGGATCGAGCCCCGCGGCGCGTTGCATTCGGATTCTGCACCGCTGACGCCACCACGCGCGCCAACCGACACCTGGAGACGCACCGCTGACGCCAAGGGTGCGAAATGGGGTAAACCCAAAGCGACGTGGGTGGACAAAACGGGTGGGCCCGGGTGGCCTCGATCCACCGACCAGCCGATTATGAGTCGGCCGCTCTGACCAACTGAGCTACGGGCCCTGAGGGCTGAGTCTATCTAGACGTGTTGAGGCGTCCGCAAGCCGCCAGGTTTGAACCTCCTGGATACGTGGAATTTCCATGCATCCACAAATGTTGACGCTGGAGGTGAGTTGGTGATGGTTGCGTTGGGGCTGTTGATTCTCCGCGTGGTGATCGGACTGATCCTCGCGGCGCATGG
>VBHJ01000168.1 GCA_005887685.1 Chloroflexota bacterium | reverse complement strand
CGGCGACGGGCAAGGTGGCCTCGAACAGAAGTATCAGAAGCTGCTCGCGGGGACCCCCGGCTACATCTCCAGCTATCGCGACCTGGCAAACAGGGAAATCGTGCTCGGCTCGCATACGCACCAGGATCCCGTGAACGGCTCAGACCTCGTGCTTTCGCTCGACGCCAGCATCCAGTTCGCGGCAGAGCAGGCGCTCGCTGCCGGCATCAAGACGGACAACGCCGAGAGCGGCAGCGTCTTGATCATGGACCCCACCACCGGAGGCATCGTCGCCTGGGCCGATTATCCGAGCTACAGCGGCAACGACTTCAATCACACCGACCCTGCGCTGTTCAAAGACAACGTTGTGAGCTATCTGTACGAGCCGGGCTCGGTGATGAAGGTGGTGACCCTGTCCGGCGCCATCAACGCCGGCGCGATCGCCCCAGGCACGGTGATCAACGACCCTGGCGTGCTGACCGTCGGCGGCTATCGGATCTACGACTGGGACCGCCGCAACCACGGCAATATCGACTACACGTACGTTCTCGCGCACTCCCTCAACGTCGGCGCGATGAAAGCCATGCAGGCGGAGGGCCACGATGCGTTCTACAAGAACCTCCAGGCCTTCGGCCTCACGCAGCCGAGCGGCATCGACGTCGCGGGGGAAAGCTTCGTCGCGCCGCCATCGGCCTCTCAGATGGCCGACTCGCAGTACGCAACGACCTCGTTCGGCCAGGGCATCGACGTGAACATGGTCCAGATGCTCGCCGCGGTCAACGTCGTCGCCAACGGCGGCAAGTACGCGCCGCCGCACGTGGTGGAGCGCGTCGGTACGCAGGTCAACCCCGCGCTGCTCCAGCCGCAGCGCCAGGTGATCAGCCCTCAGACGGCCGCCCAGATGACGGCGATGATGGAACAGGTGGTTCAAAACGGGTCTGGCTCCCTGGCGCGCGTTCCGGGTTTTACTAAGGACCAGACCGGCAAAACCGGAAGTTCGCAGATCCCGGTCAACGGCCAGTACACGCAGGACGTGTGGACCTCGTATGTCGGGTTCCTGCCGGCCCAGCATCCTCGCTTCACGATGCTGGTCGTCGTCCGCAAGCCGCATTACCCGGGATCAGACCGCGACTGGACGCTCAACGACGGCTATCTCACGGCCGCGCCGATCTGGCAGAAGATCGCTCAGGCCATGGTCCTCGACTGGCACATAACACCAGACCCGTCCTAACAGTTCTCATATACGTATGAGACTCAGCCTCCTCGAGATCCTCGAGGTGACCGGAGGCGGCGAGGTCGGCGGAACCCAGGTCGGCGAGATGTTCTCCACGTTTCACACCGACTCGCGCGAGGTGAGGTCCGGCGGCCTCTTTTTCGCCCTGCGCGGTGCGGAGATGGACGGCCATGAATTCGTGAGCGATGCGGTTTCCCGCGGAGCAGCGGCTGTCGTCGTGGAGCACAAGACGGACACCTCGCCGGGAATCGTCGAGATCGTCGTGCCGGACTCCTGGGCGGCGCTCTACGCGCTCGCGGCGCACGCGCTGCGCCGGGTCCAGCCGCTCGTCGTGGCGGTGACGGGCAGCAACGGCAAGACGTCGACGAAAGAGATGGTCGCGGCGATCCTCGCCCAGCACTTCAACGTCCTGCGCACGCAGGGCAACCTGAACACCGAGACCGGCGCCCCGCTTACCATCCTCCAGCTCGAGCCACATCACTCGGCTTTGGTGCTCGAGATGGGAATGCAGCGTGCCGGCGATATCGCGCGCCTCGCGTCGCTTGCGCGCCCCGTCATCGGCATAGTCACCAACGTCGGCATCGTGCATATGGAGTTCTTCAACTCTCACGAAGAGCTGGCGCGGGCGAAGGGCGAGCTTGTCGCCGCCCTCCCCGACGAAGGGTTGGCGGTCCTCAATGCCGACAACCAGTTCTTTCCACTGCTTGCGCAGATGACCACCGCCCGCGTCGCAACGTTCGGGGAGGAAAAAGGGGATTACCGGGTCGAGGGATATCGAGCGCTCGACCATGGCGGTTCGGAGTTTTCGATTCGCGGCGTCGCCGTGCGCCTCAACCTCAGCGGCCGGCACCAGACCCTCAACGCCGCCGCGGCCCTGGCCGCATCCGAGTTCGCAGGCGTTCCGCTGGCCGCGGGCGCGGCGGCGCTAGGCGAGGTCACGGTCCAGCACAGACTCGAAGAGAAGACCTCGTCCTCCGGCTACACGATCATCGACGACGCGTACAACGCGAGCCCGGAGTCGATGCTCGCGGCATTCGACACGATTGCGGAGCAACCGCGAAAAGGACGCCTGCTGGCGGTGCTCGGGGAGATGCGCGAGCTCGGGCCGCTGTCGGACTCGGCCCACCGTCGAGTCGGTCAGCGCGCGGCCGAGGTGTTCGATGCGTACTGCGTCATCGACGGCGCGCATGCGCGCGTGATGGTCGAGGCCGGCCGCGGCGAGGTGGTGGCCGACCGCGCCGCCGCCGCCGACTGGGTCAAGCGAAACGCAGGTCCCGGGGACAGGGTGCTGGTGAAGGCGTCGCACGGCCTGCGCCTGGACATATTGGTCGAAGAGCTGACGGCCACTTGATATTCGACCTCGTCACGTTTGTCGCCGGCTTCGCGATCGCGCTGATCCTTTACCCGCCCGCGATTCGATTGCTGCGCCGCCTCAAAGCGGGGCAGGTCATCCAGGAAGAGCTGCCTGATACCCATCAGAAGAAGGCCGGCACGCCGACCGGCGGGGGCATCGTGTTCGTGCTGGTGGCGGTGGCCGGCGGGGTGCTTGCAACGATCGCCGGCCACCAGGGCGCGTGGCCCGCGGTGGCGGGGCTGGTCGCCGGAGGGCTGATCGGTTTCGCGGACGACCGGAGCAAGTTGCGCGTGGGGACGCGCGGCATCCCCGCCCGGCTCAAGCTTCCAATCCAGGTCCTGCTCGCGGTTCCGGTCGCCTGGCTCGCGGTCGTCTCGAGCGGACCTCAGCTGTTCCTGCCCACGACGCCGTGGCTGACCTTTCCCCTGGCGGTGGTCGCGCTCGTCGCAACCGCGAACGCGGTGAACATCACCGATGGGATGGACGGTCTTGCCGGCGGTTTGTCGGTCATCGCTGTCGCAACGGTGGCGCTGCTCCTACCCGGCGCTCAGGCCGGCGAGAAGGCCGTGGCCGTGACGCTTTGCGGGGCAATCGTTGCGTTTCTGGTCTTCAATCGATATCCCGCGCGCGTCTTCATGGGAGACACCGGTTCGCTGGCGATCGGCTTTGCACTGGCCGCGATGGCCATCCAGCAGGGCATGCTCCTGCTGCTGCCGATCGTCGCTCTCGTGTTTGTACTTGAGACGCTGTCTGTCATCATTCAGGTGGCTTACTTCAAAGCCACCGGCGGACGACGCGTCTTCACCATGACCCCGATCCACTACACGTTCCACCACGAGGGTTGGTCTGAGAACCGCATCGCGCTGTCCTTCTGGGGCGCGGGGCTGGTTTCGGCGATCGCCGCAGTAGCCCTCGTGCGTCTTCAAGGTTGACGGCGCTGGTCATCGGCGCGGCGCGCAGCGGCGTCGCACTGGCGCTGCACCTCACCGCTGAAGGCCAGATGGTTCGCGTTGTCGATCGCAAGCCCGCGGCCGAGCTGCACTCGACCCTGCAGCAGATGCCCCGCGGCGTCGACCTGCAGCTCGGCGGATATGACGGCCGCGCGCTCGAGGGCATCGACGTCGTTTATGCCAGCCCCGGCGTGCCATGGGATTCGGAGGTGCTCAACGAGGCTCGGGCGAAAGGCATTCCTGTCTCGAGCGAGATCGACCTCTTCCTGAAGCTGTGCCGCGGAACCGTCGTGGGCATCACCGGGACCAATGGCAAGACCACCACGACGGCGCTGACCGGGGTGGTCCTGTCGGCGGGCCGGCGTCCTGTGATCGTGGGCGGCAACATCGGCGACACCGTGCTCGATCGAGTGAACGAGATCACGCCGGAACACTGGGTCGTGCTCGAGCTCTCGAGCTTCCAGCTGGAGTCGGTCGAGAAGCCTCGCCTCCATGTCGGAGCGATCCTCAACATCACGCCGGACCACCTCGATCGCCATCGGACGCTGGAGCGCTACGTCGACCTCAAGGCGCGGGCGATCGAGGATGCAGACTACGCGGTGCTCAACGGGCGCGATCCTGTCGTGCGAGAGCTCGCTCCGCGCGCGCGAGGCAAGGTGGTGTGGTTCGATCAGCATCAGCCGCTGCCTCCGATGCCGCTGCCCGGCAGGCACAACATGGAAAACGCGCTTGCCGCCGCTGCAGTCGGCCGCATCGCCGGCCTGAGCGACGACGCGATCAACAACGCCATCCGCTCTTTCAAAGGGGTCGAGCACCGGCTCGAGCTGGTCGGCGAGTGGGCAGGCGTGCGCTGGTACAACGATTCGAAGGCGACCAACCCGGACGCCGGCCGCGTCGCGCTCGGCGCGTTCCCCGGCGCGCCCGTAATTCTCATCGCGGGCGGCTACGGCGGTGACTTCGAGCTGGGCGAATGGGTCCGCGACGTGCTCGCCAACACGGAGGCGGTGATCCTCATCGGGGCTTCCGCCAACGCACTGGCTGAAGCGCTGAGCGCGCATCCGAAGGTGGTGCGGGCGCAGACGCTGGAGGAGGCGGTATCCGTCGCCGCCGGGCTCGCGCGCCAGGGCGGCGTCGTTCTCCTGAGCCCGGCCTACAAGAGCTTCGACATGTTCAAGGACTTCGAGGATCGCGGCAACCAGTTCAAAGAGCTGGTCCGCCAGAGGTTCGCCGCATGAGCTCGCGCGCAGTCGAGCGTCCACAGCCCGACCGGCTGCTGCTTTTCACGACCGTCCTGTTGTGCGCCGCCGGGTTGGTGATGGTGACGAGCGCGAGCGTGGCCTTCGCCTACACCCAGCACGAGTCGGCCTTCTACTACGCCGAGCGCCAGGCCGCCTGGATGCTCATGGGATTTGTCGCGCTGTTCGTCCTGGGCCGGGTCGACTATCGGAAAGTCAGGCCGCTTGCCCCGGCCGGCGCGGTCGCCGTCGTCATCTTGATGCTGCTCGTGCTGGTCCCCCAGCTCGGCGTCAGCGTGAACGGGGCGCGGCGCTGGTTCGACGCGGGGCCGCTGGGAACTTTCCAACCTTCCGAGCTGGGCAAGCTCGCTTTCGCTGTTTTCATCGCCCATTGGATCGATCGCAACTCGCAGCGCATGGGGGACTTCCAGCACGTGTTCGTTCCTTTCGCGGCCATGCTCGCGGGCGTTCTCGCGCTGCTGATGCTGGAGCGGGACCTTGGAACCGCCGTCGTGATGGTGGGAATCTTCGTCAGCGCCTACTGGGCGGGCGGGGGCAGGTTGCGCCACATCATCCTGCTCGTGGCGGCGCTTGCCCTGGGCTTTGTCGCGGTCACATTGCTGGAGCCGTACCGAGTGGGCCGCCTCACTGCGTTCAGGAACCCATGGGCGGACCCGCTCGGCGCCGGCTTTCAAGCCACGCAATCGATCTACGGCCTTGCGTCGGGAGGCATCTTCGGGGTCGGCATTGGCCATTCGATCGAGAAGTACGGCTGGCTGCCGGAGGCCCACACCGACTTCATCTTCGCCATCGTCGGCGAGGAGACAGGGTTGATCGGCACGACCCTGGTGATGCTGGGCTTTCTCGTGTTCGGCGTGCGTGGTTATCGGGCTTCCCTGCGCGCGCCGGACAGGTTCGGCATGGCGCTCGCCGCCTCCATCACCACGTGGATCACGTTCGAGGCCCTGCTCAACATGGCGACCGTGACCAACACGCTTCCCATCACCGGCGTGCCCCTGCCGTTTTTCAGCTATGGAGGTACCGCGCTTGCCACCACGCTCGCGGGGGTCGGCGTGGTGCTCAGCATCGCGCGCCACGGCTCTGGCACGGCGTTAGGGAACAATCGAGGATCAGATGAGGCTTTTGATCGCTGGCGGCGGGACCGGAGGGCACCTGTTTCCGGCGCTCGCAGTCGCGCGAGCATTTCGCGCTGAGGAGCCGGACGGTGCGGTGCTCATGGTCGGGCGCGCCGGTGGACCGGAAGAGCGCCTCGTGCCCGCCGAGGGCTTCGACCTGGCGACAGTCAGGGTGCGCGGGCTCGACCGCGACGCGCCCTGGAAGAACGTCGCGTTGCCGGTCCTCATCCCGCTGGCGCTGGGAGCGGCGCTGCGCATCGTCGACCGATTTCGGCCCGACGTCGTGCTGGGCATGGGCGGCTACGTGATGGCCCCCGCCGTCGCCGCAGCGGGGCGGCGGCGCATTCCTTATGTGTTGCATGAGAAGGACGTGCGGCCGGGCCTGGCCACCAGGTACTTCGCGCGGGGAGCGGCCGCCGTGTGCACCACTCTGCCAGGGACGGAAAAGCGCTTGCGGGACGTGCGAGTGGTGCTCACCGGTGTGCCCCTTCGAGACGGCTTCGCCCCCCGCACGCCGGACGTGCCGCCCCGCCGCCTGCTCATCACCGGGGGGAGCCAGGGTGCGCGCCGGCTCAATGAAGCGGTGTGGTCGACGATCGATGCGCTGTGCGCCGGCTTCGAAGAGGTCGTCCACGTGGCCGGGGCGCAGGGCGCGGAGGGGATCGCGCGACACGCCCACGAGCGCTATCGCGGACTCGCATTCGCCGATGACATGCCAGCGCTGATGAGTCGCGCCGACCTGGTGGTGAGTCGGGCCGGGGTCGGGACCATCGCGGAGGCGACCGCGGTCGGCCTACCGATGATCCTGGTTCCAGGCACGTTCGGAGGCGGGCACCAGGAGGAGAACGCCGTCGCGATGGTGGAGGCTGGAGCGGCGATCCGGATCGCCGACGCCGACCTGACCGGCGAGACGCTCGTGTCCGCGATCGCGGGCCTGGACGATGCCCGCCTGCGCGCCATGGCCGCGGCCTCTACGCGGTCGGGGCGTCGGGACGCCGCCACGCAGGTCCTGGCCGTTCTCCATGAGGTGGCAGGGAAGTGAGAGTTCACCTGATGGGCGCGGGCGGGGCGGGTGTTTCAGCGCTGGCGCGGGTCTTCCTGGCCCGCGGAGACGAGGTCAGCGGCTGCGATCTCAAGGAGTCCGAAACAACCCAGGAGCTCGAAGACGCCGGCGTCAGGATGTTCACGGGTCACGATCCGGAGCACGTCCTGGGGCAGGACCTGCTGGTTTACAGCGGTGCGATCAAGAAATCGCCGGAGCTCGACGCGGCGCGCGCGATGGGTGTGAAGGCCCTGAGTCGCGCAGAGATGCTTGCCCGGCTCATCAACGAATCGGACTCGATCGCGGTGGCCGGCACGGCGGGCAAGACGACCGTCACGCACATGGTGGGCCACATCCTTGTCACCGCCGGCTACGACCCCACGGTGCTCGTCGGCGATGGGGCAAGCGCCCGCGCCGGCCAGTCCGACTGGCTGGTCGCGGAGACCGACGAATCGGACGGCACGCTGACCCTCCACCATCCGCGGCGGGCCATCGTCACGAACATCGAGCTCGATCACCCCGACCACTTCCGCGACGTCAGCGCGGTCCGCGATCTCTTCCAGTGGTTCATCGAAGGGCTGCCGAAGGAAGGCCTGGCGATCGTCTGCGCGGACGACGAGCTGGCGCGCGAGCTGAAGCCGAAGGCTCGCAAGATCACGTATGGCTTCCGGCACGACGCGACGTATCGCTGCGAGCCCGCGCGCCCGTTCCCCATCTACCGAGGTCTCGAGCTTCTCGGGCATGTCAACCTGCGGCAGCCCGGTCGCCACAACATTCAGAACGCGACCGCCGCCGCGGCCATGGCGCTCGAGCTTGGCATCGGTTTCGACGATGTCGCTGCAGCGCTTCAAAGTTTTCCGGGAGCTCATCGCCGGATGGAGTTTCTCGGCGTTTTCCAGGGCGCGGCCGTCTACGACGACTACGCACACCATCCGACCAAAGTCCGCGCGACCATCGAAGCCGCCCGTGAGCTGCGCCATCGACGCCTGATCGTTGTCTTCCAGCCGCATCGCTACTCGCGCCTGGACGCGCTGATGCACGACTTCGCGCGTGCCTTCACCGGTGCGGATCGGATCTTCGTGCTCGACGTGTACAGCGCCGGCGAAGATAACGTCTCAGGCGTTCAGGCGTCCGATCTCGCGCACCAGGTTCCAAACGGCATCTACGTCGGCGATTTCACCAAGGCCAAGGAAGCGCTCGAGGAAATCGTCGGACCCGATGACCTTGTCCTGCTGATGGGCGCCGGCGACATCAAGAAGTTGGGCGATGAACTGGCGCACAAGGTCTAACCTCGCCTGGCTGCGGGCGCTGCCGGGGGTCAAGTTGGACGAGCCACTGGCCTCGCGCACGTCGTTCGGGATTGGCGGTCCGGCCGATTTCTTTCTCGAGCTGGCGCGGCCGGATGCGATCGATAACGTGATCGAGGGCAGCCGGGAACGCGAGATCCCGTACCTGCTGCTGGGCGCCGGCACAAACCTTTTGATCGCGGACCGCGGGGTGGAGGGAGTTGTGGTTCGGGTGGTGACCCGTGAGCACGAGATCGAAGGCACGCGGGTTCGCGCTGCGGCCGGCCTGAAGATGATGCGGCTGGCCCGCCTCGTCGCCGACGCCAACCTGCGTGGATTCGAGTTCGCGATCGGCGTGCCGGGCACGGTGGGCGGAGCGGTTTACCAGGATGCGGGCTGCTGGGGCAAGGAGATCCGCGAGGTCCTGGTCGAGGTCGAGGGCTTCGTTCCCGGCACCGGCCGCAAGAAGTGGAAGCCCGCCGACATGCAGTTCGGGTATCGCACGTCGGCATTGCGCGACGGCTCATTGAAAGGCGCCTTCGTGGTCTCCGCCACCCTGCAGCTCGAGCGCGGCGATGGGAACCAGGCCAAGCAGCTGATGGCGAAGCTCACCCGCGAGCGCAACGAGACGCAGCCCATCAAGACCAAGAACTGCGGAAGTGTCTTCAAAAACCCACCCGGCGACTCGGCGGGACGCCTGGTCCAGGCGGCGGGACTCAAGGGCGCGCGCGAGGGGGCGGCGGTGGTCTCCCAGCTCCACGGCAACTTCATCGTCAACGAGGGCGGCGCGACCGCGGCTGACGTGCGGAAGCTCATCGAGCGCGTGATGACCGAGGTGAAGCGCCGCTTCGGCGCGCAGATCGAGCCAGAAGTCGAGATGGTCGGTCGCTGGAAGTGAAGCTCGCGGTCTTGAGGGGAGGGAAATCGGCGGAGCGAGACGTGTCGCTCCGCTCCGGCGAACAGGTGGCCAAGGCCCTGCGCGGAAGAGGCCACGACGTCACGCCGGTCGACCTTGACGCGGGCACGTGGGACGTCCTCCGCGATGGCACTTTCGACTGCGTCTTCAACGCTCTGCACGGCCGAATGGGTGAGGACGGGACGGTGCAGGGCATGCTCGAGCTCCTCGGCCTCGCATACACCGGCTCGGGCGTGCTTGCGTCGGCCCTCTGCATGGACAAGTCGCGAGCGGCAAAGGTCATGCAGGGCGTCGGGCTCCATGTGCCCGAGTTCGAAGAGCTCGAGATCAAAGAGGGCGTCGCGGCCGACGTCGTGGAGAGAGTGGTGGCCCGATTCGGCTTGCCGCTCGTAGTCAAGCCGGTCCGCGAAGGTTCGACGATCGGCCTGACGATCGCGAAAGACGCCGACGCGGTGGCCAGCGGCCTGGTCCTCGCGGGGCGATACGACCGCCGCGTCCTGGTCCAGCGGTTTGCCACGGGGACCGAGGTCACGATCGGAGTGCTCGCCACCCCAGACCTGCAGGTCCTGCCGACCCTCGAGATCGTCAGCGAGAACCCGGTCTACGACTACGACGCCAAATACACGGCGGGCAAGTCGCACCACATCATCCCGGCCCGCATCCCTGAAGCCGCGCGCGCAGCCGCCTCGGACGCCGCTGCTCGCGCCTTCATCGAGCTCGGATGCTCCGGCATGGCTCGCGTCGACATCATCGTCGACCCGGAAGGGACGCCGTGGATGCTCGAGGTCAACACCGTGCCCGGGCTGACCGAGCTCTCCCTCTTGCCCGATGCGGCTCGCGCCGCCGGCATCGCGTTCGATGAGCTGTGCCAGCGGCTGGTCGACCACGCGGTCGGCCGGCATCGGCGGCACGTGGGACCAGGCGCGCTATGAGGTTCCGGCGTCGCAGCTCGGTTTTTCCCAGAGCCGCATGGCCCAACGGGCTCGAGAGGACCGAGCCGTTGAAGGGTCAGCTGTGGACCCGCTCGGAGCGTGCCCTGCGCGAGCCAGACGTGCACTGGTCGATGCGAGCCGTGGCCGGCCTGGCGGCGCTCGTCGAGGCGATGCTGCTCGCATGGCTGTGGTTCGGCCCGGCGCTGGCCGTGCATTCGGTCGAGGTCCTCGGTGCGCGCCACCTGAGCGCAATCCAGGTTGCCCAGGCAGCCGGCCTGTTCGGCAACGAGTCGATCATCTCGGTCGACGGCGAATCGGCCCAGCAGCGCCTCCTCGCCCAGGTATGGGTGCGCACCGCAACCGTGCAGCCGCAATTTCCCGGCAAGGTCGTCGTGTCCGTGAGCGAGTGGCAGCCGGTGGCGGCGTACCACGCGGGTGCCTCGCCCAAGCTCGTCCTGCTTTCGAGTCAAGCGGTCGTCCTGGGTCCGGCGGCGACCGCGAGCGGCCTGGTCGTGGTCCAGGGACCGGCGGGCGCAGAACCGCACGTCGGAGATCGCCCGATCGACGTCCAGCTCCTGACCGCGCTGGTCAACATGCAGCGGGCGATGCCGGCGCTGATCGGCCAGGACGTATCAAGCTTCATCTTCGATTCGTGCGGTGACCTGACGATGGTGGCCAAGCGCGGCTGGAAGGTTTACTTTGGCCGCGTGTTGACGCCGGAGGAGTTCACCGCGCTGCGCGACAAGCTCACCGCGCTGAAAGCTATCGCGGGCAACGGCAACGTCGACTACAGCTCCGCCGACCTGGATTACGTCAACGTGATGAATCCGGCGGAGCCCGCCGTCGGGTACAGGTCCCGCGCGTCCGCGCCTGTATCGCCGGCACCGGGCGCCACGCCCAGTCCGCAATGCAAGTAATCGTCGTTGCCATCCTGTTCGCGATCCTCGGCGTGATCCTCGGCCTGCTTTCGCCGGTCACGATCCCGATCACGTACGCGCGCTACACCGCTGTTGCGCTGCTGGCGGCCCTCGACTCGATCTTCGGCGCGTTCAAGGCGTACATCGCCGGCACCTTCGAGCCGCGCGTGTTCTTCAGCGGCCTGCTGACCAACATGACCCTCGCCGGCGGTCTGACCTACTTCGGCGACAAGCTTGGCGTCGACCTGTCGATCGCGGCGATCGTCGCCTTCGGGGTACGCATCTTCAACAACCTGGGCGCGATCCGCCGCCACTACCTGTAGTCGAGTTAGCTCTTCCCCGCTTGCGGGGAAGTACCGCCGCAGGCGGGGATGGGGCTGGACCAAACATGAACGTCGGTCCGCTCCGCCCTCCTAAAACGCCTCCCGCAACCACCCCACCACGGCATAAGCCATGTGCACCAGGGCATACAAAAGAACCCCGGCCAACCCCACCGTGACAAAACGAACGGCGATGTCAGCCGCCTTCCCGGGTAGTACCTCGACCGCCGCCCGTTGCACGACAACAGGATTTGCCCGCCGTTTGGGAACCCGCTGCGAACAACCTCAGAGCTCGCTGTGAGTCAAAACCCGAGAGTCCCGCCTACTACTTGTAGACACCGCCGAGCTCCGACCCACAAAATCTAGTCCCGCACTCGCCCGGGAGCGGATATAATCCCGGCAACCCGCCCATTACATCCACGTCGTTCCAGGAGGCGTTCCAGCACAGTTTTGTCGCGGCGGAAGAAAACCGTCGGTCTCGACCTGGGGACATCCCGGGTCGCGGTGGTCATAGCAGAGTCTGACGAGCCGGGAGGTCCCGTGACCATCCTCGGCGTGGGCGAAAGCCCTTCCGAAGGCTTGCGCAAAGGCGTGGTCGTCAACCTCGAAAAGACCATCTCGTCCATCCAGGCGGCCACCGTGATGGCCGAGCGGATGGCCGGCCAGCGCATCGAGTCAGTCGTGGTCTCGCTGGGCGGCACGCACCTCTGGAGCCAGAACTCGACCGGGGTCGTGGCCGTCGCCCACCCCGACCACGAGATCGGCGAGGACGACGTGCACCGTGTGGTCGAGGCGAGCCGGGCCATCAGTGTGGCGAGCGATCGCCAGGTCGTCCACGTCATCCCCCGCGCCTACACCGTGGACGGGCAGGACGGCGTGCGAGACGCAGTCGGCATGACGGGTCACCGGCTAGAGGTGGAGACAAACATCATCACCGGCGCCCAGACGGCGATCCAGAACGTCATCAAATGCGTGCACGGGGCGGGCTTCGACGTCGAAGACGTGGTCTGCGTCGGCCTTGCCGGCGGCGAAGGCGTGCTGACGTCGCAGGAGATGGAGCTCGGCGTCTGCCTGGTCGAGATTGGCGCGGGCACGACGAACGTGGTCGTGTTCAACGACGGCAGCGCGAGGCACCTCGCGGTGCTGCCGGTCGGCGGCAACCACGTCACCAGCGATATCGCGATCGGGCTTCGCACGACGCTCGACGAAGCCGAGAACCTGAAGCTCAACTACGGCCACGCCCTGCCCGACGTCATCGACCACGCGGAGAAGGTCGAGGTCCGGCAGGTCGGAGGCGACCGCATCCAGGCGCTCCCCCGCCGCTTCCTGGCGGAGA
>VBHJ01000210.1 GCA_005887685.1 Chloroflexota bacterium | reverse complement strand
CTTCGGATCAGATACTTACTGTCGACACGGCCACCGGCGCTATCACGCCGAGCGCGACGGTCCCGGGCTCTGTCCGAATCATTTCCTATGACACTGCCAGCGGCGGCGTGTTCGGCCTGACGGACTGCTGCCCGCGGCAGCTGGTGAAGCTCGATCCGAGCACCGCGGCGGCTACGCCCATTGGGACCATCGACACGCCGGCGGACACGATGACGTTCGCGATGGCGGTGGATCCCGCCACCCACACCGTCTTCGCGGACCTCCAGTCATTCCCAAGCTTCAACACGATCGTGGATCAAATCGTGTCGATCAACGACGTGTCGGGCTCGTTCACTTTGAGCGCGGCACCCGCGACTGACACCGTGTGGTCGATGTATTTCGAAGTGCCAGTGAGCAGCATCACGCCGGACAGCATCAAAGCAGACGTGCGGTCAGCGCTGGCAAGCGGAGCCATCTCCAGCGCCGGCCTAGCCAATTCTCTGCTCGCCGAGCTGAGCCAGGCGCAGGCCGCGCGGGCCCGCGGGCAGTGCGGCACGGCGGGCAACCTCTACCGGGCCTTCATCAACGATGTGAACGCGCAGAGCGGCAAGGCGATCGCGACAGCGACCGCAGGCCGGCTCGTAAGCGAAGCCCAATTCCTGATCGCGAACTGCCCGTAGGCGAGGAGGACAAATGCTGAAGAAGCTCTCACGGCGTGCCTTCGGTCTCATCGTCGCCGCCTCGATGGCGGTGCTGCCGGCGTTGGTCCAGCCGGTCGCCACCGCAGCCGCGGGTGCGGGCACGCTGTTCGCGCTGGGCCCGACCACGATCGCCAAGGTCGACCCTGCGACAGGCGCGGTCACCACGTTCGCCACCCTTGCCCTTCCGTCCGGCTTCCCCGGCCCGTCTTTGGTAGGGCTGGCTTCCGACGCGGCCGGCCACCGGCTGTTTGTGAGCGAGACCACGTTCAGTCCCGATTTCTCGACCGTCACATACCAGCTCGTCACGGTCGACACCCAGACCGCCGCCGTCTCGACCAGCCCCGGGATGGCCCAGGGAATCACCGCCCTCGTGTACGACCCCGCTTCCGGGAGCGTGATCGGGCAGGCGAACATGTGCTGCCCCTTCCAGCTCGTGCGCATTGATCCCACGACCGGCGTCCAGACCCATCTGGCTGACATGCCCGGCGTGCAGCCACTCGGCCTCGTCGAGGCGCCGGCGAAGCATGCGATCTACTTTGCGACTGAGACCTTCGTGCTCGGCCAATTTCAGCCGGTCATCACCCTGGTCACGGTCGACACGGTCACCGGAGCGGTCACACAGAGCCCGCCCATGAACACGGGGGTCTTCGCCCTCGTCTACGACAGCGTGTCCGGCACCCTGTTCGGGAAGACGTTTTGCTGTCAATCGAGCCTGGTGAAAATCGACCCTGCCTCGGGCGCCGAGACCGTCGTGGCCCCCGGCTTGACCTTTGGGTTTGGGATGACGATCGATTCGGCCACCCACACCGTCTTCATGACGGACGACGAGATCGGCCCCTTCGGGATCAGCCAGTTCATCGAGTCGATCAACGATCAGACCGGTGCGATCACTCTCAGCACGAACCCTCTCCCGGCCGACATGTTCGTGGGCAGCATGGCATTCGAGGGCATCGCCATCACCCCTGACAGCATCAGGGCAGACGTGCAGTCAGCGCTGGCAACCGGAGCCATCTCCAACGCGGGCGTGGCGAACTCGCTGCTCGCAGAGCTCAGCCAAGCGCAGGCCGCGCGCTCGCGCGGGCAGTGCGCCACCGCCGGCACCATGTACCACGCCTTCATCAACGAGGTGACCGCGCAGAGCGGCAAGGCCATCGCCGCGGCGACCGCCACGCAGCTGGCCGGCGAGGCTCAGCTCTTGATCGCTAACTGCCCCTAGCCGAAGAGCGTTCCGTGCGCGAGGCGCACCGGCGGCAGGTGCGCCTCGATGAACGCCGTCGGATCGATGAACCTGTAGGGAAAGGCGGGGAATCCTGAGCACGCCCCGGGCGGCAAGGCGCCGTTCCACGTATGCGACTCGAGATCGCCGTTGAACACTGCAAAGTGAAAGTGGGTCTTGTCCCCCATGTCCGCGATGTCGGCGAACGCCTGGCCGCGCCTCACATGGGAGCCAACCGCAAATTCGGACCGCAGCCACAGATGCCAGTACTGCATGATCACAACCCCGGCGCTGGTCTGATGACGGATCAGCACACCACCGCGAAACGTCGGGTCGATCATGTAACCGACGATGACGCCGTCGCCCGCCGCCTTCACCGCCTGCCCCACCGCGGCCACGACGTCGGTCCCCGTGTGCAGCCACACGCCAGACGCGCATGCGCGGAGTGGCGTTCCGTTGCAGTACCGCCACTCGCTGCCGAAACCAAGGCAGTGCGGCTGCCAGGTGGGCAGCGGGTACTGGAAGACGTCCGCCGGGTTCGGCTTGTCCTGTGGCGGCGCCGGCACTGCCGCCGCGGGCGCGGCGACCGAGCTCGTTGGAACCACCAAGACGAGCTGCAATGCGCACAACAAGAGCGCCGCCGTGGCCCGGCCCATCCGACCAGTATCGCCCCGGAGGGCAGCGCGGGCGCCGACGGGACGGAGATCAGGCGATGTCGACGATTACGTTCTTGATCTCGGTGTAGAGGTCCAGCGCATAGGGGCCCAGCTCCCGTCCCCAACCGCTCTGCTTGTAGCCGCCCCAGGGCGTGACCGCGTCGACCACGTGGTAGCAGTTGACGTAGACGGTCCCGGCCTTGAGAGCATGGGCCACCCGGTGAGCGCGCCCGACGTCCCGCGTCCACACTCCCGCGACCAGCCCGTAGATCGTGCTGTTCGCCTTGGCGACGAGGTCCTCCTCGTCGCTGAACGGGATCGCCGCCACCACCGGCCCGAAGATCTCCTCCCGGGCGATCCGCATCTTGCCGTCGACGTCGGCGAAGACCGTCGGCCTGACGAAGT
>VBHJ01000167.1 GCA_005887685.1 Chloroflexota bacterium | reverse complement strand
GATTCGGGCATCTTCGAGTTCATGCGCGCGCTCAACACGCAACTGCGCCGGCGCAAGGTCCGAATGCTGCTTCCTTCCGAGGTGATCGCAGAACTCGGCGATTCCTGCCACGAAGCGCCGGTGAGCGAGTACGGCACCACCTGGGCAGGGGAGGGCGGAATGGAGTTCTTCCTGGGCAACCAGGCGCAGCAGGGCGTTTTCCGGCTGATGCACCATGCGTACTCGAAGGCGAGGCTCACGGGAGACCCTGCGCTGATCGACCTCGCGAAGTGGCTCCTGCAGTCAGACAATCTTCACCTGATCCAGTGGTTCGGGCGTTCAGGCAGCGAAGCCGAGGTGAGCGCGTACTTCACACCGTCGGAGTGGTGGGAGCTCGGCGACCTGGGAATCATCCGAGAGCAGCAGCAGGTCTATCTAAACTTCATCCGTGCCCTGGATGAGCTTGCGAAGTAACAGATGAAGCCACTTCACGTCGCCTTCGTCTGGCACATGCATCAGCCGTACTACAAGGACGACCTGACCAGCACCTACCTGCTGCCGTGGGTGCGATTGCGCTCGGCCAAGGACTACTACAAGATGCCGGCGCTGCTCGACGCCTACCCCAAGGTGAGAGCGACCTTCAACCTGGTGCCCTCGCTGCTTGCGCAGATCGAGGACTACGGCAAGGAGGAGTCGGTCGACCTGTTCCTCAACCTGAGCAAGCGCGCCGCGGAAGACCTCAAGGGCGAAGAGCGCGACTTCGTGCTGCGATGGATGCGCGAGTCGCCGCGGGCGCTGCGTGTGCAGCAGTCGTCTCGCTACCTCGAGCTCGCGTCGCGCGCGCCGGATGCGCAGTTCACCACGACCGACATCCGCGACCTCCAGGTGTGGTTCAACCTTGCGTGGTGCGACCCCGTGTGGGTCGAGCAGGATCCGCGCCTGGCCGAGCTCAAGCGCAAGGACCGCGACTTCACCGAAGACGACAAGGCGATCCTTTTCGAGGCGCAGCTGGAGCGCATCCGCAGCGTGATTCCGAAGTATCGCGAGCTCGCCGAGCGCGGCCAGGCGGAGCTCACCTTCTCGCCCTACTACCATCCGATCCTCCCGCTGATCTGCCACGTGGACTCGGCGCGCAGCGCGAATCCGCAGATCCAGCTGCCGGAACGGCACTTCTCGCATCGCGAGGACGCGGAGCGCCAGATCGAGCTTGGCATGGGGCTCTTCGAGCGCATGCTCGGCCGGCGCCCCAAGGGCATGTGGCCGTCCGAGATGGCCGTGGGCGAGGCGGTCATCGGGCTCGCCGAGAAGGCAAAGATCGACTGGATGATCAGCGATGAGGAAGTGCTCGCTCGCTCGCTCGAGGGCCAGTTCAACCGCGACGAGAACCTCTATCAGCCGAAACGTGTCGCGCGCGAGGGCGGCGCGGTGTCGATGGTGTTCCGCGACTCGCAACTCTCCAACGTCATCGGTTTCGACTACCAGCGCATGAGCTCGCTCGACGCCGCGCGCGACCTGATGGGTCGCCTGCGCCGGATCCGCGACGTGCAGGGCGACCGTGATTTTCTCGCCGTGATCGCGCTCGACGGCGAGAATGCGTGGGAGTTCTATCCGCGAGACGGGCACGACTTCCTCAACGCCGTCTACACCGAGCTCGAGTCGGGCTCCGACATCGTCACCACCACGGTCTCCGACTTCCTGGCCGAGCATCCGCCGCAGCAGCTGCTGCATCACCTGCACACGGGCAGCTGGATCGGTGCGAGCCTCGACACGTGGATCGGCGACCCCGAGCACAACGTGGCGTGGGACCTGCTCGCGGAAACGCGCGATTGGCTCGACGCTCAGTCGCAGCAGCGGCCCAAGGAATCGCAACAGGCCGCACTGGCGTGGCGCGAGATCCTCATCACCGAGGGAAGTGACTGGTTCTGGTGGTTCAGCCGCAAGCACGACTCCGGCATGGACCCCATCTGGGACAACCAGTTTCGGCTGCACCTGCGCAACGTCTACAAGCTGATGGGCGCGCGCGCACCGGCGCGCCTGTTCCAACCCATCATCAAGCGCGCGCCGGCTCCCGAGCGCGGCGTGCCCTCGGCCGCGATCAGCCCCAAGTCCAGGCACGACCCGGCCTGGGCGTTGGCGGGCTACTACCTGGTCGGTTCCGGATTCGGCGCGCTGCACCGTCCGGCCGGCGTGGTCGAGCGCGTGTACTACGGCAACGACGATCACAACCTCTACTTCCGGATTGATTCGCCGCGCTCGGGATCCGAGCTCGAGCAGCAGACCATCGAGTTCTGGCTGTACGTCTCCGGTCCCCCGGCGGTAGACGGAAAAGGCGACCTGGAGCTGCCCCTGTCGAGGTCCGCGGTGGCCGAGCTGGGATTCGAGCCCGCATATGTGGTGCGCATCACGCCGCGCTCGCATGGCGCCGGCATCGCCGTGGCGCGGGTGCTGGAGCCGCAGACCACCGCCGTCGCCGAGTCGAACTGGGAGGCCGATGACCCGTTTGCCGTCGCGATTCCTTTCGGGCAGCTCGGCAAGCGATCGGGAGACGCGCTCGAGCTTGCGCTGGTGGTGAGCCGGGAGGGCCGCGACATAGAGGTCGTTCCGCCCTCGGGTGCCCTTGGCATTCGAGTGCCCGGCCAGGCCCGTGCGGTCGAGGTCGAGCACGCCAAGCACCTCAAGGTGCTGGTCGCGACGGCGGAGCTGGCCCCCTTTGCCAAGCTGGGCGGCGTCTCGGACGTCGCGGCCTCGCTCTCGAAAGAGCTGCGGCGCATCGGGCACGATGTGCGCGTCGTCCTACCCCGCTACCGCCAGGTCGACATTGGGCGATTCGGTTTGCACCCGGTCGCGACGGACGTCAAGGTGCCGCTGGGTACCGACATCCTGCCCGCGACGATTTTCGAAAGCCGGCTCAACGAGCTGGTGGTCTACTTCGTCGACTGCCCGCCGCTCTACGACCGCGACGGAATGTTCGGCTTCGGCGATGACGACGCCCGTTCGGTCTACTTCTGCCGGGCCGCGCTCGAGATGATGCCGGCCCTCGATTTCTTCCCTGACGTCATCCATGTTCACGATTGGTACGGAGCGCTGATCCCGAACCTGCTCGACCGGGTCTACGACTCCGAGCCCTATGCCGACATCGCCACCGCCCTGACGATCCACAACCTTTCCGCCCAGGGCGTGTTCGGTTTCGGCGCGCTCATGCTCGCGGGTCTGCAGGAATGGGGGCTCATCAAGCTGGGCATCCCGGGTCTCGACAACGTGGTCAACGTGCTCGGACGCGGCATCCACTTCGCGGACGTCGTGAACACCGTCAGCGAACGGTATGCGAAGGAGATCCAGACGCCGGAGTACGGCGAGGGCCTGGACGAGCTTCTGCGCAGGAACACGCAGAAGCTGCACGGGATCCTGAACGGGATCGACTACGAGACGTTCGACCCGCAGCGAGACCCCAACATTCCGCATCACTACTCGGCCGACGCGCCGCAGAACAAGGCTTTGAACCGGACCGCGCTCCGCGCCGAGCTCGGCCTGGAGGAGGTCAAAGCCCCGCTCTGCGCGATCGTGTCGCGCTTCTACGACGTCAAGGGTTTCGACCTGCTCGAGCAGGCCATGCCCGAGCTCGTTCAGCTCGGCCTGCAGATCGTGGTCATCGGCACCGGCGACCGGCGATACGAGGACATGTTCCGGCGCTGGGCGTCAGAGGTGCCGCGCCAGGTGGCCGTGGCCGTGGGGTTCGACGCGGCCCTCGCGCAGCGCATCTACGCCGGCGCGGACATGCTGTGGATGCCGTCGCGCTTTGAGCCGGGCGGCCTGGCGCAGCTGATCGCACTTCGCTACGGAACGATCCCGGTGGTGCGTGCCACGGGCGGCCTGGCCGACACGATTCGGGACTTCGACCCGGCGGTGCATACGGGGAACGGTTTCCGCTTCGGGCCGTACGACGCGTGGCAGTTTTTCGCCGCGGTGGTGCGGGCGGCGGAGAATTTCCGGCACCCGTCGGTCTGGGCGTGGCTGATCCAGCACGCGATGAAAGAGGACGTGTCGTGGTCGAGGTCGGCGCAGAAGTACGTCCAGCTCTACCTGGCGGCGATGGCCTCCCGGCGCGAGCACCGGGGAGTCGCATCGGCGGAAACCAGCTCCCCCTCAGCCACCCCAGTCGGGGAGTAGGCGTAGCTGCTCCACCCGGCGGGCCCCTGGGCCATATGCGGTGTTGAAGTAGTCGATCACCATCCGCCGCGCGGAGAACTGCGTTGCGACGTTGCGGATCGACGCCTTCATCATCTCGACCCACCGCCGCGGGATGCCTGCTTCATCCCGGTCGTAAAACGCGGGCACCACCTCGCGCTCGAGCAAGCGGTAGAGGCCCTCCGCCTCCGCGACGTCGTCGATCTCCTGCCGGTCGAGCGTCGCACCTGAAGGGATGGCCCAGCCCAGCTCCGGTCGGTACGCCTCGTCCCACCAACCGTCGAGCACGCTGACGTTCAGCGCGCCATTCGCCCCCGCCTTCATGCCGCTCGTCCCGCTGGCCTCGAGAAAGCGGCGCGGATTGTTGAGCCACACGTCGGTGCCCTGCACGAGGTGGCGCGCGAGGGCGATGTCGTAGTCCTTCAGGAACACGACACGAGGCTCCTCGCGGGCGAGGGCGACGATCCCCGCGACGATGTCTTTTCCGGGCTGGTCCGCGGGATGGGATTTGCCCGCGAACAGGATCTGCACCGGCCGCTTCGAGTTGCGCAGCAGCTTCGCGAGCCGGGCCCTGTCTCGGAGCAGCAGGTTGGCTCTCTTGTAGGGCGCGAAGCGGCGGCCGAAACCGACCGTCAGCGCGTTGAGGTCGAGCTCGCGCGGCGTCTCAGCTCGTTCGTCCGTAAACGACAGCAGCCTCCGCTTCAGCTCGCCGTGAACGGCCCAGAGCTCGGCCGCGGGTATCTCGTGCACGGCATGCCAGCGGCCGTCGGAGGGATCGAGGTCCCACCAGTCGGGACCGACGTAGCGGCTCAGCAGGGCCGCGATCTCGGGCGCGACCCAGGTCGGCATGTGCACGCCGTTGGTCACCGAGCCGATGGGGACTTGAGTCTCGGGCAGGCCGCGCCACGCGTCCTTCCAGAGGCGGCGTGAGACGGCGCCGTGGAGGCGGCTCACACCAACCGACTGGTCGGCGAGGCGTAGGGCGGCGTACGTCGTGCACAGCCGCTCGCGCGGATCTCCGGGTCGCTGGCGGCCGAGGTCCATGAAACGGTCGAATGAGATGCCGACCTGACTGAGGTACGGTCCCAGCTGATCCCACACGAGGCCGGAGTCGAAGTAGTCGCTGCCTGCCGCGATGGGGGTGTGCGTGGTGAACACGATGCCCGCGCGTGCCACGAGGCGTGCCTCCTCGAGGGTCATCTGGCGTGAGGCACGCAGCTCGCGGATGCGCTCGATCGCGCAGAGGAAGCTGTGGCCTTCGTTGAGATGGAACACGCCGGAGTCGATCCCTAAGGCACGCAAGGCTCGCACGCCGCCGATTCCAAGCACGATCTCCTGGCGGAGCCGGCGGTCGGGTTCGGGGACGTAGAGGCGGTCGGTGATGTTGCGGAGGTCCTGCGGGTTCGCCTCGAGGTCGGTGTCGAGGAGGAACAGCGGCACCCGCCCGACCTGGGCCCGCCAGACCGCGATCTTCACGTTGCGGGCCCCGATCGGGGCTTCGACTTCGACGCCCTCGACCTTGCGCACGGGCAGGTCGTCGCCCCGATTCTCGAAATAGACCTCGATCTGCCGGCCGCTCGCGTCGATCTCCTGGCGGCCAAAACCCTGCTTGTACAGCAGCCCGACCGCGACCAGCGGAAGGCCGAGGTCGCTGGTCGCCTTCAGGTGGTCGCCGGCCAGCACGCCGAGTCCGCCGGAATATATCGGCAGGCACTCGGAAAGCCCGAACTCGAGCGAGAAGTACGCGATCGCCAGAGGCGCCTGCGCGTCCATGAAGCGCGGGTGCCGGTCGTAATACTCCTTGTAGGCGGCTTTTGCGCCCTCGAACGCATGCCCTACCTCCGGCCGCTCCCAGGCTCGCTGCACCCCGTCCTCGCCCAGCTGGTTGAGCAGCAGGACCGGGTTTTCGCGCGTCGACTTCCAGAGCTCGGGGTCGAGCGTGCGAAACAATGCCTCGATTCGGGGTTGCCACGTCCAGAGCAGGTCGTAGGCGAACTCGTTTAGTTCTTCCAGCACGGAATTAAGATCCTAGTGAGGAAGGGGATATGAAGGCGGTGGTGATGGCCGGCGGCGAGGGGTCGCGTTTGCGACCACTCACCAGCAGCATGCCCAAACCACTGGTGCCGGTGGCGGGCCGGCCGATCATGGAGCACATCCTTCTCCACCTTCGCCGGCATCAGCTGCGCGACGTGGTGGCGACGGTGCAGTACATGGGCGCCTCGATCCGCAACTACTTCGGCGACGGCTCGGAGCAAGGCGTGGCACTGACCTACTCGGTCGAGGATTCGCCGCTCGGCACCGCAGGGTCGGTCATGCTGGCCCGCGCGCAGCTGAACGAGACGTTCGTTGTCATCTCGGGCGACTCGCTGACCGACATCGACCTTGGCGCGGCGGCCCGTTTTCACCGCGAGCGAAAGGCACTGGCGACCATCGTGCTCAAACCCGTGCCCAACCCGCTCGAGTACGGCGTCGTGGTCGTGGACGAAGGCGGTGCGGTGCAGAGATTCATCGAAAAGCCGAGCTGGGGCGAGGTCATCTCAGACCTCGCGAACACCGGTATCTACATCCTCGACCCGGCGGTGTTCGAGTTCTTCCGGCCCGGCGAGGTCACCGACTGGTCAGGAGACGTGTTCCCCAAGCTGCTCAAAGAGGGCGAGCACGTCTTCGGCTGGATCGCCGATGGCTACTGGGAGGACGTCGGCAGCCACGCTGCTTATGTCAAGGCCAACTTCGACTGTCTCGAGGGCAAGGTCAAGGTCCAGCTGCCAGGGGATCGCCATGGCGAGTCGACATGGATCCATCCGGATGCGGAGATCGATCCGGGAGCGCGGGTCGACGGGCCGGCTTTGATCGGCGCCGGAGCCAAGGTGCGGGTGGGCGCGTGGATCAACGGCCCCGCCGTCATCGGCGCGTACACGACGGTCGACTCGGGGGTGAAGGTCTCGAACTCGATCGTCTGGGACCACAGCTACATCGGGCTCAACTCGCGCTTGCGGGGATCGGTGGTGTGCAGGTCGGTGACCGTGAAGAACGGATGCCTGCTCGAGGAAGGAACCGTGATCGGCAGCGACGTGACGATCGGCGCGGGGTCGAGCGTCAACGCAAACGTGCGGATCTGGCCCAACAAGGAGGTCGAGCCGGGCGCGGTCGTTCATGAGTCGATCATCTGGGCCGGCTCGTGGAAGCGTGGGCTGTTCAGCTCGTATGGGCTCAACGGGCTGATCAACATCGAGATCACGCCCGAGTTCGCCTCGCGCCTGGGCGCTGCGATCGGTGCCCTGACGCCGAAGGGAACCGAGATCGCGTTTTCACGCGACTACACGCGCTCCGCCCGCATGATCGGCCGCGCGCTGATGTCCGGGATGATCTCATCCGGGACGCACGTGATCGACCTTTCGGTGCTGCCCGCGCCGGTGTGCCGCTACTGGGCCAGGCACAACCACGTGTCTGCAGTCCACGTCCAGACGTCGCCGGTCGATCCTCGGTCAGCCGACGTCCGCATCTTCGATGACCACGGCCTCGACGTCGACAAACGGAGCGAGCGCCGTCTCGAGGGCCTCTTTTTCCGCGAGGACATCCGGCGCGTGTCGCACTACGAGATGGGTCGCATCACGCGTCGCGACAGTCAGACCGAGCGCTACATGGAGGACATGCTGGCCAAGCTCGACCTGGAGGTCGTGCGCGGCGCGGCTTTCAAGGTCGTGATCGACTACAACAACGGCGCGGCGGCGATGGTTCTGCCGCAGATCCTGCGCGAGCTCAACTGCACGGTGATCCCGCTCAACGCCGCGCCGGCCGAGATCGTGATGGAGCAAGACGATGCGACGTTTCGCGGGCACCTGCAGGAGATGGGCGTGATCACGGCGGCCGTGAAGGCAAAGCTGGGAGTGTTCATCGACACGCCGGGCGAGCGCTGCTTCATCGTGGACGAGACAGGTTCCGTCCTCGAGCACGATGCGGCGTTTGCGGTCCTGGCGCAGCTGGCGCTGAGCAGCAAGCCGGGCATGGTCCTGGGCCCGGCCTCTACGTCGCTTGCATTCTCGATGATCGCCGAGCGGCTGGGCAGCCGCTTTGTCCCAACGAAGATCACACCCGGAGCTGTGCTGCGCGGTGCCCAGCATGCCGAGGCGGTTCTTGCGTCGGACGGCACGGGCGGATACTGCTGGCCCGATTTCGCGGTTTCGTTCGACGCCATCTTCACCATCGCGCGCGTGCTCGAGCTGCTGGCCAAGAGCGGCGGATCGATCGGCGCGCTCCGCACGCGCATTCCGCAGGTGACGCATAGGACGGCCGTCGAGTTCTGTCCCTGGGAGGTCAAGGGCCGGGTGATGCGGACGATGATGGAGCGGCACCTCAAGGACCGCGTCGACCTGACCGATGGGGTCAAAGTCTTCGTGGATGACGGATGGGTCCTGGTCGCACCGGACGCCGACCGGCCCGAGTATTACGTCATCGCGTCGACACTCGATCCGGAGCATGCGCAGCGTTTGGTGGAGGAGTATTCGCAGCTCGTCCGCTCGGTGGTGTCGGAGGCGGCGCCGCAGGCAGAGGCGGTTGTCGAGACCTAGAATCGATTACTCGGTCGAGCGGGCGTAGCTCACCCTGGTAGAGCGCAACCTTCCCAAGGTTGAGGTAGGGAGTTCGAGGCTCCTCGCCCGCTCCAATTTCTGATCTCGCTCTCGCTGCTGACGGTCATCGGTTCAAGTGGTTAATCTCCAGCACCCAGTGAAATCGGTGGACCTGTCGCTGCAGGACGCTCGGCGCATCGCCATCCGCTCCCAGAGGCTGGCCGGCCCGCGGCCTCCAGCCACAGCTGAGGGCTTGATGGAGATTGCCCGCTCGATCCGGGTCATCCAGATCGACTCCATCGCCGCGGCGGGTGCGCGGACACAGTATCTGGTGCCGTTTTCGCGATTGGGTCCATACGATCGCGCGATCCTCGACCGGCTCGTTTTCGAGGACCGCCGACTGTTCCACTACCTCGCACATGCCGCGTCCCTGGTCTTGACAGAGGACTTCCCGATCTTCGCCGGCAGGATGCGGCCGTACTCCAAACAAAGCAATAAGTGGGCGATTCGCGTGGCGGAATGGATGGAGGCCAACGCCCATTTGCGGCGGCAGGTTCTCAATGCGATCCGGCAACGCGGACCGCTGCGATCACGCGATATCGAGGACACGGCCACCGAGCACTGGCAGTCGACCGGTTGGACCGCCGGCCGAAACGTCAACCAGATGCTGGAGCGCCTCTGGATCGAGGGCGAGATCACCGTGGTCGGGCGCGACGGAAGTCAGCGGCTGTGGGACCTCGCGAATCGCTGGTTTCCGGCCTGGACCCCGCGCGAGAGGCTGTCTGCCAAGGCGCGCTCGGACCGCGCCGTTGAGCTTTCACTGAGAGCCTTGGGCGTGGCAACCGAGGGTCACGTCTACCAGCACTTCATGCGCTGGGCCTACGAGGACCTCAAAGGCTCGTTACGGCGATTGGTGGACCGCGGCGAAGCCATACCCGCGAGCGTGGCGGGTCGCCGCGGCTTTTACCTCCACCGAGACCACGTCGACCATGAAGCTGCGCCCTGGCGGGGGCGGACGGTCCTGCTGTCTCCATTCGACAACTTGATTGCCGATCGGGTGAGGACGAAGATGCTCTTCGATTTTGACTTCGGCATCGAGATCTATGTGCCGGCCGCCAAGCGCAAGCGCGGTTATTACGTCTTACCGATCCTGTCCGGCGACCGCCTCATCGGATCAGCCGACGTGAGGTTCGATCGACAGGCCCGTCGGCTGGTCGTCGAGAAGCTCCTGTTCGAAGAGAGTTTCGGCATGACCGCTGCGGTGCAACGTGCCATCGACGAGCTCGAGACGTTCGTCAGCGCGAACGGCAGCGGCAGCGCCAGTTAACGCGCCCACCGACGGCATGCCAGGTCAATTGCCAAGTCGGTAGACGAATCAACACAGTGTTTGTTTACCGGGGCGCCGTGTCCCGTCGCCCGCTCCACCTTCCCAACCTCGCCGTCCACGCATCCCGATGCGGGTGTAGGCTGGCCTCGCCGCGGCGCGTCCCCGCGCCGGGCGTGCTGCCTAAGGGCAAGGTGGTGGGCCTATGAACCTATCCGACGAAGGCCTCGAGATTCTGGCCGCCTCACCAATCGCCAACCATCCGCATGCGCACTCTCATTTCTGGGAGCGCGCACTTTCCCGCCGCGATTTCATGGCGGCCGCGGGATTGGCCGGAGGCGCCGTCGTCACGTCGAGCGCATGGATGCCGGTACTCGCCAAGACGGCGCCGGCACCCAGACCAATTCCGTACGGCACCATGGTCGGTGGCAAGCTCTTCCATTTCCAGGGCACCAAAGCCAACCTGGACGAGTCGTCCATCTACGACTTCAAGGGCGCAGTCGGGGTCGCCAACATCGAAGGCCCAGGAGCCGGCGTCCACAACGGCGCGGCGCTCGCGGCGAGCGCGGAGTTCGGCTCGGACAACCGGTTCATGAAAGGCGTCTATGTCGGCACGGACGGCAAGCAGCATCACGGCACATTCGGATTCATCTGACTCGACGTCTACACGGGTCCGGTGGACCCGACCTTCGCCACACAGATCCACGACTACGACCCTGGCATCACGAGCAGCGGCCTTTTCTGGACGATCGCGGTGCCTGACGACTCGGTTGATTCCGAGATCGAGGACGGCAAAGCCAGATTCAAGCTGTCCGATCTCGCGATCCCCGACTACGGCACCATCGTCAACGGACTCTTCCACATCGCACCGCCCGCGAGTGGAATGGTTTCATTCGACATCCGCTGGTCTGGCGCAACGAGCCACGGCAGTTTCAGCAACGCGGGCCAGCGTTTCACGATGGACTTCGTTCAGACGGGCGCCAATATCAGCTGGCACGGCCGGACGGGCGATGACACCTTTCACACGACCGCGGGCTCGCAAAGGGTCGTGTTCGCACAACTGGCCCGGCAGCGCAGTGGAGTCTTCTTCGACGAGGACGATTGAGGCAGCAGTGACACCGGCGGCCGGACACAAACCGGCCGCCGATGCCTACCGTGGTTGAATTCTTAACCCGGTTCGCTTAGTGTCGTTAAAGTTCTCGCTTCGCATTTGTGGGGGATCTTTCAATGCCACGGCATCGACTGCTTGCTCTTGCCGGTCCGCTGCTCCTCGGCGTCCTGACCATCGGTTCGCTTCCGGCGGTCGCCGCTGGAAACTCACCTCCCGGCACCCAGTCCGACTCGGCCTATGCGATGAGCGGGTTGACGCATGGCGTGAGCAACGTCTTCGCCACCACGCAGACGAGCTGCTACCGACCAGAAGTCCCGTACACGGCCAATGCCGGGCCGAACGACGGCTACAGCGGCGAGTCGGCCTGCCCTTCACAAGGAGCAAACACCGGTGAAGACACCGGCGCATCGGCCCCTTTTCCCACCCAGGTCGGCAGCAATCCCGGCTTTGCGGTCGGTCCGGCGGTCCTGGCCAAGAACCACTCCGAGTCCGACATCAGGGTCGACCCGACGAATCCGAATCATCTGATCGGCTCGGTCAAATGGTTTGCCAGCGCAGAAGGCTATAACCACTTGCTCGGCTTCTACGAGTCGTGGGATGGAGGTACGACGTGGCCGGTGCAGGGGCACATACCTGGCTACGAGGGGTGGACCGACAACACCGATCCGGTCGGGGCCTTCGACGGGTTCGGCAACTACTACGAGCTGATACTGCCTTACCAGTTCTTCTACCTCTCCAGCGGCTCCCACAGCTACCAGATCAACCAGAACAAAGAACCGAACCCAGCTGTCCCGGCGGAAGTGATCTCGGTTTCGGTACATCCTCGCGGCTCGTCCACCGCCAAGGAGTGGCTCACGACCCACAACGGTGGGCCTGACTACGTGGCTCCCTATCCGGCCAAGGGACGCGAACCGGACAAGCAGTGGATCGCGATCGACACCAACCCGAACAGCCCGCACTACAACACGATCTACGCAATGTGGGCGCTGTTCGACGGCCTCAACAGCAAGCCTTACGTCGCGACGGCTCACGCGAATAAGAACGGCACCCACACCGACTGGTCGACGCCGCAGGTCCTGCCAACCGTAAACAACACGGCGAGCGACACCTACCTCCTTCCACACGTGACGCCTGATGGCACAGTGTGGACATCGGTGACGAACTTTCCGTCACAGCACGGCAAGTGCTGCATCTCAGTCTCGACAGTGAAGTCAACCGATGGCGGCCTGAATTGGACCGGCCTGCCGACGGCGATTTCGAACATCACAGTGCCCTCCTTCGTAGGCGGCTACGCAAACACAACCTTCACCGACGGCATCGACAACACATTCGCCACCGGCACTACGCGCGTCAACGGCGCCTACCCCCTCTACATCGCTTACAACCAGCAGACGAACGGAATCTCCAACGTTTTTCTCACCGCGTCCTATGACGGCGGCACGACATGGACGCCGTCGATTCTCGTCAACGACAATGTGAACCCGGTAGACGAGTTCCAGCCCAACCTCGCGGTCTCAGCCAACGGCACTGTCAGCGTCAACTTTTACGACCGGCGACTCGCGTGCCCGGCTGCGGGAACGGCGGAGGCCTCCGCTGCAGGGCTGGCGCTCGACCAGACAAACGTGAACTTCGCGGGGATGCTGCCGCCCTATGGCGCCACGAACTACTGCATCAACACGAGCATCCAGTTCTTCACGCCGAAGCTTGCGCCGAAGGGAAGCAACATCCGGCTGAGCCTTAATACCTGGGACCCACAGCTGAACGCGCCGCTGCGGTTCTGCGTCTGCTCGCCCAATGCCACCTTCATCGGCGACTACTTCGGCAACACCACCAGCGGCTCGATCGACTACACGACGTCGATCAGTACCTACGATGACGGCCACAACCCGGGCCACTTTCAGCAGCAGGTCGTCGCCAAACTGACGATTCCGACGAGCTGAGTTAACCGAACCATTTGAAAACGGGGCTCCCATAGACTGGGGGCCCTGTTTTCTTCGCGAAAGGAGAGTGTCCCCATGGCGCGGACGCCGCTGCTGAGACGTCTTCAGGCCCTGTTCGAGGACTTCGACGAGGCCGAAAGGTCAGGCCGTCCGCTGCGTGTGGTCCAGGAGGAGCGCAGGCAGATGCGGCTGACCCGCCGGGACTTTCTGAAAGTCACCGGGGCAGCGGTCGGCGTGGCGGCGTTCAGCGGGCCCGTGGCGGCACTTGCTGGATCATCCAAACCGTCCGCCACCCAGGGTCGGATCGCGATCATCGGCGGCGGCATCGCCGGGTTGAATGCCGCGCTCACGCTGCAGGACGCCGGCATCACGTCCACGGTCTATGAAGCGTCGAGCCGCGTTGGCGGCCGCATGCACTCCGACACCACCTCATGGCTGAACGCTCAGACAAGCGAGCACTGCGGCGAGCTGATCGACAGCAAGCACAAGACGATCCTCGGGCTGGCGAGCCGTTTCAAACTTCCAACGGTCGACCTGCTGGCCGCCGAGCCCGTCCACTCCACCGAAACGGATTTCTTCTTTGGCCAGTACTACACGACAACCCAAGCCAACAACGACTTTGGCCCTGTCTGGACCGCGGTCAAGAAGGACTTGAACTCGGCTCCGTTTCCGACGACCTACAAGAGCTTCACGCAGGCGGGCTTCGACCTCGATCATCTGAGCCTCTTCGACTGGATCGAGACCCGCGTGGCGGGCGGTCACGCCAGCTCGATGGGCCGGCTGCTCGACGTCGCGTACAACATCGAGTACGGCAATGTCACCCAGGAGCAGAGCTCGCTCAACCTCGTCTACCTGCTGGGCTTCCAACCGGTGCCCGGCAACTTCCGGATCTTCGGCGCGTCGGACGAGCGCTACCACATCGTGGGCGGAAACGAGCAGCTGCCTCAGGCCATCGCGGCCGCACTCGCCCCGGGGACGGTGCAGCTCAACACGGCGCTGACCGGCATCGTCCACAACCCCGACAAGTCCTACACGCTGAGCCTGAAGACCGGAAACGTCACGACCCAGAAGTCTTTCGACCGGGTCATCGTGGCCATCCCGTTTTCCGTTCTGCGCACGATCCTCACCTCCGACAAGGCGTACGCGGCGGCGGACTTCACCCCGCTCAAGCAGACAGCGATCACGCAGCTTGGCTACGGCAAGAACGCGAAGCTGCAGCTGCAGTTCAACTCGCGGTACTGGAACTCGTCAGGCCCATGGGGCATCGGCAACGGCAGCACGTATGCCGATACCGGCTACCAGAACACGTGGGACGTCACGCGCGCGCAGGACGGCGCCACGGGAATCATGGTCGATTACACAGGAGGTGGCGTGCCGCTTGCTTCATTCACCGGTGACGCCTCCGACCCGAAAGTGGCGAGCCGGTTCGCGAAGACATTCCTGAGCCAGATCGAGCAGGTCTTTCCCGGGATCACCCAGCAGTGGAACGGCCGCGCGACGCTGGACGTGCCGCTCACCGACCCCTTCCTGCTTGGCTCCTACTCCTACTGGAAGGTCGGCCAGTACACGTCGTTCAGCGGCTACGAAGGCGCTCGGCAGCCCGACCCGACGACCGGCAAGTGCCACTTCGCCGGCGAGCACTGTTCTTCCAACTTCCAGGGCTTCATGGAAGGCGGCGCCGAGGAAGGCGCTCGTGCCGCGGGCGAGATCTTGAACGACTACAAAGCGGGAATTTTGCCCTAAGGCGCGGACTGCACCCGGTCGGGGATGCGCAGAGACATGGCGCCCCACGCCATCGCCCCGGCCGCCGCAATTCCGGGTAGGAACGCGAAGAGCGCCTTACCCGACGCATCCCACAACGCGCCGGCCACAAGTGGCACGATGAATGCAGTCGCGTACTGGATGGTGAAGATCGCGGCGCTCATGCGCGCCACGTCTCCAGCCGGCGCCACCCGTGGCGGCAGGCTCAGCACCACGACGAACGCCAGCGCGGTCGCGAAGCCGAGCACGAAGGCCCAGACGAGCACGCCGCCGCCGGGCGTCAGCACCAGGCCCAGCTGGGCGACCGCCATGATCACGGCCGAGCCGATGAAGCCGACGCGGCCGGTCAGCAGCTGCGGCCACAAGGCGACGGCCGGCGCGGTGAGCAGCTGCGACCCGTTGAGCAGCGCGAGTGCCGGGGAGATGAGGTTGTGGCGTCCGGTCTGGTCGAGGAAGTCAGGGATGTACGCATTCGCCCCGAAGTACGCGGCCGAGGCCATGCCCATCACGATCCCGATGCGGATCGCCTGGCCTTGCCGCCAGTCCGGCCACCACCGCGCCGGCGCCGCGACCCGAGAGGCGCGCCTGGGCGCCGCCGCCCCGATCGCGATGGTGCTGAGAGCAACCAGCACCGACCACGAGGCGAGCGCCCAGCGCCAGTCGCCATGAGAAAGCGGAAGCACTCCGAACGGTGTCGTCAGCACGGTCGGCAGCGTTTCGCCGATCAG
>VBHJ01000166.1 GCA_005887685.1 Chloroflexota bacterium | reverse complement strand
GTCGCCGCAGCTGGTCGGAGTGGGTCTGCTGCTGGCCGGCATCCTGGCGGTCGCCATCTCACAGGCAGGTGGCCGAGCCACCCTCCCAGCCTTGATGACCGGGGTCGCCATCGCGGCCTACACCTCGGTCGACCGGGTGGGAGTGCGGCTGGCCACGCCGTGGTTTTATGCCTGGCTTCTCTTCACGTTGATGGCGATCGAGCTGCCGCTGACCGTGTGGGTGGCCTCGGCGCTGGGCAGATATCGACCGCCGGCCACCGCGCAGCCTCCAACCTGGCGACAATCGGGCGTGATCGGGTTCTTCTTCTGGGCCGGTTACTTCCTCGTTCTGTGGGCGCTGAGCCTCGCACCGTTGGCCGTGGTGGCCCCCGTCCGTGAGCTCGCCATCGTGGCCGTCGCCGTGTGGGGCGTGTGGCGTCTGCGGGAGGGGGGAAGGGTCGCGCTCAAGCTCTCCGGCGCCGCCGCCACCCTCGCCGGCGTGGCGCTTCTCGCGATCTAAGGCCCGGCCTCAAATCGGGTGGTAAGGTAAGTCTGTCCCCGGGTAGTTCGGGTGATGTTCGCCGCGGTCGGATCTTCTCGAAAGGACCCGTGCGTTCGCGACTAGCTTTCGAGAAGAGGAGTTTGGGGATGCCGACTGGGACCATCAAGAAGCTGGTCTCCGACCGAGGCTTCGGCTTTATCGCGGCCGAGGACGGGAAGGAGTACTTCTTTCACCGGACCGGCCTGGACTCGAGCATCAACTTCGACTCGCTGGCCGGCGGCGAGCGGGTGAGCTTCGAGATCGAGCCGAGCCAGAAAGGCCCGCGCGCCAACCGGATCAAGCTCGCCTAGCTCTTTCGACGTCGAGCCGCTCGGCGGCTACTCGCTGCGGGAAAGCGCCGGGTTCATCGACGCCTGGCATGAGGCTCCTTCGGAGGGCGGCAAGGCAGATGGGCATCTCCACCTCGCGTACCTGACGGATGGCGAGTGGACACCGGCCGGGGTCTGCCTGACCCAGGACGCCGAGGGCCGCGTCCACGGGACGGTTTATGGAGATGCGCCTCTCGAGGTTGTCCATCGCCAGACGTCGCGCATCCTCAGCCTGGACGTCGACGGGCGCGAGTGGCCGCACGTCGCGCAGCGCGATCCAGTGGTCGGCGGGCTGCAGCGAATGTTCCCCGGTTTTCGTCCGGTCAACTGGTCCAACGCCTATGAGGCGGCCGCGTGGTGCCTCATCTCATCCCGGATCTCCATGCGCCAGGGGCAGGGCGTCAAGGAAAGGATGTGCCGTGAGCTCGGCGCGTCGATCGACATCCACGGCCATCGTCTCTACTGCTTTCCAGCCCCGGAAGCCCTGGTCCAGCTGAAAGCGTTCAAAGGACTTTTCGGGCGCAAGGTCGAGTACCTCAACGCGCTCGGTCGTGCCGCTCTGGCCGGCGAGCTCGACACCGACACCTTGCGCGCCTTGCCACGCGACGAGTCGCTGGAGCGCTTGAAGCGTCTTGCCGGCATCGGAGAGTTTGGGTCGCAGCTAATCAGGCTGCGCGCCTTGAGCGCGGTCGACGAGCTCCCGACGACCGAACGCCGCTTGCTCGAGGCGATTCGCGAGGCGTACGGCTTCACCCGTGACCCGGACATGGCTGAGCTCGAGACCATCGCCGAGCGATGGCGGCCGTACCGCATGTGGGTCGCCGTGTGCTTCCGCCGGTCGCTCGCCGGCGGCGCGAGCATGACGCACTCGAGGGCCGCCGGCTAGCGGCGCGGGGCAGGCGCTTCAACGGCGCGGAACTGGTCGTGGCTCATCACAAGCAGGTGCGCTGCCGAAACCGACAGCACTGTCGCGTCATGCAAGCCGCGGTCGCGCATCGCTTTCCAACCAACCGTGTCGCCTGGTCCCAACCGGCTTGATCTGCCCTCGCGGCACGTCTCCAGCACGCCGGACGCGACGATCACGAGCTGATGGCAGAGGCGTCCCGCCTCGCCGATGAGCGTGCCTGTGGGAACGCACACCTCATCCACGAACGGGAGGAGCCGGCGCAGTCGCGCATCGCTCCAGCCGCGGAGCTCTTTGGTGGCGCGCAGCGCATCGAGCCGGTCGCGATCACCCATGGGTGTGATCGCTTGTGATCGGGATGGATCCTTCGCCGACGCCTGCCGAAAACCTGAGGCGCACGCCGGGCCCGACGCGCTCGAGAAGGCGCAGCGCACCGTAGTTGTCGCCCTGGATGTCGACCTTAAAGGCGTCGACTCCCTCGTCGGCAGCGCGGTTGGTCAGCGCGGCGATCAGCCGGGTGCCAAGGCCCTGTCGCTGCCAGGCGTCGGCGACGATGATCGCAAGGTCCGCCTGCTTCGCACCTGGCGGTCGCGCGTACTGCGCCACGCCGACGATCTCGCCACCCTCGACGGCCGCGATCGCCTCGTGGTCGTGGTGGTCGATGCGAAGGACGGACGCCTGGAACACGTCGGGCCGCGAAATCGGACTGAAAAAGCGCCGGTAGACGGATTCGGGGGAGAGCCGGCCGAACATACGGCTCAGCGGCTCACCGTCCGACCGATCCAGCGTGGCGAGTCCCGGTCGCCCAGCGCATCCACCTTCGATCTCGAGCATCTCCAGCCTCCGTTCAAACAAATAGCACGATCGGTCGTACACTCACAATACTAACCGACCGTTCGTGCTAAAATCAAGCGCACGAATGGCTGTTCAAACGGACGGACGCCGTCTGCGGGGGATGAAGACGCGGCAGTCGATCCTCGCCCACGCCGCGCGAGTCGGATCCGCGGAAGGGCTGGAAGCCGTTTCGCTCCAGCGCCTCGCCGACGACCTCGGCATCAGCAAGAGCGGGCTCTTTGCGCACTTCGGTTCCAAGGAAGAGCTGCATCTCGCCACGATCGAGGCCGCCGCGCAGATCTTTACCGACGAAGTGATCCGTCCCGCGCTCGCCCAACCTCGCGGGGTTCGACGGGTCTGGGCGCTGTGCAACTCGTGGCTGTCCTATCTGGAGCGCGGAGTTTTTCCAGGCGGATGTTTCTTCTGGGCCGTGGCGGAGGAGTTCGACAGCCGGCGGCCCGGTCCGGTGCGCGACTCGGTGCTCAAAAAGAAGGGCTACTGGTCGTACAGCCTCCAACGCGCCGTGCGTGAGGCGCAGCTGGCGGGCGAGATACATGCGGCGGTGGATCCGGAGCAGCTGGCCTGGGAGCTCGACAGCCTGCTCGGCGGCGCCAACAGCGGGTTCAAGGGCGAAGACGGGATTCGCGCCCTCGAGCGCGGGCGTCGCGCGATCCAGGACCGGCTGACTCGAGCGGCCACCCCGGCGGCCGGCTCTCTCGACTGACGAAGTGGAGCGGTAGGCCGTAGAGGGGAGGCGTGCCTCCGCTACGCCTAAGACGGAGTGGAGCCATAGGCCGGATTCACTCCGGCCGTCCCCGGGCGTTGACCACCAGACGCCGCCGGGTGGTCCTATGTGGAAGGAGGGGTCCCCGCAGGGGAGGCCTGCCTCCCCTACGCCTGAGACGCAATGGAGCTGTAGGCCGGATTCACTCCGGCCGTCCCCGGCGCTGACCACCAGACGCCACCGGGCGGTCCTAGGTGGAAGGAGGGGTCCCCGTAGGGGAGGCCTGCCTCCCCTACGCCTTCGTTAGTGCGATCGGCTGCGCACCAGGACCATCGCCGCGATCCAGAGCAAACCGCCGGAGGTGAGCAGCACCCACAGCGTCCAGGGGATGAGCGAGAACTCGACGAGCGCGCCAAAGATGCACATCGCCGCCGCACCCGCCAGCACGAAAGAGCCGGGTAGCAGGAGCCAGGCCGAGTACCAGGGCGGCTGCACGACATCGCCCTGGCTGAAAACTCTGCCGGCTCCGAAGATCAGTCCCGCGGTGATCACCGCAGGTACGGTCAGGCCGAACGCCCAATGCAAGTCCACGGCGCCGGCGGCGGCCGCCACCAGCGGCTGCACTCCCGCGAGCGCGAGCCCGGCTGCGACCGCAAAGGCGACCAGCCGAAGCATCGCGCTCGGATGCGGCACGTTCAGCAAAGTAGTGTGACGGCGAGCAATCGAACTTCCCCCGGTTACTAACACCAACGCACCGGCGCCGAATGAAACCCGATCAGGCGATCGCGAACAGCACGTGGTTGCGACCGGTGGTCTCGATGACACCCGGATGCTGTGACTTCAACGTGACCGTCGCCTCCTCGATGAATCGGCGTCGCTTGTCGCTGGGGACTCCGTCCATGCGGGCGGCGCAGTCCCACCAGCTGGTGCAGAGCGAGACGAGCTGTTCGGCGGACTCCCAGACCACGCGTTCGTCTATCACCTCCACACGAGCGGACTCAAAGCCCGCGCCAAGAGCCGCCGCCTTGAATGCGGAGGTGTCGCCGACCATCTGCCGCGTCGCGTCCTGGTCGACGGCGCGGGGCGGTGGGGGGAGCCAGCGGTCGATGACGCCGTCAAGGAGCGCCCAGACCGATTCCTTCACGGGTGTGACCGGGACGCTGGCGGCGAAGTGTGAGCCGCTCCGCAGCACCCGCCGAGCCTCGCCCATCGCGCGGGCGAGGTGCGGCGCGAACTGCAGACCGTGACCGCACACAGCGGCATCAAACGAAGCGTCGGGGAAGGAGAGCTCCTCCATGTCCATGAGCTCGAACCGCGCGTTGGGTATCGCGGCCGAACGTGCGATGTCGATCATCCCTGGGGCCAGGTCGATTCCGACGACGCTGCCGTCGGGTCTGACCGCCGCGGCGAGATGGCGGCTCAACGTGCCGGGGCCGCACGCGATGTCCAGCACGCGCATCCCAGGCTTGGCCTCGATCAGCTCGATCACGCGCTGCCGTCCGCGCGCCTCGCCCCTGGCCATGATCTGGTCGAGCCGGCGCTGGTACGCGGCCGCGTGGCGGCTGAAGATGGCCGGGAAGAGCTCCTTGGACTTCAGCCCAGGGATCTCCACTGACCCTCCAGCCACGCTGCCGCTCTGAGGGTTCCGGCGTTGGTCCGGCCGGCCACCTGGATGCCCACGGGTAGCCCGAGCGGCAAGGGCGCGGGCAGGACCGCGACCGGTTGGTGCGTCGTGTTGAAAGGGCGGGTGAACCTGGACAGCGGCTCGCGGACCTCTGGGCCGGCGTCGACCGGCGGGGCGACGATCGCGGTGGCGGGGAGGACCAGGGCGTCGATCGCCTCCATCGCGCGCTGGGCCTCGACCTGCAGCTGCATTCGCTCCTCGAGGGCCTGCAGATACTCGCCGCTCGGAATCTCGAGTCCCCGCCGGATCAGGCGAAGCACGTCGGCGCCGTATTTCTCCGGGGACTCCGCGGCCCACCGTCGGTGATATTCGGCAGCTTCCGCCAGCAGGATGGTCAGGCCCACCTCGAACAGCCTGCTGCGGTCGACGAACTCGATCTCGGGCAAGCCTTTCGATACCTTGGACCAGGCTTCCGACGTGGGCCGGTCGAGGTCGGTCACCCAACCCGCAGGCACCGCCAGCTGCGGAGCGGTGAGCGCATCAAGGGGTACGTCTTCGCCCGACATCATCGAGTACGCGGTGGCGACGGCCGCGATGTTCGGCCCCATCGGCCCGAGTGTGTCCAGCGACCTGCTCAACGGGATCACCCCGGAAATGTCGATGCTGCCGAATGCCGGTTTGAAACCCGCCACGCCGCAGAGCGAGGCGGGGATGCGAATCGATCCGCCGGTGTCGCTGCCGATGGCCCAGTCGCACAGAGCGGCGCCAACCGCCGCGGCCGAACCCCCTGACGATCCGCCCGCGACACGGCTGGGATCGGCTGGGTTGCGCACCGTGCCGTAGTGCGGGTTGACGCTGGTGACGCCGTAGGCGAACTCGTGCAGGTTGGTCTTGCCGATCACCACGCAGCCGGCCTCGCGGATGCTCCGGACCACCGGCGCGTCTTCGGTCGCGGGGACGTTCGGGAGAATGATTCCGCCCGCTGTCGTGACCATTCCGCGCACGTCGACCAGGTCCTTGACGGCAACCACGGTCCCTTCGCCCTCCTCGTCGGACACCGAGATAAAGGCGTTCAGGTGGGGCCACAGGCGGATGCGGTCGCGCGCCTCGGCCAGGTTCACGCGACTAATTCTCAGGGGTCGAGATTCGGGGCCGCCGAGTTATCCTTGCCCGCTGATGTCAGGCAGCCCTTCCGGAGGCTTCGCGTCCGCGAACCTCTCGTGGAGCAAGGTCGACGTGCTGACCTCGTTTCAGCGCCTGACCGCGGAGATCCAGGTCCGCGGCGGGAGGCTGCGGGAGACGATCAACGACCCGGAGCCGCTCTTTCACCTGCGCAACGTCAGCGCCGAGCCGCTGGTCCCTGGCGCCGTACCCCTGACCGGAATCCCCGAGGGTCTGTTCAACAAGGACTTCGTCGGCGGAATCCGCACCATCGAGCCGGAGCCGCCGCCGCCCGACCTCGTGGCCGACATGATGCGCCGCTACGTGATGTTCCAGGCCGCCGCCTTCATGGTCACCGGAGCGGCCGAGTTTCCCAAGGCGACTGAGCCCTCGATGCACACCGAGATCCTGATGAAGGCCCGCTTCTTCTCGATCCTCGACGCGACCGTGACGATCTTCGGGGTCGCCGGCAAGAGCTGGACTCAACCGAACATCTGGGTCAACCGCGACCTGATGCTGGCCGTCTTTCTAGGCTGAACCCCGGCCGAAAAGCCTCTCGAGCCGCACCTTGAGCAGGTGCCAAAGCAGGCCGAAGGCGCTTACCGGCTCCGCGGCCACCGGCTGCGGCCGCGGCGCGGAGCGGGCTACGGCCGCCGTCACGTAATCGTCCGGGGCCGGGTCTTCCGCCGCCTCCAGGTTCGCCTTGATGCAGGCGGCCATGTCATTGACGATCCGTTTCGACACGTCTTCCATCACGCCGCGGCCAAACGAAGCCACCCGTCCGGCCACGTTGTAGTCGGTCACGATCTCGACGAGCGAGCCCTCGCCTGCCGCCTGCACCTTCATGTGCGCCGAAGCCCGGGCCGAGCCCTGGCCGGTCGTTTCCCGGCCTTCCGCCGTCAGCGTGGCCGTGCGCTGCGCATCGTCGCGGTCCGCAATCTTGGCCACTCCGCTGTAGGCGACCGTGATCGGACCAACCTTGACTTTCACCTTGCCCTTGAAAGTGCTGGCGTCCACGACCTCGGACAGCTCGGCGCCCGGCACGCAGCCGACTACTTTGTTGACGTCGAGGAGGTAATCGAACACCCGGTCGGGCGGGGCGCCCACCTGAAAGGAATTCTCCAGTTGCATTTCCCGCCTAAAAGTAGCGCAATAGAGGGGTTCATCTGCGCCGCCGGGCGCGCGCAGGGCGCACTTTTAGTGGCGGGATCCATCGGTGCCGCCCGCGCACCGCTACTGGAGGGGTTTAGGAGGACTGATGAAGCTCAAGGTCGCGACAACCGTCAACGGCCGCCGGCACGAGCATGAGGTCGAGCCACGCCTGCTGCTCGTGCACTATCTCCGGGACAACCTGGGGCTCACCGGCACGCACATCGGCTGCGACACGAGCCAGTGCGGCGCGTGCACCATCCTGGTCGACGGCAAAGCAGTCAAGAGCTGCACGATGTTCGCGGTTCAGGCCGAAGGAAGGAGCCTGCAGACGATCGAGGGCATGGCCAAGGATGGCGAGCTCCATCCGATCCAGCAGGCCTTCTGGGACGAGCACGGCCTGCAGTGCGGCTACTGCACGCCCGGTTTCATCATGGCCGCGGCCTACCTGCTGGAGCAAAACGCGAACCCGACGGAAGACGAGATCCGCAAGGGCCTCGAAGGCAACCTCTGCCGGTGTACCGGCTACGTCAACATCGTCAAGGCGGTTCAGACCGCGGCCAAGACGATGAGCGCCACGCCGGCCAAGAAGGCCACGGTCACGGCGGGAGGCAACTGACATGGCGGTCACCCAGCTGGTCGGATCCAAGATCCACCGCCGCGAAGACCCCCGCCTCATCACCGGTCACGGCCACTACGTGGATGACTTCACGAGACAGGGAACTGCCTTCGCCGCGTTCGTACGCAGCCCATACGCGCACGCGCGCGTCAAGAGCATCGACATCACTGACGCGAGCAAGGCGCCCGGCGTGGTTGGTGTCTACACGGCGCGCGACTTCAAAGGGCTGCTTGCCGGGACGCATCCGGCCGCGCCCGCTTTCGTGGCGGAGAAGAAATACGTTCCAGAGCGTTTTCCGATCGCCGAGAAAGAGGTCACGTACCAGGGCGAGATCGTCGCTGCAGTGCTGGCCGAGAACAAGAGCCAGGCGGCCGATGCGGCAAACATGATCCAGGTCGACTACGAGGACCTGCCCGCCGTGATGGACCTCGAGAAGGCGCTCGAGAAAGGCAGCCCCAAGGCGCACCTTGACGGACCGGACAACGTCTGCTGGGACTTCACCTACACGGGCCCCGAAATCACGGAGGCGGCTTTCAAAGAGGCCGACGTCGTGGTGACACAGCGCGTCCTCCAGAACCGGCTGGCACCTGTTCCGATGGAGCCGCGCGGCGTGATCGCCGACTACGAAGGCTTCGACCAGAAGCTCACCATCTGGATGTCGAGCCAGAACCCGCACTTCATCCGCCTCTTCGTGTCGGGTGCGCTGGGGCTCAAGGAGAGCCAGGTGCGGGTCATCTCGCCGGACGTGGGCGGCGGGTTCGGCAGCAAGATCAGCCCGTATCCCGAGGACTACCTGGTGCCGGCGCTGTCGAAAATCTCTGAGCGCCCGGTGAAGTGGACCGAGACGCGGAGCGAGTCGATCCAGAACGCGACGCACGGCCGCGGCCAGTTCTACGACTGTGAGGTGGCGGCCAAGAAGGACGGCACGCTGCTCGGCATGCGTGTGGTCCAGTACGTGGACGTAGGCGCGTACCACGGCACCTTCGGCGCCTTCCAACCGGTCGCTTGCCTCATGGCGGGCGGCGCCTATAAATGGAAGGGGATTTCAGCGCGCACCATCGGTGTGCTGACCAACCGCGTTCCCACCGACCCCTATCGCGGAGCCGGCAGGCCCGAGGCGACCCACCTCGTCGAGAGGATGGTCGACCTCGTCGCCCTCGAGCTGAAGATGGATCCGGTTGAAATCCGGCGCAAGAACTTCATCCAGCCCAAGGACTTTCCGTTCACCCAGAACTTCGGGCTCGTCGTCGACTCGGGTGACTACGACAAGGCGCTCGACAAGGCGCTGGACCTGGTGGGTTACAAGGATCTGGTCAAGAAGCAGGCTGAGCTGCGCAAGCAGGGCCGCTACATGGGCATCGGATTCTCGACCTGGATCGAGCTCTGTGGTTTCGGTCCAAGCGCGGCGACCGCTCCCGCGACCGGCGGCATCGCGCTGGTGGAATCGGCGCAGGTCCGCGTGACACCGACCGGGTCGGTGATCGTCTACACCGGTACGCACTCGCACGGCCAGGGGCACGAGACGACGTTTCCCCAGATCGTCGCCGACCAGCTGGGCGTTCCGTACGAAAGCGTCGAGCTGCGCCACGGCGACACCGCGGAGGGCACCGCGTTTGGTTATGGGACCTACGGCAGCCGGAGCCTCGCGGTCGGAGGCGTGGCCATCAGCCGAGCCACAGGCAAGGTGATCGACAAGGGCAAGAAGCTTGCGGCTCACATGCTCGAGGCGGCGGAAGAGGACGTCGTGTTCGAGCACGGCAGCTTCCACGTCAAGGGCTCACCCGACAAGGCAAAAGCTTTCGGCGAAGTCGCGTTCGCCAGCTACGGCATGAACCTGCCTGAAGGCATGGAGCAGGGACTCGAGGCGGTCGCCTACTTCGATCCGCCCAATCTTGTATGGCCATTTGGCACCCACATCGCAGTGGTGGAGATCGACGCTGAGACGGGCAGCCCCCTGCTCACCAAGTACGTCGCGGTCGACGACTGCGGAAACATCATCAACCCGATGATCGTCGACGGACAGATTCATGGCGGAATCGTCCAGGCGATCGCGCAGGCCCTGTACGAAGAGGTCGTCTACGACGACGAGACCGGTCAGCTGAGGACCGGGACGATGATCGACTACATGCTCCCGTCGGCGAACGAGATCCCGCCGATCCTTCTCGACAAGACGATCACGCCCAGCCCCACCAACGAGCTCGGGGTGAAGGGAATCGGCGAAGCCGGGACGATCGCCGCCAGTGCGGCCGTGATCAACGCGATCTGCGATGCGCTGAGCCCGCTGGGCATCAAGCACGTCGACATGCCCGCGACCCCGGACAAGCTCTGGAAGATGATGAAGGAGGCAGGCAAGTGATTCCCGCCGCATTCGAGTACGCCCGCGCCTCATCCGTCGAGGAGGCTTCAAAGCTGTTGAGCAAATTCGGCGAGGACGCCAAGGTGCTGGCGGGTGGGCACAGCCTGATCCCGCTCATGCGCTTGCGCCTCGCGCAGCCTGCCGCGCTGGTCGACATCAACGGCATCAAGGAGCTCGACCACATAAAGGAGGACGGACAGAAGCTGCGCATCGGAGCGCTGACAAGACACGTCACGATCCACAACTCGCCGGTCGTCAAAGAAAAGCTGCCCCTCCTCGCCGAGATCGCGAGCGAAGTCGGCGACAACCAGGTGCGCAACATGGGGACGATGGGCGGGGTCATCGCGCACGCTGACGCGGCGGGCGACTACCCAACGCTGGCACTGATCCTGGACGCGGAGATCGTGACCAACAAGCGAACTATTCCGGCGCGCGACTTTTTCAAGGACCTGTTCACCACGGCCCTCGGTCCCGACGAGGTCGTGACCGAGGTGGTGTTCCCAGTGGCGAACGGACCACACAAGTACGTGAAGTTCCGCCGCCGCCTGTTCGACTGGGCGATCGTCGGCGTGGCGGCCCAGAAGATGAACGGCGGCTGGAGGATCGGCCTCACCAACGTCGGCCCGACTCCGGTGCGGGCGAAGGCCGTAGAGGAGGCTTTGCATCAGGGCGCCAAGCCGGAAGAGGCGGCGCAACACGCGTCGGACGGCCTCGACCCGGCGGGAGACCTGCGCGCGAGCCCCGAATACAAGAAGCATCTCGCCCGCGTGCTGACCAAGCGGGCCATCAACCAGGCCGAAGGGCGCCAGTAAAGGCCGGGGGGGCCGGGTCGCGTTAGCCCGGCCTCCTCGTAGTAATGAGAGGAAACCTTGCGGTTTCCTCTCATCGCGCCGTCGGCAAAGCCGACCCGGCCCCTTGGGCCGGGCAAGCGGCGCTGCTCTCCTTCCCTTGAAGGTTTGGTCATCTTGAGGTCGTACGCTTTGTCTCCGTGACCGCTCCCATGACGATCGAGGACGTCGAGGGCCGCCTGCGCGAGCGCCGCTACATCGGCGACCGCGCGCTTGCCACCTCGATCTTCCTTTCTCTCCAGCTCCAGAAGCCGCTCTTCATCGAAGGCGAGGCGGGCGTCGGCAAGACCGAGGCGGCCAAGGTCATGGCCGATGTGCTGGGCGCGCGGCTGATCCGGCTCCAGTGCTACGAAGGAATCGACCTGGCGCACGCCGTCTACGAGTGGAACTATCCGCGCCAGCTCCTGCACATCCGGCTCATGAGCGAGGGTGCCGACAGACGCGCCGCCGAACGCGAGATCTTCAGCCCCGAGTTCCTGCTGCGCCGTCCCCTGCTCGATGCGATCGACAACGACGACGCCACGCCTCCCGTGCTGCTGATCGACGAGATCGACCGGTCGGACGAAGAGTTCGAGGCGTTCCTGCTCGAGCTGCTCTCCGACTTCCAGGTCTCGATTCCGGAGATCGGCACCATCAAGGCACGCCAGGTGCCGTTCGTCGTGATCACCTCCAACCGCACGCGTGAGGTCCACGATGCGCTGAAGCGCCGGTGCCTCTATCACTGGATCGACTATCCCGACCTCGACAAGGAAGTGGAGATCGTGCGCGCGCGAGCGCCCGAGGCGGCGGATGGGCTCGCCCGAGAGGTGGCGGCTCTGGTGCAGGGACTGCGCGGCATGGACCTGTACAAAGTGCCGGGAGTTGCGGAGACCCTCGACTGGGCGCGGTCACTTGCCGCGCTGGGCGCCACGCACATCGACTCGAACCTCGTCAGCGCCACGATGGGTGCGGCGCTGAAGTACCAGGAAGACCTGGAGCGCGTGCGCGAGCAGGTGCCGGCGCTGGTCGAGAAAGCCAAACATGCCTGAGACATCAGTCGACCTGCTGCCCCGCCTCGGTGCGTTTGCGCGCTTGCTGCACGACGCGGGGCTCGAGGCGGGGCCCCGGCGGCTGACCGACGCCACGCGCGCGCTGGGGTTCATCGACCTCAAGCAGCAGGCAGATTTTCGGAACGCGCTGCGCTCGGTGTTCGTCAGCCGGAAGGAAGACCTCCCGACCTTCGAGGCCGCCTTCGACATCTTCTGGGCGCCGCCTGACCCACGCGTTTCAGCGGGCTTCATTCCCGGGCGCAGCCGCGCCCTGCCTCTGTCGCCGGAGCGCGCAAAGGCCTGGGCAAACGCCCTTGGGCTGAACGCATCGCAGATG
>VBHJ01000209.1 GCA_005887685.1 Chloroflexota bacterium | reverse complement strand
GTGAGATGTCGCTCCAGGCGCCGGATCCGAGCCCTGAGCCGATGCCGGTGCTGATCGGGCCGGCGCACCCATGAACCAGATCTACAACGACCCGATCGGACATTGGGTCGTGGTGGTGGTCGCTATGGCGCTCCTGCTTTTCGTTGTGCTCACCGCCACCGCCTACACGGTGTGGTTCGAGCGCGTCGCGCTGGGCCGGATCCAGCGCCGGCCGGGGCCGAACCGCGTCGGCCCGTTCGGGTTGATGCAGCTCGCGGCCGACGGGATCAAGCTCGCGTTCAAAGAGAGCTTCGTCCCCGCGAAGACCGACAAGATCATCTACGTCCTGGCCCCGACGATCGGAGTCGCGGCCGCGTTCCTGGCCTGGACGGTGATCCCGATCGGCCTCTGGTACAACGTCCAGTACTGGATCGCCGACGTCAACGTCGGGATCCTGGTCATCTTCGCGGTCAGCTCGCTGAACGTTTACGCGATCGTGCTGGGCGGTTACGCATCGAACAACAAGTACTCGCTGCTCGGAGGCCTTCGCTCGGCGGCGCAGCTGATCAGCTACGAGATGGCGCTGGGCCTGTCGCTCGTGCCGACGTTCATGATTGCGGGCTCGCTGCGCCTGCGCGACATCGTCGAGTACACCGTCACCTGGGGGCCGTACCACGGTCCCATCCCGCTGATCCTGCTGACCCCGATCGGATTCGTCATCTATCTCATCGCGGCCACGGCGGAGACGAACCGGACACCGTTCGACCTTCCCGAGGCGGAGCAGGAGCTGATCGGCGGATTTCTGACCGAATACTCGGGCCTCAAGTTCACGATGTACTACCTCGCCGAATACCTGAACGTGATCACTGTTTCGGCCCTGGCGACGCTGCTCTTCTTCGGCGGTTGGTACCTGTGGATCGTCCCGCCGATCTTCGCCTTCCTCCTCAAGGTGATCCTGTTTCTGTTTCTATACATCTGGCTTCGCGGCACCTTTCCCCGCCTGCGCTACGACATGCTCATGCGGCTGGGTTGGAAGGTCCTGCTGCCGCTGGCGATGGCAAACGTGATCGTGACCGCGACCATCCTCGTCGCGGTACAAGGGTGACGATGGCTGACGAGAAGAAAAAGAAGGAGAAACAGCCGAGCATCGCCGGCGACGTGGGCGCGCTTCTCACCGGGCTCAAGACGACCCTGAGCGAGGCCTTCCGACCGCCCGTGACGACCATGTACCCGGAGGACAAGACCCCGCGCTCCGAGCGCTACCGCGGCCGGCACTATCTCCGCCGCTACGACAATGGGCTCGAGCGCTGCATCGGCTGCGAGCTGTGCGCCGCGGCCTGCCCGGTGGGCTGCATCCTGGTGATCGCCGCGGAGAACAGCGACGAGAATCGGGTCTCGCCGGGCGAGCGCTACGCCAAGACGTACGAGATCAACATGCTGCGCTGCATCTTTTGCGGCTACTGCGAGGACGCGTGCCCGGTGCAGGCGATCGTGCTCGGGCCCGAGTACGAGCTGTCGGACACGAGCCGCGAGAAGTTCATCTACACCAAGGAGAAGCTGCTCGAGCCGCTGCCGCCCGACGTGCAGGCGCGCCTGGCCGGTAAGGAAACAAAGTAGTTGGCGATCGCCGTTTTCTTCGTCGCCGCGGCGATGGCAGTGATCGGCGGCATCGGCGTCATCTCGTTCCACCAACCCGTCCGTTCGGTGCTGAGCCTCGTCGTAGTGATGCTCGCCCTGTCGGTGCTCTTCCTGCTGCTCAGCGCGCAGTTCATCTTCGCGGTCCAGATCATCGTGTATGCCGGCGCGGTCATGGTCCTGTTCCTGTTCGTGATCACGCTGCTGGGCCCGGCGCGCGAGCTGGGCCGCGGCCGGCTGCGATTTCAGACCTGGCTCTCGGCCCTCTTCTTGCTGGTGCTGCTCGGCCTGATGTGGGCGATGCTGCAGGGCGTCCAGTACCGGCAGCCCGACAGCGGAGTCAACCTCTCGTTCTTCGGTACGGTGCAGTCGATCGCTGTCGGCCTGTTCACCACCTACCTCTATCCGTTCGAGCTGACATCGATCCTGTTGCTCGTCGCGGCAATCGGGGCGATCTACCTAAGCCGCAAGCGGATCGACGATCCCGAGGGGGGGCCGGCGGAAGAAGGGCTTCGCCCGGCCTCCGGCATGGGGGGAAACCTCCCCCCACCAGAATGAGCACGCTTCACATCGGCGACTCGCAGCTCGACGCATCGTGGTTCCTGCTGCTCGGCGCGATTCTGTTCGTTCTCGGCGCGGTCGGCGTCCTGGTCCGGCGCAACCCACTGGTGATCCTGATCTCGATCGAGCTCATGCTCAACGCCGCAAACCTGACACTGGTGACGTTCTCGCGCCAGCTGATGAACATCGAGGGCCAGCTGTTCGCTCTGATGTCGATGACGGTAGCCGCGGCTGAGGCCGTGGTCGGGCTGGCGATCCTGGTCGACATCTTCCGCACGCGCGACGCCGAAGACATCGATGACCTCAGCGAGCTCAGGGGATGAGCAACCAGACGCTCGCGCTGCTGATCCTCGTCTTCCCCGCGGCGGGCGCGCTGCTTCTCGCCGGCCGAGGATGGCGGCTGCCTCGCGCCTTCACCGTCGTCATCGGGCCCGGGGTCGTCTGGGCCTCGTTCGCCGCGACGCTCGCCCTGTTCTTCGGCAAAGCCTCCGGCGACTTCACCTACTGGACCTGGATCAAAAGCGGATCGTTCGAGGTGCCGTTCAACCTGCTGGTCGACAACCTGTCGATCTTCATGTGCCTAGTCATCACCGGCGTGGGCGGCCTGATCGTCACCTATGCGGTCGGCTACATGGAACGCGAGGACGACCCCAGCTACGCCCGCTTCTTCTGCTACATGGACGTCTTCGTCTTCTCGATGTTGCTGCTCGTCCTGGCGGGCAACTTCGTCTTCCTCATCGTCGGCTGGGCGCTCGTCGGCCTGA
>VBHJ01000083.1 GCA_005887685.1 Chloroflexota bacterium | reverse complement strand
GAGCTCCTTCTTGCGGTCGATGATGCGCAGGTAACCGTCGCTGTCGATCTCGCCCACGTCTCCTGTGTGCAGCCAGCCCTCGGCGTCGATCGTTTCGGCAGTCTTCTCGGGCTCCTTGTAGTAACCGCGCATCAGGTTGCCGCCGCGCAGCAGCACCTCGCCGTCCGAAGCGATCTTCATCTCGATGCCCGGATCGGCGATGCCGACGGTCCCGTTCTTGATCCGCTCGAGTGGGTTGTACGTGGCGCCGACAGTGCACTCCGTCATGCCCCAGCCTTCCCACAGCTTGATGCCGAGCGCCTGGAAGAACTCGATGACGTCCGGGTTGATCGGAGCGGCGCCGGTGATCGCCCACTCCACGTCCTGCAGCCCGACCTTGGACCGGATCGCCATCCAGACCGGGCGGGCGCGTTCGGCCGCCGCGAGCAGCTCGGGGGGAGGCTCCTGGCCCGCCTGCTCCAGGCGCACCAGCTTTCGTCCGACCTCGATCGCCCCCAGGATCGCGTTGCGCCTCTGCTCCTCCGGGTCAGCTTGAATCCCGGCGGTGAGCGCTGCCTGCAGCTTCTCCCAGACCCGCGGCACGCCGATGAGCGAGGTCGGCTTCACCTCCAACGCGTAAGCGAAGAGCTGCGTCGAATCGGGACAGAAGTAAACGGTCGACTGCTGGCGCATCGCGCCGTAGTGGCCGACGAAGCGCTCGAAGACGTGCGCGAACGGCAGGTACGAGATGTGACGGTGGCCGGTCCGATTGAGAAACACCTGCGCCGACTCGGCCATCCAGCACACATTGCTGTGGGCCTCCATCACGCCCTTCGGTGGACCTGTCGTGCCTGACGTGTAGACAAGGGTGGCGAGGTCGTCGGGTGTGACCTTGCGCCACTCCTCGAAGGCTTGAGGGTCGCGCCGATCCTCCTCCGAACCCCGCTTGATCAGGGCGTCCCAGCTCGTCACCCAGCCGTCGAGGGGCACGCCCTCAGGGTCCATCACCACGACGGTGCGGAGGTTCGGGAGCTGATCGCGCACCGCGGCGAACTTGGCGAGAAACGTTGCGTTCTCGACGAACGCGACGGTCGCGTCACAGTGCGCGGTGATGTACTGGACCTGCTCGGCAGCCAGGGTGTTGTAGAGGCTCACCGGAGTCCCGCGCGCGTGCAGCACTCCGAGGTCAGCGATCAGATGCTCCGGCCGGTTGCGCGCCATGATCACTGCGAACTGCCCCGGCCGGAAACCAAGCCCCTTGAGACCGGCCGCGGTCTTGCGCACCTCTTGCCGGTACTGGCTCCAGGTCAGGGTGTTCCAGGCGCCCGACGCGTCCTTCCACTTGAGTGCCGCCTGGTCGGGTATCTCGCGACACGTCTCGTCGAAGTTGGTGAGGACCGTCTTGCCCTTCGCCGCGCGGTCCATCGCGGACCTTTCGGCTTTGACGTCGCGCACCATGGTCGGGAATACACTACTCGCTGGTGGTGGGGCGAGCTTGATCTACGTTCGATCGCACCGTTCGATCGTGACCCTGTGCATTGCCGGGCTGGCCTGGGCCGTCGTCTTCGGGGCGCTTGCCGTCGGCGCCTTCACCCTGCCCCAGGGCGCGGTGGCCGGGGTCGCGCTGGGGATCGGGGCAGCCGGCGGGGCGCTCCTCGCCGCGTGGGCCGGCCTGCGGCTGCGCGCGTGGCCTCCCGCCAAGCTCGGCTTCTTCAGGGATCGTCTGCTCGTGATCCAGGGCCGGCACGAGATGCGCGCGGTCTGGACCGCCATGGAGGCGGTCACGCTGTCCGAGCCGCATTCCTGGCCCCACGTGAAGCTGACGGACCGGCTCACCGTCCAGTTCAAGAGCGAGGCCCCGCTGAGCTTCAAGCCGGCCCTCTTCGGCCTCGAGCCGGCGGCCTGCCGCGACCTGATCCTGAGGCTGCGTGACGATCCGAAGCTGCGCGCCCGACTGCCGGAGTTCGACTCCCTGCGGGACCTGGCGATCTCGCCTGTCGTGGCCGGAGAACTTATCGAACCACGCCTGTAGTTCGGAGCGATCATGATCGCGCCAATGGAATCGATCAAGGGCCACGATTTCATCGATGTCGCGGACCTCGACTCGCGCCAACTTCGAGGCTTGCTCGACCTCGCGCACGCCATCAAAGCGGGTAGGTGGGCAGAGAAGCCGCTGCAGGGCAAGCACATCGCGATGCTCTTCCAGCGGCCATCGCACCGCACTCGGGTCTCTTTCGAGGTTGGAATCGCAAGGCTCGGCGCTGCCATCACCACGCTGACAGGGCAGGACGTCCAGCTCGGGTTTCGGGAGTCGGTCGCCGACGCGGCACGCGTGCTCGACCGCTACGTGGACGGGATCGTCGCGCGCCTGCGCTCGCATGCCGACCTCCTCCAGCTCGCGCACTGGTCGGAGAAGCCGGTCATCAACGCCCTGACCGACCGTTCCCATCCGTGTCAGATCCTGGCCGACCTGATGACTCTCGAGGAGGTTGGCGGCGACCTGGCCAAGCAGCATGTGGTGTACATCGGCGACGGCAACAACATCGCCAACTCCCTGATCGAGGCCTCAGCCCTCAGCGGATTTGCGTTGACGGTGGTCACACCCCCTGGCTATGACCCGCAGGCGTCCGTGGTCGAGAAGGCTCGTAGCATCGGTTCCGGAAATCAACTCACGCTCACCAACCACGTCACCGTCGACAATGCAACCGCGATCTACACCGATGTCTGGGCCTCGATGGGGCAGGAAGACGAACGGGCGCCGCGACGGGCCGCGTTCACGGGCTACCAGGTCAACCAGCGCCTGATGGACTCAGCCCCCGGGGCGGTATTCATGCACTGCCTGCCGGCGCACCGCGGCGAAGAGGTCACCGACGAAGTGATCGACGGCCCGCGGTCGGTCGTCTTTCAGCAGGCGGAGAACCGGCTGTACGCGCAGATGGCGCTCATGGCGGAGATCTTCGGCTGATGGACGTAATCCGGCAGTTCGGGCTGCAGCTGGTCGAGGTGGCGCGCCACCTCGGGCCGATCGAGGTCCTGGACGTCGCCGTCGTGGCGTTCGTCCTCTATCAGCTGCTGAGGCTGCTGCGCGGGACTCAGGGCACCCAGATCCTGGTCGGCCTCATCCTGCTCGCGGTCGTCGGCGTGGTCTCGACGACGTTCAACCTGGTCTTGCTGTCCTGGCTTTTCAGGAACGCGACGGTCTACATCATCATCGCGATCATCCTCATGTTCCAGCCGGAACTGCGGCGCGCGCTGGACCAGCTGGGCCGTATCGGCCACATCGGCCGTCCGCTTTCCCGGTTCAACGCGCGGCAGTACAACCAGGCGATCTCCGAAGCCATCCGGGCCGCGGAGCGGTTGAGCGTCAAGCGGACCGGCGCCTTGATCGCCTTCGAGCGCGACGTCGGCCTCGAGGACTACGCCGCGACCGGCGTGCGCATCAACGGCGAGATCTCGACCGAGATGCTGCAGTCGATCTTCTATCCGAACTCGCCTCTCCATGACGGGGCGGTGATCGTCCGGGGCGACCGCATCATCGCCGCCGGCTGCCTCCTGCCGCTGCCCGAGGAGGGGAGCGTCCGCGAGCGCCTCGGCACGCGCCACCGCGCCGCGCTCGGGCTCTCGCTGGCGTCCGACGCGCTGGTGCTCGTAGTCTCCGAAGAGACCGGAAACATCTCAGTGATCGAAGAAGGAAAGATCAGCCGCAACCTCGACACCGACAGCCTGCGCCGCAGGGTCGCCCTCAAGGTGCCGTCTGAGAACGGCAACGGGCTCTCGCGCTTCAGGATCCGCCGATGAGCTGGAAGCTCGTCACCGACGACTGGCGGCTGAAGCTGCTGGCGCTGAGTCTGGCGGTGCTGATGCTCGGCGCGGTCGCCTTCTCGCAAAACCCGCCGACAACCAAGAGCCTGACCGTCGGCCTGAACTACACCGTCCCGCCGAACACCGTCCTGATCAACCCGCCCACCAAGACGACTGTCACGTACTCAGGCCTAGCCGACGTAATATCTCATGTTGACTCAAGCAACCTGATTGCGTCCGTCGACGCCAGCCGTGCTCTCCCCGGTACGGCAGTCAGACTGAACGTAAAGGCGACCTCACTCATCCCCAACGTGAGCGTTCAGAACCCGCCGCCAATTGCGGTTAACGTCGACACGCTTCAGACCAGGCAAGTTCCGCTGACGATAAATGTGACAACGGCCGCGGGCTGGGGGGTTAGCAAGAAGACCGCGCTGTGCCCGGTCAATGAATGCACCTCAGTGAACTTCACTGGCCCGATCAGTTGGGAAACGAACTTTACGGCGAGCGTAACGTATCCCGGTGTGATCGGCCCCGCGACCGGATGCGGCGTGCTGGCCTGCACGGTCACCCAATTCAACCAACCTATACTGCTCAGGAACGCAAACGGTTCGCTCGACCTGTCCGCCGTCCGAACGATTCCCGCACCCACCCTGGATCCGGTGTCTGTGACCCTCAGGGTCGACGCCGTCGCCGGTGTGACCAGCAGTACGGTGCCCCTCGTGATCGCGGCACCATCCCAGCCGCCGCCCCAGGGGTTTTGGATTACAGGCGTCACTATCACACCCGCTACGGTGGTCATCAGCGGTGACCCGGGTGTTCTCGGACGGATACAGCGCATCACGCTGCCAGGAGTCGACCTCAGCAAGAGCACGTCCGACGCCACCTTTCAAATCTCGATCCCATATCCGAACGGGACTTCCGGGCCGGTGCCACTGGCCACCGCGGTTTATTCGATCTCACGCAACCCGCAGGTCTCGCCAAGCCCGGGACCGTAGGAGTAATCGGACCGCCTCCGAAAGCCAACACACGATCGAGGGGCTCAACTCCAGCCGGTGACGCGTCCAGCGTCTCTCCTAATAAACATGCACTGAGATCACGAAGGAAGCCTAAGCACGGCGCCGCGTTAGTCGGAGCCAATATTTCTTCCGTTATCTACTGAAACCAGACGCCGGTTTGGGGCCCCACATTGCTCGGAGCGGTCGCGATGTTCAGGACGGCGTCCTCATGGACTCGATACTGCTCTTTTTCTTGAGGTGGCCTCCGGTTGTGGTTGGGATCGCTCGATACGCTAGACGCTCCCGGACTCCGATCGGTCAGCGACGTAGGGCAGCAGCGCACCGCCGACCGGCTTAGAAGTTTCCCTGGCCGCCGTCAACTTCCGGTTGGCGAGAGATAAGTCTGCAACCACGCGCTTGAGCGTGCGGTTCTCCTCCATCAACCGGAGCACCTCCATGGCATCATTAGCCACTACTGCTTCAGTCCGCGTATGAACACCGAGTTTTCTAAAAAGACGCTCCAAATGTGTACGGACCGTGCGCTCCGATAGGCCAAGGTCCTGAGCGATCACCTTATTAGGGCAACCGGCGGCCACCAACTCTAGGATCTGCTGCTGGCGCCTCGTAAGGTGGGCCGCTAATCGTAGAGATTCTGATCTGACCACCGAAAAAGACTCCCCTCGGATGGTTTATCAACGTGTTAAGTGGTTAACGGCCGGAATCAGGAAAGCAAGCGCGAAGGTGTCTGCCAAAGCGTCGGATGATCCGCCGACACCTTGAGCATGGCGTCGTTGACCTAGGCGCCATCGGTCAGAGATCCGACTAGACAGTCCCTAAGATTTCCGTTCCTCTGTTAGTCACTAACAGAGGGGGTGACTGCGATGACAGTCCACCGTGCGTCGAATTTGGGGCTAAGTCGAAAACCGTTGCTGGTGTATCTGCTTATCCCCGCTGTGCTCGCCGTTGGATTGGCGACCCACACTACCAACGCAAGAGCAGATAGCAATGGCTTCGGCCCGGTCTACGTAACGCTTACAGGATCGCCAGCCGACGATTTTGCGTACAGCTCCGACGTGTACCTTTCCGGAGGATGCTACTACTTCGACTCGTACTTGGCTTCCACCTTCGACGAAGAATACAGCTACCTTTCTTGGCCTTCCTGCACGCAAATCAGTGCCGGCTGGCACACATGGCGTCAAGAGGTATACAAATACTCCGGAAACAGCTATGTACAGTTGACCGAGATCGTGGGGGTGTACGAGCTCGGGGGAACTCCGACCCTGTTATCGGGTCAGTACCGATGGACGGCCTCTTACTGGACGTAGTTGAGCTAAGGTCTTCAACCCGAGCGCAAGCTTTGGCGAGCCAGGCACCGGATCACAACCTCGATTCGGTGCCTGGTCAACCGATCGTTATCTTTTCCTTTATAGAGCTACCGGTCACGAACTTGACGCTGAACCCCAATCAATGTGCTAATCGACGCGAAGCCTGTGCCCTGGCCCGTGTCAACACGAATCATCCTGCCGCGAATTGAACTCAGTGGCTGGGTGTCTGATGCCACGTTCCCCGTCTCGGTCCTCTACCCGGACGCACAACCGAGACCGTGACCACCAATCTCGCCGAATCCGAACGTACCCCCGAGCCCGACGTAGTAACCTGACCGCCTCCGCAGCCGTTCCAAGGCCGTAGCAGCCGCCAAGGGAAATACGCGCCCCAAGAGTTCTAGTTAGGAAGGTAAAGAGATGTGCGGAATCATCGGCTACCTCGGCGGGCGTGAGGCCACCCCGATCCTCATGGAGAGCCTGAAGAGGCTCGAGTATCGCGGCTACGACTCCGCCGGAGTGGCGGTCCTGGAGCTGCCGAAGCCCGGCGAGGTGACCCGCACCAGCGTCACCAAGTCGGAGGCCAAGGTAGACACCTTGATCGAGAAGCTCGAGGCCAACATGCCCTCAGGCCGGCTCGGCATCGGCCACACCCGCTGGGCCACCCACGGCAAGCCGACCTACATCAACGCCCACCCGCACACCGACTGCCACGGCAAGATCTTCGTCGTCCACAACGGCATCATCGAGAACTTCGCCGAGCTGAAGGCGGAGCTGCAGGCGGCCGGCCACGAATTCCCTTCCGACACCGACACGGAGGTCGTTCCGCACCTCATCGAGGCCAACTACAAGGGCGACTTCCTGGCCGCCGTCCGGGCCGCCCTGAAGCGCATCAAAGGCGCGTACGCGCTGGCCATGTTCTCCAGCGACGACCCCGAGCTTCTCGTCGGCGCGCGCCTCAACGCGCCGCTGGTCGTCGGCCTTGGTGACGATGAGTACTACATCGCGTCGGACATCACGGCCATCATTCCGTACACCAAGCGAGTGCTGGTGCTCGGCGAGGGCGAGGTGGCCGCGGTCACGCCGCTGGGCGCGGAGGTCTCGACCCTCGACGGCGTCACGGTGAAGCCGAAGATCGTGCACGTCGACTGGGATGTCGCGCAGGCGCAGAAAGGCGGCTTTCCGCACTTCATGCTGAAGGAGATTCACGAGGCGCCCGAGGCTGTGGCCAATGCAGCTCGGGGAAGGCTTTCCGACGACGGTGTGGTTTCGTTCCGAGAGTTCGACATCCCCGACGAACAGCTCCGCGAGATCAAAGACGTCCTCCTCCTTGGGATGGGAACGTCGCTGCACGCGGCGATGATCGGCGAGTACGTCATCGAGGACTGGGCCGGGATTCCGGCGAGGGCCGAAGACGCGTCGGAGTTTCGCTACCGCCGCCCGACGGTCGGCGACGAAACGCTCGGCGTCGTCATCACCCAGTCCGGTGAGACGGCCGACACGCTGGTTGCGATGCAGCAGGCAAAGGCGCGCGGCGCTCTCACGGTGGCGGTGACCAACGTGATCGCGAGCTCCGCGGCGCGCGACGCCGACGGAGCCATCTACCTCCACTCAGGACCAGAGATCGGCGTCGCCTCGACCAAAACCCTCCACGCGCATATGGTCAGCCTCTACCTGCTGGCCCTTCGCCTCGCGAGTGTCAAAGGAAGGGTTTCGCTCGAGCGCCGGCAGGAGCTCGTCGAATCGCTGCGCGACCTGCCCGAAAAGATTCGCGGCATCCTCGCCCGCGACAAGGAAATCCAGGCCCTTGCCGACAAGTACAGCAAGTACCGCAATTTCATGTACGCGGGCCGCGGGCTCGGTTATCCGGTCGCTCTCGAAGGCGCCCTCAAGCTCAAGGAGATCTCCTACATACACGCCGAGGGCACATCCGGCGGCGAGCTGAAGCACGGCCCCATCGCGCTGCTCGACGAGCAGTTCCCGGTGGTTGCCATCTGCACCGCGAGCGCGACCAAAGACAAGATGGTCAGCAACGTTCACGAGATCGTCGCCCGCAATGCACCGGTCCTCGCCTTGGTGACGGAAGGGGATCACTCGCTGGACGGTGTCGCGACCGACATCTTCGAGATGCCGGTGGTTGAGGAGGCGGCCGCGGCCGTGCTCAACATCGTCATGCTCCAGCTGTTCGCTTACGACGTCGCAGTGAAGCTGGGCCAAAACGTCGACCAACCCCGCAACCTGGCCAAATCAGTCACGGTTGAGTGATCCCCCTCTCCCCACAGGGGAGAGGGTCAGGGAGAGGGGCGTACAAAGCACAGCAGCGACAATTGAGCCGTGCAGCGCATCGGCGTAGACGCGGTATCGGTTGACCGGATCGCCCTTGCGGTAAAGCGCTCCGGCCCCGGCTTCCTGAACAAGGTCTACACCCCCGCGGAGCTGGCCTACTGCGCGGGCAACGACGAGCGGCTGGCCGGGCGCTGGGCGGCCAAGGAAGCCGTGATCAAGTGCTTCGACGGCACAGGCATCTGTTTTCCGCGCCGGCGGATCGAGGTTCTTCCTGGTCCGAACGGCGCACCTCGCGCCCGGCTCCTGGGCAACGATCGTGGCGCCCAGGTCGAGGTCAGCATCACGCACCACAGCCGTCTGGCCGTGGCCACGGCCCACCTCGAGATCCCCGACGCCGGCGCCATGCTTGCGGCCCCCGACGCGGTCATCATTCCGGCGCGGCCGAAGGACGCCCACAAAGGCACCTTCGGGACCGCGGTCGTCCTCGCCGGCAGCCTGGGGCTGACGGGCGCGGCTTTTCTGTCGTCGACCGCCGCCGCCCGCACGGGCGCCGGTCTCGTCCGGCTGCTGGTGGCGGACACCATCTATCCGATCCTCGCCGCGAAATGCACCGAGGTCATGGCGACGCCGGTGCAGGAGGTGGCGCCCGGCGCGGTAGGCCACGCGGCGTACGACTCGGTCCTCCGCCAGCTCGCGACCGCTGAAGTCGGCATCATCGGACCGGGTCTTGGCCGGGACAGCTCGACGTGGCGCCTCGTGGTCGACCTGGCGCTGCACGCGAAGTGCCCGCTGGTCATCGACGCCGACGGCCTGAACGCGCTGGCCGATTCGCAGCGCTCCAGGGGCAGGCTCGGCAAGACCCGGGTCTTGACGCCGCATCCCGGCGAGCTCGGACGCCTGACCGGCAAGACCGCCGACGCCATCAACGCCGACCGCGCCGCCGCGGCACGCAAGGCGGCCAAGGAGTGGGGGGCGATCATCGTGCTGAAAGGCGCGCACACCGTCGTCGCGCACCCCGACGGCCGGGTCAGCGAAGACCCTCATGAGGTGCCGGCCCTGGCGAGCGGCGGAACGGGCGATGTCCTGTCGGGCATCATCGGCGGGCTGATCGCCCAGGGAGCGGAGCCTTTCGCGGCGGCCGTCACCGGCGTGTACGTCCACGCCGCCGCGGGACGCCGCATCTCACAGCGGCTGGGCGACTCCGGCCTCCTTGCCGGTGACCTGCTGCCGGAGATCCCCCTTGTGATGAACGTGCTGCGCCAGGGCGGCCTCTGAGCGGCTCTTTGCGCTGGGCGGAGGTCGACCTCGCCGCGGTCAGCTCCAATTGCGCCCACATCCTCGGCCACGTGCCGCGGGGGACGAGACTGTTCGCCGTCGTCAAGGCGAACGGCTACGGTCATGGAGCTGTGCCCGTGGCCCATGCCGCCCTCGAAGGTGGAGCCGGCGGGCTGGCCGTGGCAACCCTGGAAGAGGCGGCGCAGGTCCGCGGACTGGTCGACCCGGAGCACATCCTGGTCATGGGTGGGCTCCTGCCGGCGCAGGCGAAAACCGCCGCCGAGACGGGTTGCAGCCTCGCGGTCTCGAGCCGCGAGGTGGCCGCGGCGCTCGCCGGCTCCGACCGGGAGGTTCCGGTGCACCTGAAGATCGACACCGGCATGGGCCGCTTCGGCGCCTCGCCCGAGGAGGCTCCCGAGCTGGCGCGGTTCATCGACGGGTCGCGCGGTACGCGGCTCGCCGGCTCGTGGTCGCACTTTGCCTCGGCAGAATCCGACGATGCGATGACGCGCCGCCAGTTCGAGGTGTTCCTCGACACCGTGTCGCGATTTGAGGCGGGCCCGGGCCTGCGCCACGTTTGCAACTCGGCGGGTGCGCTCAACCATCCCGACTTCGCGCTGGACGCGGTGCGGTGCGGGATCTCGATCTACGGCTGCGAGTGGCCCGGCACCAGGCCGGCGCTCGCCCTGCGAGCCACCGTCACGCACGTCAAGACGGTCGAGAAAGGCGCGACGGTGGGTTACGGCGCCTTGTGGCGGGCGCCTGGGCAGGCGCGCGTCGCCACGGTGGCGATCGGGTACGCCGACGGTGTCCACCGCGCCCGCGCCAACCGGGGCCACGTCCTGGTCCGGGGGCGCCGCGCCCCGCTGATCGGAATGGTCAGCATGGACGCGATCACCCTCGACGTATCCGAGGTGCCGGGTGTCCAGGTGGGCGACGCCGCGACCCTCATCGGTCGCGATCGCGACCAGGTGATCACCGCCGAGGAGGTCGCCGAGTGGTCGGGCACGATCAGCTATGAGGTGCTCACCTCGATCGGCCAGCGAGTTGAGCGCCGCTACTCGCCTGACCCGTCACGGAAGGCGTAGCGCCGGCAGGAACCTCGGCGTCCGCCGCGCCTGCGTCAGCTGCTCGAAGGCGAACGCAAATCCCAGGAGCCGTGCCTCAGACCCTGCACCTGCGAAAAAGGTCAGGCCAAGAGGCAGGTCATGCGCAAAGCCCGCGGGCACCGTGATGACCGGGTATCCGGCGACGGCGGCCGGTTGCGTGCTACCTCCGAGGTGCTTGTCACCGCTCAGCTCATCGATCCTTCCTGCAGGCATGCCACTGGGAGCGACCAGCGCCGCAATGCGGTGTTTGCGCATCACGCGGTCGATTCCCTCGGTCCGGGCAAGACGCAGAGCCTTCTCGCGAGCCTCGCGATACTTCGTCGTCGCCAGGCCGCGCGTCTTCAGGGACTCCTCGAAAAGTTCCTGCCGGAAGTACGGCATCTCTTCCGCCGCATGTCTCCGGTTCCAACGGACCACGTCGGCGAGGCTCTTGACCGCCAGCCCGCGGCGTCCACGGAGGTAGCGATCGAGGCCGTCTTTGAGCTCGCAGAGAAGGATCGTGTGCTCGGCGTCGGCTTCCCGAAGCTCCTTGAAAGCTGCGGGCTCGACCTCGACCAGGATGGCGCCGCAATCCTTCAGCGCCGCGAGCGATTGCTCGTAACAGGCATCCGTGTGCTCCGAGTAGCCGGTGAACGGCTTCCTGAGCACGCCGATTCGCCTGCGCCGCAGCGCACCTTTGCGGAGGCCGCCGCGATAGTCGGCCGGGCGGGTCGCGATCACGCCGAGAACAAGCGCGGCGTCCTCGACCGATCGCGCCATGGGCCCGGCTGCATCCTGGCTCGCTGAGATCGGGATGATCCCGGCCTGGCTCACCACGCCCACTCCGGGCTTGATGCCGACGATCCCGTTCGCCGACGAAGGGCTGATGATCGATCCGTCGGTCTCGGTCCCGATCGCGAATGCGGCGAACCCGGCAGCCGCGGCCACGCCAGAGCCGGAGCTGGAGCCGCTGGGAGTCCGGTCGAGAACATGCGGGTTGTGCGTCTGCCGCCCGCGACCGCTCCACCCTGAGCTCGAGCGGTTGGAGCGGATATTCGCCCATTCGCTCAGGTTGGTCTTGCCGATGACGACCGCCCCGGCGCGGCGCAGCCGGGCCACCAGCGGTGCGTCGCGAAGGGCTGGAGCGCCGGTCATGGCCAGAGAACCCGCCGTGGTCAGCATTCCGTCCCCGGTGTCGATGTTGTCTTTGACCAGCACGGGCAGGCCGTGCAGCGGCCCGCGCACGCGGCCCCGCCGCCGCTCGAGGTCAAGCCGCCTCGCGATCTCGGCCGCAATCGGGTTGAGCTCGATCACGCTGTGTGTCATCTCGCGGTCGAGCGCGGCGATGCGGCCAATGCACATCTGAACTAGCTCGGCCGAAGTGAGATCGCCGCCTGCGAGCCTGCGCCCCAGGTCGCTCGCGGTCAGCTCGGCCAGTTCGGGATGTGGGCCCACGCTGCGGGCAGTGTATTGCGCCCGGGAATAGGGCCTCCACCCTTGCCATTTCCAATGGTGACAAGGCAGGTGATCCTAAACTGGCTCTACTGATGGCGGAACCCGCCGCACAAACTGCCTTCGCGGAAGAGGCATTGACCCATCTCGATACGCTCTACAGGGGTGCGCTCCGGCTCACCCACGATCCCGACCAGGCCCAGGACCTCGTCCAGGAGGCGTACCTCCGCGCCCTGCGTTACCAACACAGCTACCAGGCTGGGACCAACATGAAGGCGTGGCTGTTCGCGATCATGCGCAACCTCTTCTGGGACCGGTTCAAGGGCTCGCGCAAGGAAGACGTCAGCCTCGACGACGTGGGCGATTTCGTCCTCTACGACAAGCTCAAGGACGAGGGCGCCAAGCCGGAGGCAGACGTGCTCGACAAGATCGCCGCCACAGAGGTCGTGGCAGCGGTCGACAAGCTGCCGCCCCTCCACCGCGAGGTGGTGCTGCTGGTCGATGTCGAAGGCTTCTCGTACAAGGACGCCGCCGAGACCCTCGGAGTGCCCATCGGGACCGTGATGTCCCGCCTCCACCGCGCCCGGCAACAGCTTCAGAAATCCCTCTATGACTATGCCGTCGAATCGGGTATCGTCCACACCGGCGGCCCAACACAGGTGCCACAAACATGAAATGCGAACAGTGCGCTGACAAGCTGGATCGTTACGTCGACCGCGAACTGACCAACACCGAGGCGCTCGAAGTCCAGCTCCACCTCGAAGGCTGTCCCGACTGCATGGACCACTACGAGTTTCAGGAACACCTGAAGCGCGTGGTCAAGCACTCGTGCGACTGCGAGCATCTCCCTCTCCCCACAGGGGAGAGGGTCGGGGAGAGGGGCGTGAAACTGGACACCGCCCGCCTGTACGTGATCACGCCCGATTCGCAACCGGACCGCGTCATCGAGATTGCCGCTGCCGCCGCGCGCGGAGGAGCCGACGCGATCCAGCTTCGCCACAAATCTCTTGCCCGCGGAGAGCTGCTGATCCTGGCGCGCAGGCTGCGCAGCCTGATCAGTACCGCCCTCTTCATCGTCAACGACCACGTCGACATCGCGCTGCTGTGCGAAGCCGACGGCGTGCACCTCGGGCCGGATGACCTGTCGATCGCCGCGGCGCGGCGCATTGCGGGCGATCGACTCTTCATCGGAGCATCGGCTTCCACGCCGGAGCGAGCAAAGGACGCGGTCGAGAATGGCGCCGACTACATCGGGTGCGGGCCGGCATTCGCCACACCGATCAAGAGCGAAAAGCAGGTCATCGGGCCGGAGGGAATCGCGGCGGTTTCGAAGATGGTCGCGGTACCCGTCTTCGCGATCGGCGGCATCGACGAGCACAACGTAGGGCAGCTGACAGCCCTAGGAATTCACCGCGTGTGCGTCATCCGCGCGGTCGGCGACGCGACCGACCCCGAGCAGGCCGCCCGGCAGCTGCGTGGCATGCTGAGTCCATGAGCGTCGAAGGTGTAGGCGAGCTCAGCCTGCTGGAGCGGATCAAGCCTTATCTCGCCGCGGCAGCCGGTGTCGACGACGCGGCCGTCATCGCCGACGCGACCGGTTTCGTCGTCGTGAGCACCGACATGTTCGTGGAAGGTGTGCATTTCGACCTGGCGTGGATGAGCGCCGAGGACGTTGGTTGGCGATCGCTCGCGCTTGCCCTGGGCGACCTGGCGGCGAAAGGCGCGGACCCGGCGTGGGCGCTGGCCGCGGTCGCGATGCCGAAACGGTGGCCTCTCGAGCACCTCGACGGCCTGTACAAGGGGATGTCGGGACTCGCCAAACGTTTCACGCTGTCCATCGCCGGCGGCGACCTGAGCTCGATCGACGGTCCCGCGGTCATCTCGCTCGCCGTGGCCGGCCGCACCGCCGAGCTGCCGCTGGCGCGGGCCCAGGCCGAAGCTGGCTGGTCAGTGGGGGTCACCGGTCCGCTGGGAGGAGCAGCCGTCGCGCTGCGCGCCCACCGGTCGTTTCGGCTGGTCCCGCTTTTCGACGAGGGCCGCCGCCTCAACCAGCTCGGCCTGTGCTGCGGCGACATCTCGGACGGCCTGGTGCGCGAGATGGAGAAGTTCGCGGCGATGGCGGGCGTCGGCAGCGTGCTGTGGGGGGAGGACGTGCCCCGCGCGGCAGGGGCTTCCATGGAGGACGCCCTCACCAGTGGTGAGGAAGCCGAGCTCGTCTGCGTGGGGCCCGAGGAGCTGATCCGGAAGTCCGGTCTCCAGCTGGTAGGCACGCTGACCGACGATCGCCTGGTCAGGGTGATAGACGCGCGTGGCGCGCCGATCAAGCTCCGGAGCACGGGTTACGACCACTTTGCCTGAGGGGATGGACCTGGTCTCGAGCTCCGCCGCCGAGACCGAGCGGGCGGGGATGCTTCTCGGCGAGAGGCTTCACGCCGGTGACGTCGTCCTCCTCACCGGGGAGCTGGGCGCGGGCAAAACGACATATGTCCGCGGCGCCGCGCAGGGCACCGGATCCAGAGCGCCCGTGGCGAGCCCGACCTTCCAGCTGGTGCGCATCTATCCGGGACGAGTACAGCTCGCGCACGTCGACCTCTATCGGGTGGAGAGCAGCGCCGAGCTGCGCGACCTGGGCCTGGAGGAGCTGGCCCAGCAGGGTGCCGTGGTGGTCGAGTGGGGAGACCGCCTGGACGTGGATGGCTCGGCCCTGGTCCACATCGAGCATCTCGGCGGGGACCGTCGCCTGATCAGGACGATCCGTGATCTTAATCATTGATACCTCGTCGCCGAGCTCGTCCGTCATCGCGACGATCGACGACGATCGGATGGCAGAGACGTTCTCGACGGGACGAGGCCTCGACCTGGAGCAACTGAGGCACCTGGCCCGCACGGAGCAGATCACCAAGGTCGCGGTGGCGAGCGGCCCAGGCTCGTTCACCGGCCTTCGGGTAGGCGTTTCGTTCGGCCTTGGCCTTGCGATGGGCCTCAGGGTTCCCATCGTTCCCCTGCCGACGTTGGACCTCCAGGCCGCACGCAGCGACGAGCCCGTGACGGCGGTCGCCGACGCTGGACGCGGCCGGTTCTATTTCCTGGTTCCGGGCGGCACCGTTGCAATGGGTGAGCCGTCGGGTGTTCCGACGGCGTATCCGCTGGTCGGTCGCG
>VBHJ01000082.1 GCA_005887685.1 Chloroflexota bacterium | reverse complement strand
CGGCCGCTCAGCTTCGGCACCTTGACCCCGCACGCGGCGGCGAGGGGCGCGGCCACGAGCGTCACCTTGTCGCCGACGCCACCAGTCGAGTGCTTGTCCACCTTGATCCCGGGGATCGCGCGGAGGTCGAGCACCTCGCCACTGGCGACCATTGCCTGGGTGAGCGCGAGCGTCTCGGCGGCGGTCATGCCCCGGATGCAGACAGCCATCAGCCAGGCGGCAATCTGGTAGTCCGGGATCTCGCCCCGTAGGTAGCCGGTGATCAAGAACTGGATCTCGTCCGGCGAATGCTCGCGTCCGTCGCGCTTGTGACCGATGACTTCGAGCGGGTTCATCGAGGCAATTCTCCGTCGCCGACGGGCTCAGAAATGCAGGTGTACAATCCGGCCGACCGAGCGAATCCGTGCCCAGCCTCACGCTGGGCTTTCACGTGTGAAGGGAGAGCGAACGAGGATGGCGCACAAGCGGCTCAAGTTCCTGGGTGTGGCTGCCGCGGTATTGATGCTGGCCATGGCGTGTGGTGGCAGTAACGGCGGTGGCGGCAACACGAAGCAGTACAAGATCGGACTCGTCACCGACATCGGTGGCCTCAACGACAAGAGCTTCAACCACCTGGCTTTCGTCGGCCTGGAGAAGGCGAAGGCGGACTTCGGCATCAAGGACGACGTGATCGAATCGCACAACGGAAGCGAATACGTGCCCAACCTCACGAACTTCGCCTCCAAAAGCTACGACCTGGTGATCGGCGTGGGCTTCCTCATGCAGGAGGCGGTCGGCACCGTGTCCACCCAGTTCCCGAACATCCACTTCGCGATCATCGACGGCGCCGGCACAGACGCGAAAGGCAACGACCTGAAGCACACCAACGTCCAGTCGCTCTACTTCAAGGAGCAGGACGCAGGCGCAATGGTGGGCGTCATGGCGGGTTGGCTGGAGAAGAACGGCAAGTCGAAGAAGCCGCAGCACGTGATCGGTGCGGTCGGTGGGGTGAGCATCCCGCCCGTCAACCACTACATCGCCGGCTACAAGTGGGCCGCCAAGATGGAGGACCCCGGTATCCAGGTCCAGGTCGGCTACTCGAACGACTTCACGGACCCGGCCAAGTGCAAGACCGTGGCGAAAGCGCAGATCGACCAGAAGTCCGACATCGAGTTCCAGGTCGCCGGGGGCTGCGGCCTCGGAGTGCTGCAGCAGGCCGGCCAGTCCGGCGTTTACAGCATCGGCGTGGACGCCGACCAGAAGGACGCCGACCCGTCCGTCATCGCCAGCGCGCTTAAGAAGGTCGACGTCGCGACCTACACGGCGATCCAGAACGTGGTCAAGGGACAGTTCTCCAGCGGCGCGCTGACCTTCAGCATCGCCAACGATGGCGCCGGCTACGCGCTTGACAACCTGACTCTCCCGGCCGAGCTGAAGGCCGAGCTGGACAAGGTCCAAAAGCAGATCCACGACGGCACGCTGACCCCGCCGGCGGACATTCCGGCATAGCCACTGATTCGGGGACGGGCGCCCAGCGCGCCCGTCCTCGATCCCCAGGCATGCCGCCCATCGCCCGGCGCCTGGCCGGCGGTCTGGCGATGCCCCTCGGCTCGGTCGTCCTCGCGTTCGTCATCGGCGCCGTGATCGTGGCCGTCACCGGCGGCAACCCGCTCGACGCTTACTCGGGATTGCTGTGCGGGGGTCTTGGCATCGCCTGCTCGCAGGGCGAGAACCCCGCCTTGCAGGTGTCGACCACGATCGTCTACGTCATCCCGCTCATCACCACCGGCGTTGCGGTAGCGCTGCCATTTCGCGCGGGCCTGTTCAACATCGGCGCCGAGGGACAGCTCCTGGCCGGGATGATGGCGTGCACCGCGATCGGGGTCAAATTCAGCGACCTGCCTTCGCCAATCCTTCTGCCAATGGTGCTCCTGGGAGGCATGGCCGCCGGCGCGGTATGGGCGGGGGTCCCCGGCATCCTGAAAGCCACCGTCGGGGCGCACGAGGTGGTGACCACCATCATGCTCAACTACGTAGCCCAGTGGCTGCTGCGGTACCTGATCATCGGCGGGCCGCTGCAGCTTGCCCCCGGCACCTCGAAGTCTCTGACCATCGGACCGGGAGCATGGCTCGCGAGGGTGTTGCCCAACGACAACAGCCTGGTGATCTTCGGCTTGCCCGCCGGAGTATTTCGCGTCCACACCGGGCTGCTTCTCGCCCTGGTGGCGGCGGCGGCTTTTGCTTTTCTGCTCTGGCGGACTTCGCTCGGTTACGAGATTCGCGCCGTCGGCCAGAGCCAGCGGGCGGCCCGCTACGCGGGGGTCAGCGTGGCCCGCACCATCATCGTCACGATGCTGATCGCCGGCGCGTTCGCGGGGCTGGCCGGAGCGATCCAGATCGCGGGCGTCGACCACAATCTGACGGACATCTACTTCAGCGACACGACCGGCTTTGACGCCATCGCGGTTGCCCTGCTCGGACTGGGCAGCGCGGTCGGCATCGTGCTCGCCGCGATTCTATTCGGCGCCCTGCACGCCGGCGGCTCGGTGATGCAGGCGGACGCCGGCATCTCGGGCAGCCTTGTCTTCGTGCTCCAGGCTTTGATCCTCTTCAGCATCGCCGCCAACTTCATCGGCCAGATCCGGCGGCTGATCCCCGGGCTCGGCAGGCCGGCCGCACTCCCGCCCGAGATGCCGCCCGCTGCTCCGATGATGACCGAGGCGGCGGTGCCGCCGGTGGAGCCGTGAGCCAATGACCGTCCTCACAGACATCCTTCACCTGCTCTTCACCGCGAACCTGTGGCAGGCGACGCTCGCGGCGGCCGTCCTGCTGCTGTTACCCGCGTTGGGCGGCGTGGTCTCCGAGCGCAGCGGCGTGGTCAACATCGCGATGGAGGGCATGATGTTGACCGGCGCGTTCTTCGGCGTGGTCGCTGACCTGGCATGGCACAACGTGTGGGCCGCCACAGGCGTGGCGATCCTGGCCGGCGGGATGATGGCATCCATCCACGCGGTGGTGTCGATCCAGTTCCGAGCCGACCAGATCGTCAGCGGGATCGCCATCAACATCTTCGCGGGCGGACTGACCGTGTTCCTGGTCAACCGCATCTACGGGTTGCAGGACGTCGGTCACCTCGGACAGAGCGATCTGCTGCCCAACCTGAACATCCCCGGCCTGGAGCAGATCCCGTTCTTCGGCAAGGTGCTGTTTCAACAGAATGTGGTCGTCTACGCCGCCCTTGTCTTGCTGTTCCTTACGCATATCGTGCTGTTCAGGACCCGGCTCGGCCTCCGCATCCGGGCCGTCGGCGAGCACCCTCAGGCCGCAGACACGGCGGGCATCAATGTCTTCATGCTGCGCTACGGCGCCGTGATCACAAGCGGCCTGTTCTCGGGACTTGCAGGCGCGTTTCTGGCCATCGGGATCTCCAACACGTTCGTGCCCGGCATGACCGACGGGCGCGGATACATTGCGCTGGCCGCGATGATCTTCGGCAAATGGACGCCCTTTGGCGCGTTCATCGCTTGCCTGATCTTCGGACTCGGCGAAGCCATCTACGCCAACAACTCCATCATCCACGTCTCGCCATACCTGCTGAGCATGCTGCCCTATCTTCTGACCCTCATCGTGCTGGCGGGACTGGTCGGACGGAGCACGCCACCGGCCGCCGACGGCCTGCCCTACGTGCCAGGCTCGGAATGAGCGAGTCCAGTCCGCTCGCGGTCGACATGCGCGGCATCACCAAGCAGTTTCCGGGCGTGCTCGCCAACAATCACGTCGACTTCAGCGTCCGCCATGGCGAGATCCATGCCCTAGTCGGCGAGAACGGCGCGGGCAAGTCGACCCTTATGAACATCCTGTACGGCCTGATTCACCCCGACTCGGGCGAGATCGTGATCGACGGGAAGACCGTCCACATCACCGGCCCGCGCGACGCCATCGGGCTCGGCATCGGCATGGTGCACCAGCACTTCATGCTGATCCCCGTGTTCTCCGTCGGCGAGAACATCATGCTCGGCCGCGAGCCGGTGACAGGTCCGGACTTTTACGACCACTCTCACGCCAGGGCGGCGATCGCCGACCTGACCAAGAGCTACGGCCTGGCGCTCGACCCGGACGCGCGCATGGGCGACCTGCCCGTCGGCCTGCAGCAGCGCGCCGAGATCGTGAAGGTTCTCTACCGCGGCGCCAACATTCTCATCCTCGATGAGCCGACCGGCGTGCTCACGCCGCAGGAGACGAAGGAGCTCTTCGTCGTGCTGCGGGACCTGGTGAAGTCAGGCAAGACCATCATCTTCATCAGCCACAAGCTCAAAGAGGTGCTCGAGATCTCCGATCGGATCACGGTGATGAGGCGCGGCAAGGTGGTCGGGCATCTGACCACCAGAGAAACGAACGAAGAGGAGATCGCCACGCTGATGGTCGGCCGCGAGGTGCTTCTGCGCGTGGACAAGAAGCCCGCGCAACCCGGCGCGGTGGCGATGAAGGTCGAAGACCTGACGGCCAGCTCGGATCGATCTGTTCCCGCGTTGAAAGGCGTGTCGTTCGATCTTCGGTATGGAGAGATACTCGGCATCGCCGGCGTGGAGGGCAACGGTCAGAGCGAGCTGATGGAGGTGCTCGCGGGAACTCGCCGCGCGACAGGCGGTCGGGTCGTGCTCGCCGACCGCGACATCACCACGATGGACGCCAATACCGAGCGCGACGCAGGGGTCGCGTTCATCCCGGAGGATCGGCGGGGCACTGGCCTCGTGCTCGGCTTCTCGATCGCGGAGAACTCGATCCTGGGAAGGGAGCGCACGGCGACGTTTTCTTGGCACGAGTTCGTCCTGCGTCTCGTGGCGATTCGGAATTGGGCGATGCGACTGGTCAAGGATTACGACATCAGGACGCCGAGCATCGACGTCGCCGCGCGAAACCTTTCCGGTGGCAACCAGCAGAAGGTGATCGTCGCGCGCGAGATGGGCAGCAACCCGAAGGTCCTGCTGGCCGCGCAGCCGACACGAGGCGTCGACATAGGCGCCATCGAGTTCATCCACCGCCAGATCGTCAAAGAGCGCGACGCGGGCGCCGCCGTGCTGCTGGTGTCGGCGGAGCTGGACGAGGTGAGGTCGCTGTCCGACCGGATCGCCGTGATGTACGAGGGCAAGATCGTCAGCATCGAGCCGCCGGACACGCCCGAGGAACGCCTCGGGCTCCTGATGACCGGCGGCGGCGCGCGGGCGGGGGCGGCCTAGGCTGATCCGAACCAGGTAGCCAGCGCATCGCGCAATCCGGTGTCTGTGCCGTCCCCCACCCAGGCGACGTATCCATCGGGTCTGATCAGCACGCCAGCGGGGGCTGCGACCTGGCCCAGGACCGGAAGCTCCCAATTACCGGCATATTTGGCGTCGATCATCTGAACTCGATCCGCCCACGGCGTGACGTCGAATCTGCCGGCCCTATGGAGGTTGAGCAGCACCGGCCGGGCATCGTGCAAGAGGGTGAATACCCGCAGCGAGCCGTTGGCCGTGACCAGGTCGAGATCGGGCATGCGGCGCCCGAGCAGTGGGTGCCCCTCACCGAGGTCGTAATGAATATCCAGGCCGGACATCATCGCGGCGATCCGTTTGCGCGGTTCGTCCATGCTCAGCAGCTCGGACATGGTGTCCCGCAGTGCCTCGGTACGTTCGTCGGAGCGGAGGAGCGCTGTTTGCGCCATGGTGTTGTGCAGCGCGCGGGCCGCGATCGGGTGGCGCTCGGCGTGGTAGGTATCCAGCAGGCTCTCCTGCGACGTCTCCTTGACCACCTGGGCCAGCTTCCATCCCAGATTCACCGCATCCTGCACACCGATCTGGAGGCCCTGTCCACCCACCGGGGGATGCACGTGTGCGGCGTCGCCGGCCAGCAGAACCCGTCTGGCGCGGTAGGACGCCGCCTGCCGGGTCATGTCGGTGAACCTCGAGATCGAAGTAGGACTGTGGACCCCGTAATCGGTCCCGTAAACGGCGATGAGCGCCTCGCTGAGATCACGCAGGGTGGGCTCTCCGGTGTGTCCGAGGTCCTGTTCGGTGACCAGGACCCCCACCGGTCCATCCTCCAACCTGGACAGGGCATGGACGCCGACGGCGTCGCGGCGGAGGCCCCACTCCGGCTCCTGGTCCATCTCGACCTGAGCGATCAGGCTGCTGGCAGTCGGATCCCAGCCGGGGAACTCGATACCGGCTGCTTTACGGATCAGGCTGCGACCGCCGTCGCACCCGACGAGATATTGGGCCCGCAGCGACAGGCCGTCGGACAACGCGACGTCGACGCCGGTGTCGTCCTGCGCGAAACCGGTCACCTCACGTCCGAAATGGATCGGCACCTCGAGCTCGCCGACCCAGCCGGCGAGAATGCGCTCGATGTGGTTCTGCCTCAGCCCCAGCCCGTAGGGGTGCCGGGTGGGAAAGTCGCTGATGTCCAAACGGATCCATGCGAACCCCGCGACCTGGGCCACCTGCCCCTGCGAAAGGAACCGATCAGCGATTCCACGCTGATCGAAAACCTCGATCGTGCGTGAGTGCAGCCCGCCTGCCCGCGAGCCGATGACCTCCTGGCCGGCGCGCCGCTCGACGATGGCAACGTCGACCCCCGCCAGCGCCAGCTCGCCCGCCAACATCAGCCCCGTCGGGCCGCCTCCGGCTACGACCACGGCATGTTCGGCCATACGCCACCCCCATTTCCGTCCGTAGGTTCAGGTTGCGGCTGGAGATTCTGCGGCACGACCCGGGCCTTGCCGCAAGCCCCTGGGCGCGCGATACACTGAAAATGGTCCTTATCACCGGCGCCGACTTGGGAAACGCGACCTAGAGCTCTTCGAGCGCGGCCGGCAGCTCCCGGATCGCGGAGAGAGGGCGCCAGCCCTGCACCGGCAGCTCATCCTCGGGCACGTTTTCGTGGTGCCAGGTCACCTCGTAAGGAATGTGAAACGCATGCGCGCCCAGCGCCACGACAGGCACGATGTCCGAACGCAGCGAGTTGCCGACCATCACGAAGTCCTCGGCCTTGATGCCACGGCGGTGGAACACACCGCGATACGTCTCGACGTTCTTCTCGCTGAGGATCTCGACTCCGAGGAACATCTCACCCAACCCTGACCGCGCCAGCTTGCTCTCCTGGTCGAAGAGATCACCTTTGGTGATGAGCAGCAGGTCGTAGCGGCCGGCGAGCGCGCGAAGCGTTTCTTCGACCCCGTCGAGAAGCGCGGTCGGTTCCATCAGCATCCGCTTGCCCCAGCCAAGGATGGTCTCGACGTCGGCCGCGGGGATGCGCGCTTCCGTCAGCTCGATCGCGGTCTCGATCATCGACAGCGTGAACGACTTCACCCCGTAGCCGTAGATGCTCAGGTTCTTCATCTCCATCTCGGCCAGCCGCGTGTCGATGTCCGCGTCGGGGACGTGCCGCTTCAGCAGATCCCTGAATTCGCTCTGCGTTACGTGAAATCGGGTTTCGCTGTGCCAGAGCGTGTCATCGCCGTCAAACCCCACCACCCGCACAGCCATAGCCCGATTATGTCGGCTGGAACAAATGCGCCATGGGAATGGGTAGAACTGAGCGAATGAAGGCCCTCAACGGAATCCACCACATCAGCGCGATCACGGCCGACGCCACCAAAAACGTCCTCTTCTACACCGGCGTGATGGGGCTCCGGCTGGTCAAGAAGACCGTCAACCAGGACAACCCCGCCGTCTACCACCTCTTCTACGCCGACGAGGACGGAAGCCCCGGCGCAGACCTCACGTTCTTCGAGTACCCGGGCCTGGCCCGAGGCCGCGCCGGCGCGGGGATGATCCACCGTATCGCGTTCAGGGTGGCCGGTGACGAGGCGCTCGAGTTCTGGGCGGGGCGCCTTGCCTCCTCCGGCATCGACTCGGTCCGCGAAGAGGATCGGCTTCGCTTCGACGACCCGGAAGGCCTTGGGTTCGAGCTCATCGCCGAGGCGCCGCGGGACAGGCCGCTCGTCGCGCGCCACCCGGAAATCCCGCCGCACCTTGCCCTCCGGGGCTTTGCCGGCGTGCGGGCGTTTGAGAGCCGGCGCCACGCGAGCCACGAGTTCCTCACCGAAACGCTCGGTTTCGAGGGGACTGGATCGGACAGCTACGAATCGCGTGGCGAGACGCGCGGCTCCTTTTACGTCTACGACGCGGCTCCCGAGGCTCGAGCCCTTGGCGGCTCAGGCACCGTCCACCACGTCGCGTGGTCCTCGACGATGGACGACCACCCGGCCTGGCGCGACCAGGTCGTTGCGGGGGGCGGCAGTCCCACGCCGGTCATCGACCGCTTCTATTTCCGCTCGATCTACTTCAGGGAACCGAGCGGAGTCCTGTTCGAGATCGCGACGATGGGCCCGGGCTTCTCCACCGACGAGGCGAAGGAGCACCTGGGGGAGAGGCTGTCCCTACCGCCGGCGTTCGAGTATCTGCGGGAGCAGGTCGAGGCAACCCTCACGCCTCTCCCGACCCCGAGACAGACCAGCGCAACGCGCCTCGTTACTGGACCCGCAGTTCCGCCGACTCGATAGGTACCTTTGGCGCCAAAGACTCGTATTCGCCTAACGCGATAGGTACGGTTGGCGCCAGCGGCGCGGGATCCCTTCCGGCAGCACCTGCATCCGCGTTCCCTGCAGCGCCTCGAGCGCGTCGTCGACGCTCACCTGGCGGCGCCGGAAGTTGCGCAGCGCAAACCGGTCACAGGCCGTCTCCGCGCCGGCCCGTCGGCCCCGCATCTCGCGGAGGTACCAGTGAAGCCATTCGTGCAGGTAGACAAACCGCAGCACGTCCCGCCGGTTTCGGAACCTGACCTTTTCGGACAACCAGGCGAACTTCATCGCGGCCCCCGGCTTGCGCCGTGCGTTGACGTAGACGACCTCGTCAAACGGCCGGAACGGTTCCGGTACGCGGATGATGATCCGGCCCACGTCGAACTCGCAGAGGCCGGAAAGGTGAGGCCGTTTCCGAAAGCGGAGCGGCTTGATCACGACGCGGTAGTCGCCTGGCGAGGGAAGGCCCCCCAGGGCCCGGCGGACGTCCGCGACCTTGAGCCCCGACAGGTCGCTGCGCACCAGGAGGCCCATCGAGGGAGCCCGGTTGGCCGCCCTCTCGAGCGCGGCCACCGTGCGGCGCACGTCCCGCGGGTCGTAATGCGGTTCCTCCGCCAGGGCCAGGGCTGGCCGGCGAAGGGCGGTCCGGGTGGAGGGCGCGATCAGCAGGCTCATGGACTGTGCTAGATAAGCGCCCACGCCGGTACCTCTACCCGGCGTTGACACAGGGTTTGACGATGCCGTGAAAACGAGCGGCATGAGCAATAAGCTCCTCCCCATTCATGGGGAGGTGGCGCGAAGCGCGGGTGGGGCTGGGTCGCCCATTATTGAAGCCGTGCACAGGATCAAGCTCGAGTCCGTCCGCCGCAAGTCCGGGGGGCGGATCCATCTCACTCCAAAGGTCCCGCGCGCGGGCACGGTCACGACTCTCTGCGGCCAGACCCTCGCCGAAGGTAGCTATACAGCAGTCGACGGCGAGCCGGACTGCGCCAACTGCATCCGCCGGTCGCATGACCCCTCTCGCATCTCCGGGGCGTTCTTCGAGCAGGAAGAGGGTTCGGAGCTGCTACGCCTCTCCCTCGAGCAGGCCCGCAGCCGCAAGCCGGACCTCCGCGTCCTGCCCAACCCGCATGCCGAGAGAGACAAGCCCGTGGTCTGGCCGGCGGCGAAGCCGCCCCCCGAGGCGATCCCGGACCAGCTCGGCGAGCTGGTCACCCGCGGGTTCAAGCCCTCCGGCGAGGGGGTCTGGCGCAGCCCGCAGGGCGTGATCGTGCGCATGCGCAAGCACGCGAAGGAGTGGCGGTTCTCCGAGCTGGTCTTCGAAGGCTCCCTCGTCGCGACGCGAGTCGAAGATGGAATCCGCATCCGGGCGGGCGACGTCGAGGTGAGCCCTTCGGATGACGGATTTACGGTGCAGGTGCGCAGGAAGACCTAGCGATTCGCCGGCAGGATTCCCGCCGCGTGGGCCACGATCAGGCCCAGCAGGACGAGCACGTCGGCGAGCAGGAAAAGCCCGAGCATCTCCCAGTCCAACCGGTTGGCGATGGCCAGCCAGCGAGGCGCGTTCGGCGCACCCTCCGGCTTCCAACCGCAGATCGGGCAGCGCCCCTGCGTGTAGCGAGGATCGAATTTCCACCTGTCTGCCTCGCAGTACGCCGTGACCGGTCGGTGGCGAAGACCCGCGATCACGGTGAGAGCACCTCATCGGGGACTTTGCCCGATGGAGCGTTGCGCGCCCAGACCCAGGCCGCGGCCGACGCCAGCAGCAGCGCCTCGAGGGTCAGGAACATGAAGGCCAGTGGTATGCGGTCCGCGGTGAGCGTGGCACCCAGCTGACTCGCCGCGGCGCCCGGGCCGCCGCCCGCGCCGCCCTGGTCGCCGAACCCTCCGAAGTCGCCGCCGCCAAAGCCGCCGAATCCGCCAAAGGCCTCAAAGCCCATGACCCCGCCGCTGCCGGTCTGGAGGTCCACGAATCCTTCGCCCAGGACATACTCCGCGCTCTGGCTGGGTACGCCGGGGCCTGGCGATGGTTGGGTGACCTTGATGTGAAGACCGGTCGCCCAGATCGTCACGTGGCTGCCGTCGACCGTCTTGGTCGGCGCGACCGTGAAGATCGTGATGTACGTCACGTTCACGACGGGGACGCATCCGGACGAAGAGCCTGGCCTGGAGGCGCTGCCGGAGCTCCCGGAGTTGCCGCCCACGGGCAGGGGCGGTATCGGGCCCGACGGCGGAGATGGAGCCGGTGGCGGCTGAGCGGCGGGCGGTTTCGGCGCCGAGGTGCATGGAACAGGCTGCTTGTCCTGGATCGTCACTCCCTGGTCGTTGACCGCCACCGGCTGCCCGTTGGCGGTGACCTGGCCAGCGGTGACGTGCGCGTCCCCACCGCCGCCCGACAGGGTGCTGGTCGCGTTGATGTCGACCATCACCTTGCTGACCTTGACGGTGCCGATCACAAAGCTGTCGACCTCCGAATGCGTGGTGACTGTCAGCGTGCCGCCCGAGTCCATGACGGTGTTGGTCTTGCCCGATGCGCCGCTGAACGGTTGCGTGCCGCCGCCCGCGTAATAGCCCGATGCGTCTGCGTTCATCTGACCCGCGTTCGCGTCAGCGTAGGGCCCATTTCCGCAACCGTTGCATTGGTCGATGTGCCCGTGTGACGGACCTGGATACGTCGCGTTGGCGTACGGCACCTGGTTGTTCGGGTTCTGGCAGATCTGCGGCGGAGGCGGTTGGCTGCCGGACTGGCTGCAGCCCTGGTTGTATGACGACCCCACCGTCGCGACGGCCGGACCGCTGTCCGAATACGTCGCCTTCGCCGTCGACGACGGGCTTGCGTCCTGCAGGACCTCCGCCATCGGATATCGGTTGTTGACCGCTCCGTTCTGGAAGTTGGGGAACGCGTCACTGCCCGCGATGCCATGAACCCCGGTCGCGTAGCCGTAGCTCGTGTAGCTGGAAGGGACGTCGGCAAGCGCAAATGCCGGGATCAGCACCACCGAAGCGACGGCCAGCACCACGCAGTTCAGCGCGATGAAGAGGCGTCTCATTGATCGTCCACCTTTCCCAGGAGCTCGACCACGACCGCTCCGGCGGGGCGGCCTTCGTTTTCCGCGCGCTCCTCGAGCGCGCGCTTGACCTTGGCTGGAACCCTGACCGACAGGATCTCCATCAATGCAGGGTCGATGTGATGGCCGTTGCCGTTGGCAGCGATCGCCGTCGCGTCGACGGCCGTGCCGAGGTACGAGCCGGTAACGAGCTTGCGGTCGTTGCGCAGCTCGACCGCCGGCCCGCTGAGGGCGATGGTCCCGTGTTCAAACACGTACGCACGATCAGCGACGTCCAGCGCCGACTCCACGAACTGCTCCACCAGGAGGACCGCGATGCCCTGCTCGCGGAAGACGCGGACGATGTCGAACAGCTGGCGGACAACGGTTGGGGCGAGGCCCTGCGACATCTCGTCGATCATCACGAGCCGCGGCTGGGAGAGGATCGCGCGGGCAAGCGCGACCATCTGCTGCTCCCCGCCGGACAGCGTGCCGACGAGCTGGCGACGCCGCTGGCGGAGCTTGGGAAACAGGTCGAACGCCGGCGCGGGATCGACCTCGTGGCCGGCGGTGTTGGAAACAAGCCTCAGCGTGTCCTCGACGCTGATCGTCGGAAACAGGCCGCGGCCCTCGGGGATGTGGACCAGCCCGAGCTTGGTGATGCGCTCCGCCGAGCTGCCCGTGACATCCTTGCCGGCGAACGTGACCTTGCCTCCGCGGGCGTGGATCATGCCCGAGATGGCGCGCAGAGTCGTGGTCTTCCCGGCTCCGTTGGCCCCGATGCAGGCGACCACCTCGCCGGGCCGGACGGAAAGGGTCACGTCGCGAATGACCTCCAGGCCTCCGTAGCCGGCCGCGAGCCGGTCGACCTCGAGCAGCGGCGGCCCTTCCCTGGGCGTCGCCACTGTCGCGACGTCGCCGGCCGGCTTCTTCGACTCCTCGCCGAGATACGCCGCGATGACCTTCGGGTCGTCGCGGATCGCGGCGGGCCTGCCATGGGCCAGCAGCTTGCCGAAGTCGAGGACATAGACAAAATCGCATACCCGCATCACCAGGCTCATGTCGTGATCGACCAGCAGCATCGACACGTGGAAGCGTTCTCTCACCGCGTGCAGCAGGTCAGCGAGGTGCGCGGTCTCCTGCGCGTCAAGCCCCGCCGCGGGCTCGTCCAGCAGCAGCAGCCTTGGCCGCATCGCCAGGGCGCGGGCGATCTCGACGCGCCGCTGGATGCCGGCCGGCAGATCGCCCGCCGGTGTTCGCGCATAGCGCCCGAGGTCGAGCACGTGGAGGATCGCGCGCGCGCGCTCGGATGACGCCCTCTCCGCGTAGGCTGAGAACGGCAGGTACAGCGCGTCGCTGAACGTGTTGCGCCGCCCCAGCGCGTCCATGGGCACCATGAGGTTTTCTTCGACTGTCATCGAGCCCCACAGCTGGAGGTTCTGGAAGGTGCGCGCGATGCCGAGCCGCGCGCGCTCGTGCGGTGGCGCGTAGGTCAGGTCGTTGGTCTCGAAAAGGATCGAGCCGTGGTCTGGCCGGATCACGCCTGAGATGCAGTTGAAAAGCGTGGTCTTGCCCGCCCCGTTGGGACCGATCAGGCCGAGTATCTCGCCACGATTCAGGTCGAGCGAGATCCCATCGAGCGCGACGATGCCGCCGAAGCGGACCGTCGCGTCGCGCACGCGCAGCATCGTCATGCCACCTTCACCTTTCTGCCACCGAGGGCGCCGGCGGCGGACCATGCATGGAGGGCCCGGGCGCGCAGGTCGCCCCAGACACCATCCGGCAGCGCGATGAGCTGAACGATCAGGAGCACCCCGACCGCGATCTGGAACCAGTCATAGGAGATGTCGTACGCGCGGCCCATGAAAGTCCCGTGGCCGAAACGGGTCAGCACGTCGGGCACAACGGCCATGAACACGCCCCCGAGCGCGGCGGCGGGGACGTATCGGACCCCCATCAGCACGGCGATCGCCGCAAATTGCAGCGACGTGAAAAGCCAGAACGGCTGGGGGCTGACCGAGCCGGCGACCAGCGGGTAGAACGAACCGCCGAGGCCCGCGATCGCCGCCGACATGCCGAATGCGAGCAGCTTGTATCGCGTCAGGTTCACGCCCATCGTCGCCGCGGCCAGCTCTGAGTCGCGAATCGCGCGCAGCCGCCTTCCCGCGCCCGAGTCGTGCAGGTTGACCATCAGCAAGGCGACCACGCAGAAAAGCGCAAGCAGCACGATGTAGGCGGCCATCAGGTGCTTCGAGGAATCCATCTGGAGGCCGAACATGGTGGCCTGGTCGACCCGCCAGCCGGCGGTCCCACCGGTGAACCACTCGAACGCGTGGTCCTGGAACACGTAGCGGTCGAAGACCAGCGCGATGCCGAGCGTCACGATCGCGAGCGTGATGCCGCGCAGCCGCAGGGCGGGGATGCCGACGATCACGCCCAGCACGAAGGCCGCGGCCACGCCGGCAACGACCGCGACCAGGTAGTCGGCATGAAAGCCGGCGACCATGAGACCGGCCGTGTAAGCGCCCACTCCGGCAAACGTCGCCTGGCACAGCGAGATCTGGCCGACGTACCCGGTGAGGAGGACGAGACTCAACAATCCGAACGCCCAGATCACCGCGAGCGCGGCGTCGAACTTGAAGCCGACGTCGAAGCCGACCGGGATGCGCGCCAGCACCGTGAAGGCGACAAGAGCCGCAAGCACGCGGAACATCAGGCGCGACGTCACTTCGCCACCACCGCGAAACCGCGCGGATTGCGGACGATCAGGACGGCGATGATCACGAGCAGCGCGACGAGTCGTGGAAATCCGAGCGACTGGATCCAGATGGTCGGATAGGTCTCCAGCAGGCCGAGGACGAAGCCTCCCAGCACCGTGAGGGGCAGCGAGACGAGGCCGCCGATCAGAGCTGCCGCGAGGGCGTCGATGATCAGCAGGGTCAGGCTCGTGGTGTCGAAGTTGATGAACGGGGTGATCAGGATCCCGGCCAGCGCCGCCACCAGGCTGCCCAGCATCCAGCTCACCGCGCTCACCTTGTTGACCGGGACGCCCCACAGCGACGCCGAGGTCGGGCTGTCGGACACCGCCCTCATCGCGCGGCCGAAGCTCGTGTAGCGCAGGAAGGCGCCCAGGCCGAAGGCAAGTCCGAGCGCCATCACGACGATGACGATGTAGTTGGCTCCGATGGGCACGCCCGCGAGCTGGAATGTCGCCTGCTGCGGCGCGAGATAGATCGGCAGGTGGTACTGGTTGTTCTTCCAGATCAGCGAGGCGGCCGACTGCAGAGCCAGCAAAACGCCGATGGTGATGACCGCCTTCACGACGGGCTCTCGCGTCCGGACCCAGCGGAATACCGCGAACTCCAGGGTCAGCCCCATGATCGCCGCGAAGATCAGTCCGGCGAGGACGGCGAGCAGGGTCGAGAGCCAGGTGGGCCAGAACGGATGCGACCATCCGTAGAAGACCTGCCACGCGACAAACGTCGAGAACATGCCCATCGCCCCGTGGGCGAAGTTGAGGACGCCGGTCGTGCGGTAGATGAGGACGATGCCGAGCGCGGCCAGGGAGAAGATGCCTCCCAGGCCCAGGCCGATGATCGTGTACGCCGCGAATGCACCCATCCGCTTACGCCGTCACGTGCAGACCCAACCGGACGTCGTGTGCCAGCCGTTGCCGTTGTTCGCCGTGTAGGTGAAGCAACGGTTCGGGTCATGGTTGCCTGAGCCGTAGGACAACGGCACCGACCATCCGGTCTGGAATTCTTGTATGCCGTCCAGCGCCTGCACCAATGAGTCGCGCGACAAGTTCTTCCCGGCCTTGCGCGCCGCCTCCACAAAAACCATCGCCGCGGTCCAGGCGTGCTGCGTGTAGATGTCGAGCGCCTGGAACTGACCCGGATAGAAATGCTGCACAGTACCGAGGTACTGGCGCACCGTGGCGTTGCCCTGGTGGTCGTAAGGAGAAAGGAAGGGCACCAGCGAATGCGCGTTGCGCAGCTCCCCGTCGTACGACTTCTGCACGTTGAACTTGTCCAGCCCCGCCCCGAGGACACCGGGGTACCAGTTGGCCGCTTCCATGGCGTCGAACAGACGGTGATAGCTGAACGGGTCGAGGGCGGCGATGACGTAGTCCGGGCACGACCGGTCGCCCGCGGCGCACGAATAGTTCGGCGAGGCGCCGCCGCCGCTCGGGCCATGGTGGGAGTGCTGGAGATTGAAAACAGTCGACGTGTAGTTGGCCTGGGTCGCCGACACCTCCTCGACGTCCGTGTAGCCGATGCCGTCGGCCGCGAGGCGGTTGAGAAGGTTTGCCTCGACAGGGTGCACCCAAGGCACGTCGCCGAGGACGACCACCGCGGGATGCTTCGCGCCGAGCGACCGTGCCTCATCGGCGATCGCCGTGCCGTAGCGGTAGAAGTTGGCGGAGGTCGGGAAGGCCAGAGGATCTGTGTACTCGGCCGGCGTGCCGAGGCCGCCGATGACCGGGATGCCCTGCGAGGTCAGCGTCCTGATCTCGTTGTTCTCGCCCAGCGGCGCCGTGAGGCCGACCACCGCGAGCACGTTCTGCGAGATCAGGTACTGGGCGCACGCGTGGGCCGAGCTGGCGTCGTATTTCGAGTCGCACCACACGTACTGAACCTGCCGGCCGTTGATGCCGCCTGAGGCGTTGACCGCCTGCATGTAGGCGCGCACGGTGTCGCGCTCGACCGATGAGTCAACTGGTCCCGTGATGTCGAAAAAGCCGCCGATCGTGATCGTGCCGCCGCTCACCGCGCCTCCACTGCCACCCGATGGAGCGCCGCCCGTGCCGGGAGCGCCAGGCATGGCGGCCGGGCTGGCGCCGGCCTGTGCGCCCGACACCTGGCCCTGGGACACCAGCGAGGTGGAGGCCGGCTGGGTGAAAGACCTGACGGTCATGACACCAAGCACGGCTCCCATGACAAGCGCCGCCCCGAGCAGCGAAACCGCGATGCGTTCTCGGAAGCCCCGTGACATCCAGGCACTCCCCCTTGAGGGTGTTGGTCAGCAAAGACCCCCCTTCCCTCTGTCAGATACGCGCGAGTACCAGCCTGTACCCGAATTCACCGCACTATTTAGCGGGTTTCAACCCACTAAACACTGATTCGGCTTTGGGGCTCAGGTGCCCGAGGCCGTCGCTCCACGCTGCTGGTCGGCCGACCGGAGCTGCACGATCTCTCCCCGGTTGGCCTTGAACTCGTACAGGTCGCTGTCGGCGCGGGCAAAAATCGACACCACGTCGTCCGACTTCTGGAGCTGGGCCACACCCACGCAGAAGCGAACGCCGGCCTTGGCCGCCTCCATCTGAATCTCGCTCAGCCGGATCCGCGCCCGCTTGGTGGTCGTGTCGGGCAGAACGCAGACGAACTCATCGCCTCCATAGCGAAACACCACGTCCTCGGCGCGAAGGCCGTCCTTCAGAGCCTGGATCAGGCCACGAAGCAAGGCGTCCCCGGCGGGATGGCCGTGGCTGTCGTTTTCCTCCTTCAGCCCGTCGAGATCGACGAAGGCCACCGTCAGCGGCAAACCGTGGCGGCGCGAGCGCACGATCTCCCGCTCCGCGGCGGAGATGCCCGCGGCCCTCCGCAGCACGCCGGTCAGCTCGTCGAACGCCGACTTCTCGCGCAGCCCGAACAGCGCGCGCGTGCTCATCGATGTGAGATCTCGAGGCCTCAGCCCCAGGTCGGCGGCGAGCATCAGCCTCACCTGGGCATCGCGCGCGCGCCGCGCCTCGGCGAAGGTTCTGCCGAAAAGAAGCATCCAGATTCCGAACAGGAGTGGAAGCGTCACGAGCGCCCCGAGCAATGCGATGTCCAGGGGCGAGGACACGTAAATCGCGGTGAACGGGATCGCGATGCCTCGGCTGGGGTTGGCGGTGGGCCGGTTCGTGGCGCCCGCGGTATTCCCCGCGTTACCGGCCGGAAGGGACCCGCCGCCGCTCGCCCCCTGGGTGGGGGCGGCTGTCGCCGGAATCTGCGTGGGCAGCGCAGTGATCGCCGGAAGCGATGGCGTCGCCACCACTGCCGGAAGCGACGGTGAAGGAAGGGCCACCGGCGCGGGATGAAGGGACGGTATGGGCACGGGAGGCACGGGCACGGCGAGATAGCCCGCCGCCGCCAGAGCGCCGATCGTTCTCCACGACCACCTCGCGGCCGTCATCTCGAATCACCCCCCGATGCGGGGTCCCGAGGGACCCGCGCTCCCTCCATTATCAATCGAACAGACGCTCCAATTCTTGTCTCTGTAGCCGACAAACCTTCCATACGCGTTCTATGCTGCGAAAAGATGGCTGGGGACATGGAGCGCGCCCTGGGGGCGCTACGTGACTTCACGCGGCGCGACATCCTTCTTCGCTTCTACGCCGACCGGAAACCTCGGAGCGTCGAGGACGTTGCGCGCGAATCCGGTGTTCATCGTTCAGTGGCCTTTGAGCACCTGGAACGCCTGGTGGCGCTGGGCTACCTTGAAGTCGCCCACCGGCGCGGCCTACCGGGCAAGCCGGCCAAGATCTACAAGCTCACGGGCGGCCCGGTGCAGATCAGCCACCCGATGCGGCGCTATGACATCGTGGGGGAATCCCTCGCCCGCGCCTTCGACGAGCTGGGCGACGTCGGCAGCCACGCGGTGCGGCGGGCCGGCCGGAGCTTCGGAGAGGCGATATCAATGCCGGGCGCGAAGTCACCGGTGGCGGCGCTCGAGCCGATGCAGGAGATGGGCTCGGAGTACGACATGGATCGAGGCGGCATCATCCACTGCACCAACTGCCTGTTCGCCGAGGTGTGCAGACGCGCGCCCGTGATCTGCCGGTTCCACGCCGGCATCATCGAAGGGCTTTTCCTGCATACCGAGATGAACGTGAGCGTGAAGGCGCTTGGGTTCCGCGACCCGTACGGATGCGCCTACATGCTGCAGGAGAACCTTCTGGGAGACGAGCTCGAGGCTCAAGCCCAGTAGGCGCGTGCCCTAGCGCGGGCCGCGCTGGAGCGATTATTCCGAGCCTTATGGTTGCCGCGTGAGGCTGGTCGCCGACTCGTTCGCGTGGCCGTTTCGCGCAAGCTGGAAGTCGACCTGGATCCCGGGCTTTTTCAGCGTTCTCTTCCTTCCGGTGCTGTTCATCCCGCTGCTGGGTTACGCGATCGCGGCGACGCGGGCAGCGGAGCAGGACCCTCACGGGGGGCCACCGCCGTGGCGGATCTCGCTCCGGTTGCTGTCAGACGGATTCTGGACATCCCTCCTGGTGATGCTGACGTTGCTGCCATACGCGATCGCACTCAACCCGCTGGCGGCTGCACTCCACGGGGCGACGCACGGAGAGCCGTACGCCCATGTGATCGCCCTGCTGGTGCTCGCACTGCCGTGGGGACTCGTCGCCCTCGCCGTCATCCCTCACGCGACCGCGGCGTTTGCGGCGAGCGGTGCTCCACGCGATCTGTTCGACGTCCGAGCCGCGCTGCGCGGTGTGCGGCGCGACTTCATGACGTGGAATGTGACGGCCGCCGCGATCGTCACCGCGTGGGCGATCGGGATCGCGTGCGTCGGGCTGCTCTGCTTCGGACTCGTTCCCGGCGTGTTCTACGCCATCCTTGTGAGCGCACATGCCGCCGCAGCACTCCACCGTGAGGGTCCGCGTCCATCCGCTCGGTGACACGGCGGTCCTCGCCGAGCTGGGCACGAAGCTCGACACGGCGCTCAACACGCGTGCCATCGCCCTTGCCGCTGCACTGAAAAAACGGCGCGACGTCCGTCAGGCCGTGGCCGGACACGCCAGTGTCACCGTGCACTTCGACCCCGACCAGATCACGCACCAAGCCCTAGCCGCGGCGATCAACCGCCTCGCCACGAAGCGTCCGCCCCTGGACGAACCTGGCCGCTTGCACAGGATCCCGGTCGTCTACGACGGTCCGGACCTGTACGCCGTGGCGCTGCAGCTGGGCCTCTCGACCCACCAGGTGATCGAGCTCCATGGACGCCCGATCTACCGCGTGTTCCTGGTCGGCTTCGTGCCCGGCTGGGCCTACCTCGGGCCGCTGCCCGACGAGCTCGCCCTCCCGCGGCGGCCCGTGCCGCGGACCCAGGTGCCTGCGGGTTCGGTGGCCATCGCGGGCCATCAGACAGGTATCTACCCGCTGGTAAGCCCGGGTGGGTGGCATCTCATCGGCCGCACCTCGGTCAAGCTCTTTCTTCCCGATTCGGACCCTCCCTCGCTTTTTCGAGCTGGCGACCGGGTGAAGTTCTTCTCGGTCGGCGAATGACCGAGGTTTTCCGCGTCATCCGGCCTGGTCTGTTGACGACCATCCAGGACATCGGGCGGCCGCAGGCGGTCGCGTCTGGCGTGCCACCCGGGGGTGCCATGGACCGCTTCGCGCACACGGCGGCAAATCTCATCGTGGGCAACGATCGCGGCGCTGCCACACTCGAGTGCACGCTCAGCGGGCCGCACCTGGTCGCCGAGGGTCCGCGTCTGGTGGCGATCGCGGGCGCCGACTTTCAGCCCCTCGTCAACGGCGCCGCGGCCCCGATGTGGACCGGTTTCTTCCTCAGCGCTGGGGATCAGCTGACATTCGGTGGGCGCCGCGCCGGTGCGCGCGCGTACATCGCTGTCGCCGGTGGCATCGTGGCGGATCGCTGGCTGGGGTCGATGTCGACCAACCTGATGTGCGCCCGGGGAGGGATGAACGGGCGCGCGCTGGTCGCGGGCGATGTGGTCTCGGCCGGTGAGCCGTCAGGTCCACTTGTCGCGGGGCGAAGCCTCGCCGATGGGCTCCAGCCGCGGTACGCCGACCGCATCCTGCACGCGATCCCGGGGCCTCACTTCACGCGCCTGCACGTCGAATCGCGTGAGGCGCTTCTGGGCTCGACGTTTACCGTGAGCCACGACTCCAATCGCATGGGCTACCGGCTCGAAGGTCCGCCCCTCGAGGCGCCTGGCGACGAGCTGCTGTCGTTCGGCCTGGTCGCGGGTGTGGTGCAGGTGCCCGCCGGCGGGCAGCCAATCCTGCTCATGGCCGACCACCAGACGGCCGGCGGATACCCGATGGTGCTCACGGTGGCGAGCGCATCGATTCCCGTCGCCGCGCAGCTGGCGCCCGGCGACGAGGTCCGATTTGCCGAAACGCCGATCGATGAAGCCCTGCGGATGCGGGCGGCTCAGCGCGACGTGCTGGACTTGCTCATCAGCTGATTGATCCACGTGATGTGCTCGGCGTAGTGCTCGTAGGTGTTGCCCGCCACCCAATCCAGCGCGGGCCGGTCGTCGCCGGGGTCGCGCGGGTCGTTCCGCTGGTAGTGGTTGTACGGAAGCGCCAGGTCGGAGTCGCTCATCCCGCCCAGGAGCTTCATCAGCAAAGTGTGTGTCTGCCGAAAGTACGCCAGTGCTTGCTCGGGTTTCTCTTCCCTGTGCAGCGACCACACGGCCGCGTTGATCGAATCCGTTTCGCTCGCTTCCGGGCCGATGCCCATGGCCGACCTGCGATCTGACCCGTCGAGCAATGCGATCAACGAGTGCTCCCACGCGGCGACGTGGACCAGGTGGTCTTTGACCGCCCAACCATCGGGGCCGGTCATGGTCAGGCCCATCGGCCCGAGCGACTCGACCAGCTGGTTGAGCTCTTTCCACGATTTTTCGATCGGTTCGACAACGTTGTTGGGCGCGCTCATGCGCCGCTCGCGATCCGCTTCGCTTCCGCGATCACCGCGTCGTAGTCGGGCTGGGGCTCTTCGCGCTTCGCGACCCACGTCCATCGGATCACTCTGCTGCGGTCGATGATGAAGATGGTGCGGCGCGCCATGCCCGAGTAGCCGGCAACGTCGTCGCGGCGCACGCCGTAGTCGGTCACCATCTTGCGCTCGAAATCGCCGATCAGGTCGAAGGGCAGCCCGCCGAGCTCCTTGGCAAAAGCTTGATGCGAGAAAACCGAATCGACGCTGATCGCGTAAATGCCAACACCGTTTGCCACCGCATCGTCGTTCCTGGACCGAAACTCGGTCAGCTCTGTCCTTCAACCACCCGTGAAGTCGAGGACATAGAACAAAAACACGAGCGCTCGATATTTCTCGAGCGCGTCGCCCAGTGTCAGCTCCTGCCCGCCCGTGGTCGGCAGCTTGAAGTCGGGCGCTTGGTCCCCTACCTGCAGCACATGAAAAAGTCTATTGGTTCTCCAGGACGTACCAGCCGGAGCGCGTCGCACCTGTGATCCGGTAACCGCGGTCGATCGATCCGCCGAGCGCATCGCGCAGCGCCATGCGCCACTCGCGTGCCAGGCCACGGTCGGAATGTCGCAGGGCGACGATGTCTTCGGGCACCTGACATATAAGGACGCGAGCCGGCGACGCCTTGACCACGGGCTCCCCCGCCGGGCCGACGGTCACGATGGCGTCGCTGCCCCAGCTGCGCAGCTTCTCCACGTCGAGCTCTATGGGCCGGCCCGCTGCCGCATCCTCCACTGCCTGCGAGTCGAGACGCCACTGGATGAGCAGGCGGTCCGACTCATCCCCGGTGTTGATGCCGTCTCGCATCTCTCCATAGAAGTTGACGAGGTAAACCGGAGCGACCGCACCGAGCTTGGTGAGGTTGAAGTAGACGTTGCGGCGGACCAGGGGATCGGTCGTCCACTCCATCAACGTGACTCCGCGCGCGAGACACCAGCGCCGCTGGTGCTGCTTGAGCTCGAAACCAAGGCCGCGGGCTTCGCGCTCCGGCGATACGCCAAGGATGTGGGAGTGCATGAGCAGCTGACCTGGCGGCGCGCCTCCCAGCCAACCTACGAGCCCGCCGGCCAACCGCCCGTCCAGAAACGCTCCCGAGATGTAGTTGCCCGAGTGCGCCAGCGCCCTCAGGATGTCGGAGCTGATCGGCGGCGCGCCGGAGCGTCCCCACACCACCGCGAAGAGCTCGGCGAGCTGGCGGAGGTCTTCGAGCTCGGTGAGCTCCCTTATCTCCGCGCTCATGCCAGGCCAGCGGGATTCACGGCCGCAGGGGCATGGTCTCGATGCCGGCCTCGCGGAGCGCGTTGCGCACCGCCGCCGCGACCTGGCCGGCCCCCCGCGTGTCGCCGTGCACGCAGATGGTGTCGTAGCCGCCGGAACGGGCAAGGCTCACCGCCTGCTGAGTGGCGAGGTTCGGGTCGAGAACCGCGCCCGCCTGGCTCCGCGGCGCGAGGCTTCCGTCCGGCAGCATCAGGCGATCGGCGAAGCCCTCGCGATAGCCGGGGATGCCTGCCCGCTCGGCTGCGGCGACGATCTCAAAGCCGGGCTGCCCCAGCACTCCGACGCCATGAGCTTTGGCGACTCGCGCCAGCGCGTCGGCCGCCTCCGGGTCACGCTGGCACCGGTGATACAGCGCGCCGTGTGGCTTGATGTAAGCGATCGGGGCGACCGCGGCGAGGCTCGCGACCTGGAAGGCGATCAATGCCTCGATCTCAGAGGCTGACATCGAACGTTCGATGCGCCCGAATCCAGAGCGGTCGTCATAGCCCGGATGGGCGCCGACCTGCACGCCGAGCGTGCGGCAGCGCCAGGCGGTGGCGATGGTGATCGACGCCGAGCCGGCGTGCACGCCGCAGGCGATGTTCGCGCTGTCGACGCAGGCCAGGATCGCCTCGTCCTCGCCCGCCCCCTCGCCGATATCCGCGTTTATGTTCACTCGTGCTTCGTGTTGCCGTGCAGAAGCTGGATCGCATGGCCGAGCACCGGAATCACGGCTTCGAGTGATTCGCTCGCGCCCCTCGCGCTGCCCGGCAGGTTGATGATCAGCGACCGGCCCCGCACACCTACGACCCCGCGCGAGAGAGCCGCCATCGGCGTGCTCGAAGCACCGGCCCTGCGCATCAGCTCGGCCACCCCGGGCACCTCGTAGTCGATCAGCATCGACGTCGCCTGCGGCGTGACGTCACGCGGGCCCAGGCCGGTGCCTCCGGTGGTGACGACCAGGTCTGCACCGCCGCCCACGGCGGCGACGATCGCGTCGTTGATGCGCGACTGGTCATCGGGGACGACCTCCGGTCCTGAAATCTGGAAGTGCGCGCGCTCTAGCAAGTCGAGCAGGGCGGGACCGCTGGTGTCGGTCCGTGTGCCGGCCGAAACTCCGTCGCTCACGGTGATCACATGGGCGCGGTGCACTAGTGTCCTGGCACAGAAATAGATTGTCGGATCGCCCCTGGGGTGGCCGAGATGCTAGGCGCCGGCGAGCACCGGAACGTGCGTATTGGAAATACGTGAGTGAGGAGCGGAGCCGGCAACAACGCAGATCGGCCGCACCAGGGGATGAGTTTTCGGCGCAGCCGAAAATTGCCCTGCCCGCAGGGCACGGCAACCGGCAAGCTAGTTCTGGGCCGGGACACTAGCGCTTCCAGGTCCCCGAGCGGCCTCCTGATTTTTCGAGCAGGCGCACCGATTCGAGGTAGACACCGCGCTCGACGCCCTTGGTCATGTCGATCAGCGTCAGACCCGCGACGGCCGCCGCCGTCAGAGCCTCCATCTCGACGCCGGTCTGTCCGGTGACGCGCGCCATGGTCACTATGCGCACCCCGCCGGTGACGAACTCGAAATCAACCGTCACGCTCGTTAGGGGCAGAGGGTGACAGAGCGGAATCAGGTCAGGCGTGCGTTTCGCGCCCATGATGCCGGCGACGCGCGCGACCTGAAGCGCATCGCCCTTTGCCGTGCCTTCGCGCACCGCACGCAGCGTGTCCGGCGCCATCCGCACGATGCACTCGGCGGTCGCCTCGCGCACTGTCGCGATCTTGTCCGCGACGTCGACCATGCGCGCCGCCCCCTTCTCGTCAAGATGCGTAAGCCGTTTCGCCATGGCTGAGCATCAGGATATGCGCATGCCCGGCATCGACGGAGTCCTGTTCGACTACGGCCGGACGCTCGTGACTTTTGACTATCCCTCGGGCCGGCTGCTGCAGGTGATGGCCGGGTTCCGGCCGCGGATCGAGGCTGCGCTCGGAGTGCCCGCGCCGGAGGCGGAGACCATCCTGCACGATGTTCTGGTTCCACTCGAGGAGTACGTCGCAAGCATGAGCGAGGACGAGGTGGACTATCTGGACGTCTACCGCGAAACGTGGCAGCGGGCAGGCATGCGGCTGCCGGACGACCTGTTGCACGAGATCCTCGACGCCGAGCAGCGCACCTGGGACCAAGCCGTTCAGGTCGATCCCGATGCGCTGCGAGTGCTGTCCTGGCTGGGCGAGCACGAAGTGCGTCGGGGCATATGCTCGAATGCACCGTTTCCTCCGGCGATGATGCGCCGGCAGGTGCGGAGCAACGGCATCGACCAGCTGGTGGACGCGATCGTCTTCTCGAGCGAGGTCGGCCGTCGCAAACCGGCGCCCGAGGTCTATCAGGCGGCGCTCGACGCGCTCGGCACCGGGCCCGCTCGAACCATGTTCGTCGGCGATCGTGTTCGCGAGGACTACGAGGGTCCGCGCGCGCTCGGCATGAGAGCTGTGATCGTGACCGCACACGCGGAAGAGCCTCCGCGCGACGGGGTGCCGACGATCAAATCCCTCGCGGAGCTGCCTTCGCTCCTGTGACGGAGCCCAGGAAACAGCCGAGCTGGCTGTGGCTGTTGTTCTACGGCCGCCGGCGGCGCGGCTTTCCGTGGCTGCTGGCGGGAGTCCTGCTTCTGACCGGCGTGCTCGCGCTGGTCTTCGCGGTTCCAGGCGGGGCGGACGCGTCACGCTCGGTTGCCGCCATCGTCTTCGGCTTGTTGTTGGCAGGCGCCATCGCACTTGCGGTCCTGGCGGTGCTGCGTCCTCGCCGGCGTCCCTGAGCAGCCCTCGCCGCAATCAGGGCCGCAGCCGCGCCGGCGCCCACTCCGTTGTCGATGTTCACCACGGTCAGGCCGGTCGAGCACGACTGCAGCATCGTCGTGAGTGCCGCTTCGCCTGCACCGCCGCGGCCGTAGCCGGTCGAGACCGGAAGGCCGATCACCGGCACATCGATCAGGCCGGCGACCAGACCCGGCAGGACACCGTCCATGCCGGCTGCGACGACGACCACGTCGGCGCCCCATTCGAGCACCGCGGCCAGCGGCCCGACAAATCGATGCAGGCCCGCCACTCCAAGGTCAGCCTCGATTCGAGCGTCCAGGCCGCACGCCTCGGCGATCATGCGCGCTTCATCCGCGACCGGCAGGTCGGAGGTGCCGGCGGTCAGGATGCCGACCTTTCCGTCGAGCCGTTCAGGGGAGAAGCCCTCGCGCAGCACGCGGGCCGCGGCATGGTATGCGGTCACTCGCATACCGGCCCGCTGCGCCGCATCGCGCAGCGCCGACCCGTGCGCCTCGGTCATTCGGCTGATCAGTCCCTGCCCTTGCCGCTCCGCCATCGCCAGGACAAGCCGGGCCGCATCTTGCGGCGACTTGCCGGAGGCAAGCACCACCTCGGGGATGCCCCGACGCAAATACCGTCCCAGGTCGAGCCGCGCCCGCCCGCCCAGCTCGTCCAGCTGCATCCGTCGCAGCTCGGCCAGTGCATCCTCCTCGCTCATCTCGCCGGCGACCAGCCGGCGCAGGACGTCTCTCACAGCCCGAGCAGCACTTCGCGCATGCGCTGCCAGTGCGTGCCCGCCCAGTAGATGCGGCCGCACTCAGGGCACTCGGAGTAGCGCGACTGTGTCCGCCGCACGTAGGGGGGCACGCGCTCCGCGATCACCGCCGGCATGCGCGACTCGAGCTCGGAGTTGCACTCGATGCAGCGGGTCAGCGCATCCTTCAGCTCGAGGCCGAGCTCTGCAAAGACCTGGCGCAGCTGCTTCGTCACGTCGTCGTCGCGGATCAAGATCGCGCGTACGACACCGCTCTGGATGACGCGGCGTTTGGTCAGGTCTCGATCTCGCGTCAGGACCACCCGGTTCTCAGCGGCCGCTTCGCGCACGAGCTCCGAATCGCCGATACGCGCGTGGTAGGAGGCGTCGTAGCCGAGGGCGCGCAGCCAGCGCGCGAGCCGCCCGACGTTGCAGTCGGCGAGGAACCGGGGTCTCACGTCAGCCATCTTAGAATCGCCTCGTGCCTACCTTCGATGAGCTGATGTCAAAGCTCCAGACAGAAGCGAGTGGTTGCTACTCGTGGTCGAACAGTCCAGGAGATCGCTATGCCGCCCACAGCCATAGCTTTGAGAAGGTCCTTTACTGCGTCGACGGATCGATCACATTCGTCCTCGAGGGCGAGGGTCGGCGCCTCGAGCTCAAGCCGGGAGACCGCATGCAGCTGCCCGCCAGGACGGTGCATTCGGCCATCGTCGGACCGGCAGGGTGCACGTGCATCGAGGGCCATCGCTAGAAGCTCGCGTCTGAGGTTCGGGGCGTAATATGGGCCGCGAACGATGAGCATCATCGACTTCATTCGCGACCGCGCGAGGTTCTACAACTGCCCGGTCTGCGGGCGCAGCCTGAAGGGCTGTGCCGTACAGGTCCTGAGCCACGAGGACGAGCGATTTCACCTCCAGGTGACGTGCGCGCAGTGCCAGGTGACGTTCGTCGTCGTGCTCGCGATCCAGGGTGGCGCCGTGGAAGAGGTCGAGACAGTTGTCGAGGCGCTCGCCCCGTCAGCGGCCGCCGCCGAGCCGATCAGCGTCGACGAGATCATCGACCTGCACCTTTTCCTGAAGGGCTTCCAGGGCACGCTCACCGAGCTCATCCACCAGCCGGACCACAGCCGCGGCTAGTCCGGCCATGAGCCGGATCTATCTCGACGACGCCGGATCAGCTCCAGTCCTCCCTGAGGTCGTGGCCGCGATCCGGAACGTTCCAGCCGGCAATCCCTCCAGCCCGCACACCGAAGGACGAGCGGCGCGGGCCGCGCTCGATCGAGCGCGAGACCTGGCCGCGGAGACGCTCAGCACAAATCGGACCGACGTGACGTTCGTCTCGTCCGGCACCGAGGCGACCAACCTCGCGCTGTTCGGAGCCGCCGCCCGGCTGCCGAAAAGCGGTCGGATCCTGACGTGGGCGGCGGAGCATCAGTCGGTGCTGGCGGCGGTGCGCCGGATGCAGGCGATGGGGCGTGAGGTGGTCGTAGCCGGCGTGGACGGCGCGGCCACGGTGGACGTGGATGCGATCACCCCTGGTACAGCGCTCGTTTCCGTCGGGCTCGCCAACAACGAGGTGGGCACCATCCAGCCCGTCGCCGATGTGATCAAACGGGCGCACGAAGTCGGCGCGCTGGTACACGTCGACGCGTGCGCCGGCACACGCTGGATGCGGCCACCCGAGAATGCCGACCTGGTCTCGATCAGCGGCCACAAGCTCGGCGCTGGCCGCGGCGGGTTGCTGCTGGTGCGAGACGGCGTGCGGATCGATCCCCTCTTCTTCGGCGGACCGCAGGAGTGGGGCCGGCGGGCGGGCCAGGAAGACGCGGCCTCGGCGACCGCGCTAGCCGTCGCCTTGTCTGCGGCGTCCACCGGTCGCGAATCTCGCGCACATCTGGCGCGTCGCCAGGCGGACTCGCTCCGGGATGCGCTGCTCGAGCTCGGTGGGACCATCACCGGCGGTGAGCCTCGACTGCCCAACTTCGCGACGTGTGCATTTGCCGGCCGGCGCGGTGAGGACATGCTGCTCGCGCTCGACCTGGCCGGTGTAGCCGCCTCGAGCGGTTCGGCCTGCGCGTCCGGTTCGCTCGATCCATCGCACGTGCTGCTCGCGATGGGGCTGAGCCTGGAACAGGCGTTGGGCAGCCTGCGTCTGACGACCGGCTACGCGACGACGGACGACGAGATCTCCCGCGCCATCGACGTGCTCCGCACGATTTTGAGCCGAGCGCCCGCGCGTGCCTAGCGTCGAGGAAGAGCTCGCGCAGCGGATCGGCCGCGGTGATGAGGTCGTGCTGGCGACCGTGATCAAGCTCGACGGCGAGCCACCCTCCCAACCGGGGGCAAAGCTCCTGATGTCTCGGACGGCACCCCTCGCAGGCACGCTGGGCTGCAGCGAGTTCGACTCGGCGGCGGTCGCCGACGCGAACGGGATCGCGACCAGCGGCGCACCCCAGCTCCGCACTTACCGGCACGACCTGGGCTCGATCGAGGTCTACCTCGAGCCCTATGCGGCCTCCCCGACACTGGTCATCTTTGCGGCCACGCCGGTGGCCCGGGCGCTGGCGGGTTGGGCGCCCGACCTTGGCTTCCGCACGGTGCTGGTCGAGTCGGCGCGCGACCTGCCCTCTCTCCCGACCGGCGACCTCTAGGTCGTGCACACCAACCACGACGCCGAGGACCTGGTGGCGGCCCTCGAAGAGGTGCTGCCGCTCAATCCCCGCTTCATCGGGCTGGTCGGGAGCCGCCGCCACACCGGCCACCACCTCGAGGCGCTGCGCGCCAAGGGTGTCGCCGAAGACGTCATCGCCCGCATCCAGAGCCCGGTCGGCCTCGACCTGGGTGCGAGGACGGCCGCCGAGATCGCGCTCTCGATTTTGGCGGGCATTGTGGCGCTCCGGCGCGGCGGCAACGCAGGATGGAAATCAACTAATGGTTAACCCGAACTGAAGTCGAACTGTCCAACCGCATAATCAGCGGTCGTGCCGGTCGCGCAGGGGACAAAACTAGGTCAGTACGAGGTCCAGGACTTCATCGGCCAGGGGGCCATGGGTCTGGTCTACCGCGCCTATCACACGCAGCTCGAGCGGACCGGCGCGGTCAAGGTGATGCAGGCGATCAGCCCCGACGCGGACACGGTGGCCCGCTTCCGCCACGAGGCCCAGGCGATCGCCAAGATGCGGCATCCGAACATCGTCGACGTCTACGACTTCGGCGAGTTCGAGGGGACGCCGTACATGATCGTCGAGTACGTGCCCGGCGGCAGCCTGGCCGGCCGGATGAACCAGGGCAAGCTCGACCCGGCGACCGCGCTGAAGTACCTGCACGGGATCGCCGCCGGCCTCGATTACGCCCATGACCACGGCGTCGTGCATCGCGACGTCAAGCCGGCCAACGTCCTGCTGACCTCGGACGACGCGCCGGTGCTCGCCGATTTCGGGCTGGCCAAGCTGCTCCAGGGCACGTCTTTGAAGTCGATGACGGGCGTGACCACCGGCACGCCGGCTTATATGGCGCCCGAACAGGTCACGGGGAGCAGGGTGGGACCGGCCTCCGACCGCTACTCGCTCGCCACGATCGCTTACGAGATGCTCACCGGCGTCATCCCGTTCGACGGGGAGGCGCTGATGGAGCTGCTTTACGCGCAGGTCCACCGCGAGCCGCCGGCGCCCAGCTCGCGCGAGCCATCCCTCGGTCCCGAGGTCGACGCCGTGGTGATGCGCGGTCTGGCCAAGGACCCAGATGCGCGTTGGGAGTCATCGAAGGCGTTCGTGGACGCGCTCGCCGCGGCGTTGAGCGGTGCGCCGGCGCCCGCCGCGGCGAAGACCATGGTGCTGGGGCCCGCCGTCGCCTCGACGGTACCGATCGCTCGCGCCGCGGTCGCCGAGCGCGTCGTCGCTCCGACTCAGCCCGCGACGGTCGCAATGGCATATCCGTCTCCCAACGGTCAGGAAGCTACGCCGCCGGCAAGGCGCCCAAGGCGGCTGAACCGGCGGCGCCTCGTTGGAATCGCGGCGATCCTGGTGCTGCTGCTCGTCCTGGGCGTTTGCGCGATCGTTGCCCAGGCGACCACCCTCACAGTGACGCCGGACAGAGCGACGCTCGGCCAAACGGTGAGGATTTCGGCCACCCATGTTCCGGCGAACCAGGTCGGTGAGATCCAGCTGTGGAGCGTCGTCCACACGTATCCGTTTCGCGCCGACGCCGGCGGAAACGTGTCACTCGACATGACAATCCCGAGGGATATCGCTCTCGGCGATCACGTGGTGAAGATCTGCTGGGGCAACACCTGCCACAAGCAGGCAGCGCTTCAGGTGGTGTCCGGCGTGGCGGAAGCGCAGCCGACCCCGGTCGCCAACCAGACCCCGACCCCAGGGGTCACGCCTAGCGCCGGGTCGACGTCCACTCCAACCGCGCATCCCACGCCAACTTCGGGCTCAACGCCCCGTCCGACGTCGACTCCCGGTTCGACCCCGAGGCCCTCACCTACGCCCACGTCGACACCCCCGCCGCCCCCGCCCCCAACTCCAACCCCGACTCAGAACCCGTGTCCTGGGAATTCGAACGCGGTCACACTGACGCCTGCCACGCAATCAGTACTGCTCGGTGGGATCGCGAACTTCACCGGTTCGAACTTCACACCCTACAGTTCGGTGACCCTCAGCTACTACGCACCACAGACGGCCCCGACACCAGTCAAGACTTGGTCCGTGAAGGCCTCCTGCTCCGGCAGCTTCACAACCAGTGTGACTACGAACGGAGGCGTAGTTCGGACTGACAAGGTCGTGGCTTGTGAAGTCGTCAAGGGCTGCGCCACAGCCAAAATCAACATCGTCCTCGGTCTTCTCTAGAAGACTTCGGCCGCCACCAGGTCGTCCAGGGTTTCGCGGCGTCGCATGACGCGCGCCTGACCGTCGCGCAGCATGAGCACCTCCGGCCTCGGCATCCCGTTGTAGTTGCTCGCCATCGCCAGGCAGTAGGCGCCCGCGGCGGGTACAGCGATCACGTCACCAGGCGCGAGCGGCGGCATTGGAATGTCCGAGATGAGGATGTCCGTCGACTCGCAGTACTTGCCCGCGATGGTCACCTTTCCATCCGGCGAGCGATCTGGATCTGACGCCAGGAACGCCTCGTATCGCGCGCCGTAGAGCTTCGGCCGGATGTTGTCGCCCATGCCGCCGTCGACCGCCACGTAGCGACGCACGCCCGGAATGTCCTTGATCGAGCCCACCGTGTACAGCGCCATGCCCGCCGGCCCGGCGATCGAACGCCCCGGTTCCACGACGAGCTCCGGCACTTTCAGGTCACGCCGCGCGCACCCCGATTCCAGCGCGTGACGCACCGTCTCGACGAAATGACGCGGCGTGGGCGGATCGTCGTGCTGCGTGTACGCGATGCCCAGGCCGCCACCGGCGCCGAGCTTTCGCGGCTCGAAACCAATCTCAGCGCGGAGCTCGGCCAGCAGGTCGAGCATGATGTCCATCGCCTGCTCGTACGCGCCAAGCGCGAAGATCTGCGATCCGATGTGCGAGTGCAGGCCGACGAGGTCCAGTCGCGGGTGATTCACCGCGGTTTCCACCGCCTTGCGGGCCGCGCCCGACTCGATCGAGAAACCGAACTTGGAGTCGAGCTGCCCGGTGGAGATGTGGTCGTGGGTGTCGGGCTTGACACCCGGCGACAGGCGCAGCATCACCGGCGCGCGCTTACCGTCGGGCACGACATTGCGCAGCAGATCGAATTCGTGGTCGCCGTCGATGACGATCGTCGCGCCGGCGGCGTATGCGGCCTGCAGGTCTTCGAGGCTCTTGTTGTTGCCGAGGAAGTGGATGCGGTCGCGGGGGAATCCGGACTTCAGCGCCAGGTGGAGCTCGCCCGCCGACACCACGTCGAGGCCGAGGCCCTCATCGGCGATGACACGCAGAAATTGCGGTGATGCGAACGCCTTGGCCGAGTAGAGGTGGCTTCGTCGTAGACGTACAGCGGAGTTCCATGCCGGCGGGCAAGCTCGACGAGGTCGCAGCCACCCACCTCCATGTGGCCGGCGGCGTTGACCCGGTACGTGACCGGGAAGAGCAAATTAGCCGGTTAGTTGGGGCTCGAGCCGCAGGAGCCGCACCCGCCGCCGCAGCAACCACCGCCGCCCGTCTCGCTCGCGAAGTCCGAGACTGACGACGTTTCGCCGCCGCCGGCAAAAGCAAAGCTCGAGACGAGCACCCTAGTCCTGGTCGACTCGCAGGCCGGACACACCTGCGCCGAGTCTCGCTCCGCGAACCGGGTCAGAATCTCGAACTTCTCAGCGCAGCTCTCGCACCGATACTCGTAGATGGGCATCTCAGTGAACGATTCTAAGTTGTTGCAGCTCGCGCGGCTGATCGCCGGCTGGCCGGGGCTGGTCGCGGGAAACGCCGAGAGCCTGGTCGAGGACTCGCTGGTGCTGCTCCCGCACCTCGGGGAGGCGCAAACACTGGTCGACGTGGGTTCCGGCGGCGGTCTGCCCGGCCTCCCGCTCAAGATCGCCCGGCCTGATCTGGCCGTCACCCTCGTCGAGGCCGACCAGGCCAAGGCCGCGTTTCTGGTCGGCGCCTGCGCCGAGCTGGGGTTACGCGATGTGGACGTCCTCGCGCGACGTGCCGAGGATGTTGGACGAGACACCCAGTACCGGGAAAAGTTCGACGTGGCCGTGGCCCGAGCCCTGGCACCCATGCCTGTCCTGGTCGAGCTCTGCCTGCCGCTGGTCAGGGTCGGCGGAAGGTTGCTGGCGCAGAAAACCAGCGCCGAGGATGTGGCGGCGGCGCAAAACGCGATCGACATGCTCGGCGGATCACCGGCCTCGGTGGTGGCGGCGCCTTCCTCCGCGCGCGGGTCCGGCACCGTGGTCATTGTCCACAAGGTCAGGCCGACGCCTGCGGGCTATCCGCGGCGCACCGGGGTTCCGGCGCGCAGACCTCTCTGAATGAAGAAGGACGTCCCGAGGCTCGAACCCGCGTCGACCTCGCGGGGAGGCTGCCAGCTGAGGACGGCCGACCCGCCGGCCCTGATGGTCTTAACCTTGCGGTGGGGTGGGATCACGAAACTGAACCTCGTTCTGCGGGAGCGCCGCTTTTACGAGCTCTTCAACCAGCAAGGCCAGTTCATCAGCGAGGCGCTCGGTGAGCTCAGCCGTTCACTTTGCGAAGAGCAGAGCCATCACTCGACGCTGCGTGACATCGAGCATCGCTGTGACGCTGTCACCCACGAGATCTACAACCTCACCAACCGGACATTCGTGCCTCCGATCGACCAGGAGGACATCCTGCTGCTCGCTCACTCGCTCGACGATGTGGTCGATCTGGCTGAAGAGGTGTCTGACAAAATCGACCTGTACGGCGTTCGTTCTATAACCGACTCGGCGAAGAGCTTCGGTCAGTGCCTGGCGAAGGCCGGCATCGAGCTGGCTGCGGCGCTCGAGCGATTCAGCGCTTCGGAAGACATTGTTCCCGCGCTAGAGGAGATACACCGCCTCGAGAACGAAGGCGACGCCATTACCCGGCAGGCCCTGCAAAAACTATTTGACCTGAACCATCAGTCCGCCGCGGACCTGATCAAGTGGAAGGACCTCTACGCGCTGCTCGAGGCCACCCTGGATGAATGTGAATCGGCCGCGGAAATCCTGGAGTCGATCATCATCAAGAAAGCCTGAGGGCAAGCCTATTCTGTGGCGAGCAGGCTGCGCACTCGCCGCTTGATCTCATCGCGAATTTCTCTGACGGCCGAGATCGGGAGTCCGGCCGGATCGGGGAGGAGCCAGTCCTCGACTGGTACGGCAAAAACCGGGCAGTCTTCTTCTGCGCAGCCCATCGTGATGACCCTCGTGGCCGAGGCTCCGAGCTCAGGCGTGAGAGCGCGAGGTCGGACATCGCTTAGGTTGATGCCAACCTCCAGCATCACCGCTACCACTTCGGGATGGACGTTGGGTGCTGGGCGAGTGCCGGCCGACTCTCCGACTACACGACCCTCCGAGAATCGATTTAAGAAAGCCGCCGCCATCTGGCTCCGGCCGGCGTTCTGGACGCATACGAACAGGACACGCGGCTTGCTCTCTTCCAGAACATCGAGACGGTAGCCGATTCCGCGCAAGGTAGTGATCCGCACCTGGCTCCCTTCGAGCTTGGGCCGGAGCCAGGCGATGTGCACGTCGACCGTCTTCGGTTCGCCCACGAAGCGGGTGCCCCAGGCTGCAGCGAGAATTCGATCTCGGCTCAACACCACGCCGCGATTCATCAAGAGAACCTGAAGCAAATCGAACTCGCGCGGCGCAAGCTGGATCTCGTGACCATCGACTTCCGCACGTCGGGCGCTGGAGTCCAAGCGGATGCGGCCGGCACCAAGCCGTGTCCGCGATGGCGCCGGCGAAGCTTTTCTCAGAAGCGCCTGAACCTGGGCCGCAATCAGGTTCAACGTGCTACCGGTCGGCAACCACGCATCCGCTCCCATGGCAAGGCAAGTGGCTGCCACTCGCTCGTCCGGGCCCATCACCAGCAGAGGCGCCGCGGTTGCTCGCCGGACAGCCGCAGTTCCGTCCAAGAGGTCCATACCCTGGAGGAGGATCGCGTCGGCGAACGGCTCTAGCTGGAGCCCACCGACGCTTCGGTGGGCGACCACCTCAATACCGCCGGCGGCGAGACTGCTCTTCAATTGAACCGTCGTGCCGGATGCAGCGCCGATAACGACAACCCGGACGCGTGTCGGTTCAGTACTTGGAGACGTTCAATTCCTCCACGCGCCCAGTCACGAGGTAGACGACCCGCTCGCAAACATTCGTGGCCCGATCAGCGATGCGTTCCAGGTTGTGGGTGACCCACAGCATGTAGGTTGCCTCGGCGATGTGGCGGGGTTCCGCGACCATGGTCGAGATCAACTCCTGGTACGCGCGGTCGTAGAGAGCGTCGATGTCGTCGTCTTCAAGACACAACGCCCGAGCCAGGTTCGCGTCGCCTTTGTTCAGCGCAGTCAGCGTCCGATTGACCATGGAAAGTGTTCGCTTGCCCATTTCGGCGACTGCCCCGGGTAGCGGAAGCGTCGGGTGCGGCCCGAGCATCAGGGCAACCTTCGCTATCCCCTCCGCGTGATCGCCCATCCGCTCGAGTTCTGGCAGCACATAAAGCGCGCCAACAAGAGAGCGGATTTCCTCGCCGCCGGCGGCGGCAAGTCCGCCCACAAGTTCTTCTTCCAGCTGGTAACGGAGACGATTGACCTCGAGGTCGTCGCGGACGACTCGATCGGCCAGCACCAGATCACTGCGCGCCAGCGCCTTCAGCGCTCCATCGAGAGCCTGCGCCACCAGGTCGCCGAGCCGCATCAAGCCGCCGTGCGTCACTCACAGAATGTTAGAGGTGACGTTAACGACGCCTTAACCCAAGCCCGAATAGCCTTTTCCCGGAGGATGCGATGAAACTCACACCACTCACACCCGGAAGGCGGTTTTACGACCTGTTTCGAACCCAGGGCACTCTCGTCAGCGAGACGCTGACCGAGCTCGGCAAGTCTCTGCTCGAAGGCAAGAGCCGGCATGCCCGATTGCGAGACCTCGAGCACGAGTGCGACGAGGCGACGCATCAGATCCACAACCTCGTCAACAGCGCATTCATCACCCCAATCGATGAGTCCGACATCTTGCTCCTGGCGTCAAGCCTGGACGACGTCGTCGACCTCGCCGAAGAAACCGGCGACAAAATCGATCTGTACCGCATCAACTCAATCAGTGACCCGGCCAAGCAGATGGGTGAATACCTTGCAAAGGCCGGGATCGAGATCGCGGCAGCGCTTGACCGCTTTGAGGGGTTCGCGGAGCTGAAACCGCATCGCGTCGAGATCCATCGCCTCGAAAACGAGGGCGACCGGTTGATGCGCGACGCGATCGGCGAGCTCTTCTCGCGCGTCACCGAAGCATCCGAGCTCGTGAAGTGGAAGGACATCTACGACCTGCTCGAGGCGACGATGGACGCCTGCGAGCACACCGCCAATGTTATGGAGACGATCGCAATCAAGAATGCGTGAGACCGCGATTCTGCTGTGGATCACGATAGCGATCGCGGTTGCCTTCGATTTCACCAACGGCTTCCACGACACCGCCAACGCCATCGCCACGTCGATCTCCACGCGTGCCCTTTCTCCCCGGGCCGCGGTAGGTCTGGCCGCTGTCTTCAACCTGGTCGGGGCTGTAATCACGGTTGCGTTCTTCCAGGCCAAGGTGTCGAACACCATTGCCAGCACTCTTGCGATCAAGCCCGGGCTTGTGGTCGTAATGGCCGCCCTGCTGGGAGCCATCTCCTGGAACCTGATCACCTGGTATCGAGGGCTGCCCAGCAGCTCGACTCACGCCCTGATCGGCGGCTTGTGTGGCGCCGGGATAGCCGCTGCCGGTGGGCTGGGCGGCGTCAAGTGGTCTGCGCTGGTCAAGCAGGTCGCCAGCCTCGTCATCTCGCCGCCGCTCGGTTTTGTTGCGGCCGGGATTTTCGCGATCTTGTTGATCGTCATCATTCAGCGCGCAGGCTGGCGGCCTGCACCCGTCAACCGCACTCTCCGCGGCTTACAGGTCGTGACCTCCGCGTACCTCTCGTACTCGCACGGGGCCAATGACGCGCAGAAGACAATGGCGGCTATCACGCTCGCCCTGGTCGCGTCCGGAGACCTGCCGAAGTTCCAGGTCCCGCTTTGGGTGGTGGGCCTGTCAGCGGTCGCGATCGGGTTCGGTACCTACGCGGGGGGTTGGCGAATCATCCGAACGTTGGGCTGGAGCATCCTCAAGCTCGAGCCGGTAACCGCATTGTCCGCGCAGCTGATGGGCGCGACCGTTATTCAAGCTGCCACTGTGATTGGCCTTCCGGTAAGCACCACGCATGTAGTCACCGGGTCAGTGATCGGCGTCGGTGCAAGCCGAAAGATGTCCGCCGTGCGTTGGGGACTCGGCGCGAATATCGCGCTCGCGTGGATCGTGACGATTCCTGCCTCCGGTGCGATGGCGTGGATCGCGTTCGCCATATTGCACACTGCCGGTCTTCGCGGTTAGCCCTTACTTCGCGCAAAGAACGTTTGAATTCTGGCGCGGCATCGGTAAACTGGCGACATTCGTTAGACCGCCAGCGGGAAATTTAGAGCGGAATCCAAACGTTTCAGCCTACGAAGGAGCAACGGTGGCAACAAAGATCCTTGAGGTTGCGGAAGTAAGCGTGATCAGAGCCGCAGGCGGCGTTGTGCTTCGCAAGTCACGATCCGGAGAAACCGAGATCGCGGTCATCCACCGCCCGCAGTACGACGACTGGACTCTGCCGAAAGGCAAGATCGAGCCCGACGAAAGCCCGGAGGATTGCGCGCTGCGCGAGGTGCGGGAGGAGACGGGGCTCCGGTGCGACCTGGTGCGACCCCTCGGCTGCACCGCCTACGTGGATCGCCGCGGCCGCGACAAGGTCGCGTGCTACTGGGTGATGGAGGTCCGCGGCGGAAAGTTCAAACCGGGCATCGAGGTCGACAAGCTGCTCTGGCTGCCGATCGACGCCGCGGTCAAGCGCCTGACCTACGGCCGGGACAGAACCCTGCTCCTACAACAAGAGCTGTAGGAGGAAGGCTCCGCCCCATTCATGGGGCGCTGGCCCGGAGGGGCCCGAGGCCTGACCAAGCTCTCGTAAGCTTTCTCGCGTGCAGACCCTGACACACGCGGACCCGCTCGTCGTCGCCGGCGTCGAGCTGCGCTCGCGACTGTTCATCGGGACGGGCAAGTATCCGACCGACGAATCGATGATCGCCGCGCTCGAGGCTTCGGGCTGCGAGCTTGTGACCGTGGCGCTGCGCCGGCTCGACCTCGACCACCCGAAGAAGAAGACGATCCTCGACGTGATCGACTGGAAGCGCTACCGCATCCTGCCCAACACAGCCGGTTGCCGCACCGCCGACGAGGCGATCAGGGTCGCCCGCCTGGCCCGCTCGATGGGCCTTTCCGATTGGGTGAAGCTCGAGGTGATCCCCGACCCTCGGTACCTCTTCCCCGATCCCGAAGAGACGCTCAAGGCCGCTCGAGTGCTCGTCGCCGAGGGGTTCCAGGTCCTTCCCTACATCAACGCCGACCCCGTGCTGGCGCGCAAGCTCGAGGAGATCGGCACCGTCACCGTCATGCCCCTCGGCTCGCCGATCGGATCGGGTCAGGGTGTGCAGACCCTGGAGCAGATCCGGATCATCGTGGAGGAGGCGCGGGTCCCGGTGGTGGTCGACGCCGGCATCGGCGCCCCATCAGACGCCGCGCTGGCGATGGAGATCGGTGCGGACGCTGTCCTGGTCAACACCGCGGTCGCATTGGCCACTGATCCACCGCTCATGGCGGAAGCGATCAAGCAAGGGGTGGAGGCCGGACGCAAGGCCTATCTCGCCGGCCGGATCCCGAAACGAGCCGAAGCCAGCCCGAGCTCACCCACTGAGGGCGTATCGCGGCCGAATTAGTCACGCCCGTGGCGATGGCGATCGTTTCCAGTGCGGAAGCCGGCCTGCGAGCGGCCTCGCGCGCGACCATCATCCAGCTGCGTGCCCCCGGCCGGAGCACGCGCGACCTCGAGCAAGACGCCACGCGGCTGGTCGCCTCTTCGCCGGTGCCGGTGGTGATCTCATCGCGCTGCGACGTAGCGGTCGCCTGCGGCGCCGCGGGAGTCAATCTTCCGGAGCGCGACATCTCGCCGGCCGAAGCTCGCACCCTCCTTGGTGAGCGGCTCGTCGGGCGCTCGGTCCACTCCCTCGAGAGCGCAGTGGCCGCGGAGGCCGGAGGTGCCGACTACGTCATCTTCGGACCGGTGTGGCCGAGCACGAGCCACCCGGACGTCCAGCCCGCCGGCGTTGAGGCCCTCGCCAGAGTGGCACGCGCGGTGCGCATACCGGTCCTTGCGATCGGTGGCGTGACCGTTGAGAGAGTGGCGGCATTCCGCGCCGCGGGCGCGGCGGGCTACGCGGCGATCAGCGCGTTCGAATGATCTCTCTGGAGGTCAACGGCAAGGCCGTCCAGCTCGAAGGCCCGACTCCGCTGCTTGCCTACATCGAGCAGCTCGGAGTCAATCCACGCACGGTCGCGGTCGAGCACAACGGCGAGATCCTGGAGCGTACCGCCTACGCGTCGATCACCTTGCGCGACGGCGACCGCGTCGAGATCGTGCGCATGGTTGGGGGCGGCGGTTTCCTCTAGCGAACGCCCCTCTCCCCAGATCCCTCTCCCCTACGGGGAGAGGGTGCCCTGGCCCAGACGATCCCTGATGGCAGTTTCGGCCTCGGCTCTTTCATCCCAGGGTTCCGAGCCTCGCGCCGTGCGCATCGAGCGCTCGTGCCCCTTGCCCGCCAGGAGAACGGTGTCACCGGGTCGAGCGATCTCGATCGCCCGGCGGATCGCGGCCCGGCGGTCGATCACGACCTCGAAGTCGCGGCCGGGCTCCTTGCCGATCGCTCCGGCCTGCACGTCCCGCGCGATCTCAACAGGGTCTTCGCTCAGCGGGTCGTCGGTCGTGATGATGAAGAAGTCCGAGAACTCGGCGGCCGCGCGTCCCATGCCCGGCCGGTCGTGGTCAGACCGCGCGGTCGAACCGAAGACGGCGATCAGCCGCTCCCGCGTGAATGGACGGAGCTCGGCGAGCGCGCTGGCGAGTGATCCCGCGGCGTGGGCGAAGTCGATGTAGACCCGAAAGTCCTGGCCGAGATCGACGGGCTCGAGCCTGCCGCGCACACCCTCGAAGCCGGCGAGCCCGCGGCCCACATCCTCCACCGGCACACCGAGCGCGAGGCACACGCCGGCCGCGCACAGCGCGTTGTAGATGTTGAAGCGCGCGGGCACGTTGAGCGTGACCTCGGTCTCGCCTTGAGGGGTCTTCATCCGAAATCGCGAGCCTGCGCCCGTGATCGCGAGGTCGAGGGGATGCAGGTCGGAGGCGGTCGTCATCCCGTACGTCCACCGCCGCGCTATAGGCCGGCGCGAAAGCCGTTCGTAGCTCAGGTCGTCGCGATTCAGCACCGCGGTCTTTTCGACACCCTTGTCGGCCGCATCGGCCGTGAGGTCGATGAGACGCGCCTTGGCTTCGAGGTAGTCATCCCAGGTCGCGTGGTAGTCCAGGTGGTCGCGGCCGACATTGGTGAAGGCGGCGACGTCGAATTCGCACGCCCGAACACGTTCCTGGACGAGCGCATGCGAGGTGGTCTCGATCACCGCGCACTCGGCCCCCGCCTCGACCATGCGCGCCAGCCAGGCCTGCACCTCGGGAGCCTCATTCGTCGTCTGGCCGCTCACGTTGTCGACCTCGCGACCGCTGATCGTGAAGGACACGGTGCTCATCGCGCCGGCCACGACTCCGCTTGTCTGGAGGACGTGTTCGGCCATGTGCGTCACTGTGGTCTTGCCGTCGGTCCCGGTGACGCCGGCGAGCTTCAGATGGCGCGACGGCCTGCCGTAGAACTCGGCCGAGAGCTCCGCGAGCCCGATGCGCGTTGAGGGCATCCGCAGGACCGCAATTCCCGCCGAGACCTTGACCGAAGGTTCGACGGCTACCGCAGCCGCGCCCTTCGCAACGGCTTCCGCGATGTAGTTCTGGCCGTCGACGCGCAGGCCCTGGACCGCGACGAAAAGGTCGCCGGGACTGACGCGGCGCGAGTCGTAGGCGATCCCCTTGATCTCCGCGTCCGGATCGCCTTCGAGGACCGCTCCGGCGCCGCGGGCGAGCTCGTCAAGCCGCATGTCGCTGAGAATAGTCGCGTCGTGGTGGCTGAAATCGGCGGTCGGAGTTTCGAGTGGGGATCGCGCACCTACGTCATGGGGATCGTCAACGTGACGCCTGACTCCTTTAGCGGGGATGGCCTGGGCGCTGATCTCGAGGCAGCCGTCGAGCAGGGTCTTCGCATGGTCCGCGAGGGTGCGGACATGGTGGACGTCGGCGGCGAGTCGACGCGGCCTGGCCATGTGCCGATCACCACCGCCGAAGAGATCGCTCGCGTCGAATCGGTGGTGCGCCGCCTGGCCGATGAGGCGGGCGTGCCGGTGTCGATCGACACCTACAAGGAAGAGGTGGCAGCGGCGGGTATCGCGGCGGGAGCGACCATCCTCAATGACGTCTGGGGGCTCACCAGGTCGCCGTCAATCGCTGACCTCGCCGCCAGGCATGGATGCGCGCTGGTCGTGATGCACAACCAGGACGGGACCGAATACTCGGGCGACCTGATGGACGAGGTCATGCGCTTTCTCGCGGTAGCCGCGTCTCGGGCGATGGCGGCCGGCGTGCCGAAGGAGAAGGTCATCGTCGACCCCGGCATCGGCTTCGGCAAGACCGCTGATCAAAACTGGGAGGTCATGCAGAGGCTCGACGAGCTGAAGGAGCTCGGCCACCCCGTCCTGATCGGCACGTCTCGCAAATCGTTCATCGGCAAGCTGCTCGACCTTCCCGTGGGCGACCGCCTCGAGGGGACCACGGCAACCGTCGTCGCCGCCGTGCTGCGTGGAGCCGACATCGTCCGCGTGCACGACGTGATGCAGATGGTGCGCGCCGTCCGCGTCGCCGATCGAATGAAGTGACGAGGGTGTACCTCGGCCTCGGGACCAACCTCGGCCGGCGCGCGCGCAACCTGAGCGCGGCTCGGCGGCGCCTGCGCGAGCGTGGAGTGCGCATCACGCGTCGGAGCCGGGTCATCGAGACCGAGCCATGGGGGGTGAAAGACCAGCCTCGATTTCTCAACCAGGTGGTCGAGGGCGACTGGCAGGGCACGCCGCGTCAGCTTTTGAAAATCACGCAGGACGTCGAGCGCGAAGGCGGGCGCGTGCGGACGCGGCGGTGGGGACCCCGGGTCATCGATATCGACATCCTTCTCTACGGCGACGAGCGTTTGAAGCTTCGAGGCCTGGTCGTCCCGCATCCGCGAATCGCGGAGAGGCCGTTCGTGCTCGAATCGCTGTCGGAGCTAGGCCTTAAGCGGGACGGGCGTTGGTGAAGCGGTAACCGATGCCTGGGACCGCGAGGATGTAATAAGGACGCGAGGGCTGCGTCTCGATCTTGCGGCGCAGGTTTCTGATGTGGACGTCGATCACGCGCGTCTCGATCGGGTACTCATAGCCCCAGATGGAGTTCAGGATCTTCTCCCTGCTCAACACCTTGCCGGCATTGCTGGCGAGGAATGTCAGCAGGTCGAATTCCGTGTGGGTGAGCTCCACCTCTTTGTTCGCCTTGTAGGTGCGGCGCTCGTTAACGTCGATGACGAGGTCGCGAAACTCGAGCCGGCTGCGCATCGCCTCCGCGTTCTCCAGCCGCGCGCGCCGCAGGTGCGCTGCCATCCGGGCGACCAGCTCGCGGAGCCGCAGGGGCTTGGTGACGTAGTCGTCGGCGCCGATCTCCAGGGCGACGACTGCGTCGATCTCGTCCGACCTGGAGCTCATCATGATCACCGGCACCGAGGGGTCCACCTTGCGCAGCTCGCGACACACGTCGAAGCCGGCCGCGTCGGGCAGCGTCACCTCGAGCAGCACTACGCTGGGTCGAGCCGACTCGACCTGGCGAAGGGCCTCAGAGCCTGCATCCGCCTCCACCACCTGGTATCCGTCCTGCTCGCAGACCAGCTTGATCTCGCGACGGGTCGAAGTGTCCGGCTCCACGACAAGGACCTTGCGGGAGGATTCCGCCACAGCCATAGGACAATCCTAATCGATTTGAAGGATTGTTAGGGAATGTTGCGTTTCAGGCCCCGAATGTAGGCTCTCGTTTTACGCTCGGCGGCGATCAACCTTGCGCCGGCGGCGGAAAGGACAAGCTCCCAGCTCCCGACGTACGCCACCTCCTCGCCGCCGAACTCGGACTTGAAAAGCCCGATCCCTTCCAGCGGATGACCCGGTCGAGCATTCGGCGGCGGCACGCCCCAGAAGTCGAAATCGTTACAGCCCGCCTCCGCCGCGCTGGAGATCGCCGACCACCAGGCGAGGTCGTTGCCCAGCAGCTCTCGGCGGCGCCCGCTGCGCCCGGCGAACAGGCTGTACGCGCGGCCGGCATGGCGGGCCACGAGAACCGTCGCCAGTGGCTCGCGCTTGTCCGGCGCGAACGCGGTGTATGTCCGGCACCAGGGCAGCGCATCCAGCAGAAGCTCGTAGTAACGCCGGTCAGGCAGGTGGATCGACTCGCGGCGCTCGACCGCCGCGGACTGGCGCGCGAGCTCTGCAGCGTCCTTGCCCTCTTCGACAACGACGCCGCGCTTGATTCCGGTGCGGATGTTGTAGCGACGGCCGTGGCGAAACGCCTTCAGCAGCTCGTCTGGAGTTTGCAATTGCAGGATTCGTGTGTGCTGCGGCTGTATCGGCGTGGTCTGCGTGAATCGCTTCTCGGTCAGGACGTCGGCGAAGCTCTCCGGTGCTTCGGGTTCGATGACGAGCCTCGCGATCCCGAATTCGCGCGACCAGCCGATGAGCGAATCGATCGCTTCGGCAGTCGCGGGGACTGGCCCGCGCGGGACGTATGCCTCGCGCACAGGACCGACCTTGCGCACGAGCACGCTCGCCATCGCTCCGTGCGAAAGCGACTTGACCCGTTCGACAGTCCATCCCACGCGTGCCTGCACCTCGCCCCACGCGAATGTCTGCAACAAGGGCGCGGGCGTTGCGCGCTCATCGAGGTCGCTGTCCCATCGCTCGGCTTCGCTGCTCATCCCGGGCCGACTTCCGTGACGAGCGCAATCTCGAGATGCGCGATGTCGTTGTCCCCGCCGATCAACATTCGACCATCTCGTTTCTCGAGCAAGGAGATGGATGCATTCTGGATCTTGAAAGGGAACAGGCCGCGACTCGGCCTGCCGACCACGCGATGCAGCGCAACCTGGATCACACCGCCATGCGTCACCACCAGCACATCGCCCTGTTGATGGCGACGGAAGATGTCATCCAGCGCCGCAGCCACACGAGCGTCGAAGT
>VBHJ01000213.1 GCA_005887685.1 Chloroflexota bacterium | reverse complement strand
CCACCCCTTGTACCAGGCGGTCAGAGTTGCGGGAGCACCCCTGTCGGCAGTGCGAGAACGGCTGCGCGGCCTTCTCGTGACCTATGAGCAGGGCGTCGACTTCGTGATCGAGCCCCTGTTCGCGGTGACGGTGGCAGGAGAGGTGCGACAGCCCAACCTGTATCAACTGCCCCAGGGGACGACATTCGCCCAAGCGATCGCGCGGGCGGGCGGCCCCACAGAACTGGGTCGGCTGGACAAAGTCCGCGTGATCCGTCGGGACAGCTCGATGGTAATAGACCTGGGACGAGGGTATTCTCGATATGAAGGGCTGCCGATTGCGTCCGGTGACCAGGTGCTCGTGGCTCGTCGCTCCAGCTTCAGCCTGTTGCGGGACGTGGTGTATCCGCTGGCGAGTCTCACCGCGGCGGTCGCCGCCGTCCTTGCGTATAGTCGATACCGGTGAGCCGAGTAATGTCTGAGCACCCCCCCAACGATGCTCGCGTCACTTCCGGCTCGATCGTGGACCGAGGAGAGCTGGAGGCGCCCGTGAGCACGGTCCGCCTGGACGACCTGTTCGCGGTCGTGCGTCGCCACATCCGGTTGGTGCTGGGGGTGACTGCGGCGGTCGTGGCGGCCGCCGGATATGTGGCATATGTGACGGGGTCGGTCTATCGCGCCGTCGCGGTGATTCGCCTGTCGGATCCACGTCGGGCATTTACCGGTGGCGTGGTGGACGACCCAGCGTTGGGTGCGGACGGGCGGTACGCCGACCCCCTGTTGTCGCAAGTGGAGCTCCTGAAGAGTCACGCCGTCGCCGGTGGGGTCGTCGACAGTATGCCGATGCTGCGCGTGGTCCTGCGGAAGTCTTCGCGCAGCCTCCTGGAGCGCGTGCTCCGACGGAGGCTTTCACCGGGCCTGCTGGGGGACGTGGCGGTGGCGGCCGATGCGCCGGCCGACTCGTTGCCACTCACGTTCGACCGGGACGGCTTCGTGGTAGGAGCGCCGCCTGAGCGGCGACGTGTGGCGTACGACACGCTCGTCAAGGTCGACGGCGTCCGGTTCACAGTCCGGCGTCGGCCGGATGCGGCACGAGCGCTCCTCCAGGTGCTGAGCCGCGACGCGGCAATCAGCCAGTTGCTCACCGAGCTCCGCGTCAGACCTCGGATGCGCACCGACATCGTGGACGTAGCGTATTCCGCGCCGGATCCGTCTCGCGCGCAGCAGGTCGTCAACCGGGTGGTCGACGTCTTCCGAGCCGCCAGCGCCGAAGCGGCGCAGCGGCAATCCAGGTTGCGACGCGAGTTTCTCGATGCCCAGCTCAAGGTCAACGATTCGGTCGTGGCCGATGCGCAACAGGCGCTCACCGCGTTTCGGCGGCGGGCTCATTCCGACGGCTCGGCGCAGTCCTCGGGACGGGAGCAGACCGAACTGCCGGGCCTCGAGCTGCAGCGCCAGCAGCTGCTCGCGGAGCGCCGGACCGACGAGGACCTTCTGGCGGCCCTCCAGGAAAGCAGCACCAGTCGGAAGGCCGTCCAAACCGCCCTCTCGACCCCCGGGGTTGCCCCGAGTCCGGCCGTGGTGCAGCTGAACACCCAGCTGTTCCAGTACGAGATGGCGCGTGATTCCCTGGCGAGTCTCTCGACATCGCACCCGGACCTGCCCCGCCTCAATGTGTTGATTTCCGCCACCGAGGGGAAGCTGCTCCGCGCCGTGCAGGCGGGGATTCAAGGCGCCATCGCTTCCCTCGACGGGCGGATCGCCGCGATCAACGACTTGCGAGCCCGCCGGGCGGGGAACCTGCAACGTGACGCGGAGGAGGCGCGGCTGACCGAACGGGTCGACAATGCGCGGAAGGTCACGGATGAGCTTCGAACCGAATACCAGAAGGCCGGGATCGCCCAGGCCGTCACGGTGGGGCAGGTCGAGATCGTCGACCACGCCACCCTCCCGACGAAACCTGCCGGTATCGGGCTCCCCGAGCAGCTCGTCCTCGGTTTACTGGTCGGCCTGATGCTGGGCACCGGCGGCGCGTTCGTGGCCGAGCGCGTGGGGAGCTCGATCGCTCGGCGAGTCGAGGTGGAGCATCTCGGTCTGTCGGTCCTGGGCATCGTGCCGCGGTGCGGTCGGGAAACCGACCAGAAGGGCCCCGGGAGCGCGGACGCGGCGGTGGAAGCGTTCCGCGGTATCCGGCTGAACGTGCTGAACGGGCACGGCGCCCCCGGCCCTGTAGTGGTGGCGGTAACGAGCCCGGGAAGTGGCGATGGGAAGTCGTTTGTCAGCTCGAACCTGGCGCTTGCGTTCGCCCATGCGAACCATCGCACGTTGTTGGTCGATGCCGACCTCCGGCGGGGCGCGCTGCACCGCGCGCTGCAGCTGCGTCGGGAGCCGGGCTTGACGGACCTGCTCGTCGCCAAGGCTTCCCCGGAGCAGGTGCTGCAAGCTACCACGCATCCGTCCCTCGACTTTCTTGCGAGCGGGTCTCGCCGAGGCGATGCGCCCGAGCTGCTGGGCTCCGCGCGGATGGCCGACTTCATGACCAGGCTGCGGTCGAGCTACGGCGTGATCGTAGTGGACACGCCACCGCTCGGCGCGGGCGTCGATGCGTTCGTGCTGGCTTCGCTGGCCGGATGCCTGCTCATGGTCCTGCGGCTGGGAAAGACCGACCGGGAATTAGCCGAGGTCAAGATCGACCTGCTGCGTCAGTCGCCGGTGCGGGTGTTGGGCGCGGTCCTCAATGATGTGCGGGAAGGATCCGAGTATCACGCCTACGGCTATTACATGGACGGCTACGAGCTCACGGGGGAGCCTCTCTTCCGGCCGCTCGTCGACGGCACGAAGCGCGGGAGACCGCCTGTCACAGCGCGCAAGTGAGCGCGGATCTTAGTCGGCCTTGGGCAAGGCGA
>VBHJ01000081.1 GCA_005887685.1 Chloroflexota bacterium | reverse complement strand
GGCGGAGCCCATGGCCAGTGTCCACGCCCACAGCCAACCCGACCAGTCCTTGACCTTGGTGGGTGCGTAGGCGTAGCCGGAGTTCTTGGCTGCGTCCCCGGTGAAGAAGCTCGCGGCCACGGTGGCGTCGTACCACATCGCAACCTTGCTGTTGTTGTAGGCATTGAGGCACTCGGTGAAGCCGGCGCTGCCCGCACCCGGCTCGCCGGCCGACTTGAGAAGGTTCACGTAGAAGGTCAGCGCGTCATGCCATGCCGGCGTCGTCAGCTGCGCGTTCCAGCTCTGGTCAAACCAGCGACCGCCGTAGGTGTTGACCACGGTGTCGAGCGGTGCGAGCTGCTCGCCCCAACCTGGAAGGCCGCGCAAGCAGATTCCATTCAACCCGGAGCTGGGGTTGTTGACCTTGTTGGCGGCGTCCGCCACCTGGGCCCACGTCGGGTGATCGGGCATCGTGATGCCCTTGGCGGCGAGAAGGTCTTTCCGGTACATCAGCATCGAAGACTCGCCGTAGAACGGCACGGCGTACAGATCGTTCTGGTAACTGACGGCCGTCTTGATTCCAGGGATCAGGTCGTCTGGTGCGTAGGCCGAATCCTTGGCGATGTAAGGGGCCAGGTCCTGCAGCCAGCCCAGCTTGGCCCAGAGGGGAACCTCATAGGTGCCGATCGTGAACAGGTCGAAGCGTCCGCTCTGGGTCGCGACGTCCTGCGTCACCTGCTGACGGATCTGGTCTTCGGGAAGGGTCACGATGTTGACCTTGATGCCTGGGTGCGCGCTCTCGAAATCAGGGACGAGCTTCTTCAGGTCCGTCATCGAAGGGTTGTCGACCGACCCGAGCGTGACAGTGCTCGTGCCCCCGCCACCGCCGCCACCGCCGGCGCCTGAACAGGCCGACGCCACCAGGGCCAGGACGAGGCCGAGGACCGTGATGGCCACACGTCTTCGGTCTGGGGAACGATGTTTGCTATCGCCCATGCACAGTCACCTCTTTTTAGTAGCGCCCCCACTGCAAGCGCCCACACGAAGGCTGACAACGTTGTCAAAAGACAACGTTGTCTGATATAGCACAGATCCGTATAAACTGCAAGAAAAGAATTGCAGGCGTCGCTTCAAGCGGCCCCATCGAAGTCCTAGGAGGCTAACGTTGCCAAGGGAACCCGGTGACAGGTCTCGGCCTACCATGCGCGAGGTCGCGGCGCTGGCGAGAGTCAGCATCAAGACAGTCTCCCGGGTCGTGAACGGCGAATCGGGGGTCTCGCCCCACCTCGCGCGGCGGGTGACTGCCGCGACCGAGCGACTGGCTTACCGCCACAACCTCACGGCGAGCAGCCTCCGGCGTTCGGACGGCAGGAGCGCCACGATCGGCGTCGTCCTGGAGGACGTCTCCAACCCTTTCTCATCGGCGCTTCACCGATCGATCGAAGACGTCGCGGTGCGGCGCGGTGTGCTTGTCCTCACCGGCAGCTCGGACGAAGACGAGGACCGGGAGCGAAAGCTGGTTTCGGCATTCGCGTCCAGGCGGGTCGACGGCTTGATCATCCAGCCCTCGAGCCACGATCACAGCTACCTGCTCACGGAACGCAGAGCCGGCACGGCGATCGTGTTCGTCGACCGCCCGGCCGGCTTTTTCGACGCGGACACCGTGCTGACCGACAACGCGCCGGGCGTGCGGCGCGGCATCCGACACCTGGTCGCGCACGGGCATCGCAGGATCGCGTACCTCGGTGATCTGCATACGATCGCCACTGCCGTCGAGAGACATCGCGGGTACGTGCAGGAGCTCGCCGCACAGAAGATCGAGCTCGACGAGCGGCTGGTCCGTCTCGACCTGCACGGGATCGAGAAGGCCGAGGCGGCGGTGACGGAATTGCTCACCGCACGGCCGAGACCCACTGCGTTGTTCGCCGGGCAGAACTTGATTACGATCGGCGCATTTCGCGCCATGCGGCGGCTCGGACTGCACCAGCGCATCGCGTTGGTCGGCTTTGACGACTTCCTGCTCGCCGATCTCCTCGAGCCTGGGATCACGGTCATGGCCCAGGACCCGGCCGCGATCGGACGCACGGCCGCGGAGATGCTTTTCCGCCGGCTCGACGGTGACGAGTCGCCGTCAGAGCATCACACCGTCGTGACGCAGATGATCACCAGGGGCTCGGGCGAGATCCGTCCGTGATCGTCGTCTGCGGCGAGGCGCTGATCGACATGATCCAGAACGGCGACGGCACGCAGCGCGCGGCGCCGGGCGGAGGACCGTTCAACACGGCACGTGCACTCGCTCGCCTCGGCGTGCCCACGGCCTTTCTCGGGCACCTGTCGACTGACGCGTTCGGACGCGACATGGCGGGTCTGCTCGAAGAAGACGGCGCGAATCTTGAGTTCGCGACGGTTGGTCCGGAGTCGACCACGATCGCGGTGGCTGACGTCGACAGTGAGGGCTTCGCCGAGTATGAGTTCCTCATCCAGGGCACGTCAGCGCCGAACCTGACGCCCGAGATGCTTCCCGAGCATTTCGACCCTGCGGTGAACGCGCTGCACCTGGGCACGCTGGGACTCGTGCTCGAGCCCATGGCCTCGACGCTGGCCGGGCTTGCCGGTCGCGAGACCGGGCGACGGCTGATGATGCTGGACCCCAACATCCGGCTCGGACTGATCCCAGACGCTGAATACCGCGAGCGCCTTCGTACCGTGATCTCGCAGAGCACGATCGTCAAAGCCAGCGACACCGATGTGGCCTGGCTTTATCCCGACCTCGATTACGAGCAGGCCGCGGGCGGCATCCTCGAGGAAGGGGTGCGGCTTGTGGTCGTGACGCTAGGCGCGGACGGCGCGTTCGGCGCGCATGGCGACTTCCGGATTCGGGTCCCGGCGCCGCAGGTGGAGGTCGTCGACACGATCGGGGCCGGCGACGCTTTCGGGGCCGCTCTGCTGGCCTGGCTCCATGACAACGGCTGCCTGCAGCCCGAGCTCAGCCTCGAGGAGGACGAGCTGCGAGCCGCGCTCGAATTTGCCTGCCTCGCCGCCGCCATCACGTGCACCCGCGCCGGCGCCGACCCGCCGCGACGATCGGAAATGGTGCCCTGCTGACCCCGAGTCACTGACCGAGCGCGCGCTTGTAGCGCTCGGCGGATCGGCGCACCGCGTTCCTGCCGTCGGACTTCACGTTGCGGTCCCACCACGCGCCGTAGATCCGGTCGAACTCGAAAGGCTCGACCGCGGCCGTGATGCGGTCAATCTCGGTTGCTGGCAGCGGGATGTAGTTGGGGAAGCTGTACATGAAGCTGACCCACCTCCGGTCCTGCGCGACCTGGAGAATGTCGCCGGTCAGAAGCGCACCGCGGCCGTCCGCGCCCGCCGGCCAGTGCAGGACCGTACCGCCGTCGAAATGCCCTCCCGCGCGAATCAGCGTCATACCGTCCCAGAGCGCTTTCGTCTCACCGCTCCAGGATTCGATGGATGGATCGCTGCGCATCACCCACTGCCGGTCCGCCGCATTCAAGAGCACCGGCGCGTCGAAAGCCCTGCTCCACTCGACCATGGATGAGTAGTAGTGAGGATGGGAGATCGCGATGGCGCGGATACCGCCGAGCTCTCGCAGCCCATCGATCGTTGCGTCGTCGATCACGGTGATGCAGTCCCACAGCAGGTTGCCTTCCGGGGATCGAACCAGCAGCGCGCGCTGGCCGATGGCAAAGGACGGTTCGGTGCCGATGCCGACCAGGTCCAGATCGTCGCGCATCTGGTTGTGATGCTTGTCGCGCAGCTGCTCGAGGGTCGTCCATCGCTGGCCGCCCCAGCCGACGTACTGCCGCTCGTCGTCGCAGATGGGGCAGCTGTCGGGTGCCTCAGTGCTGGGCGAGAACTGAACGCCGCAGGTGACGCAGATATCACACCGTGCCTCGCCTTCCATGTCCGCAATGTAGCGCCCTCGTTTTGCGAACCGGCCATTCCGCCGGCTACGCCGACAGCTCCCCATGTCGGGGGAGGAGCTAGATCCAGCCCGTCAGCCGTTTCCTATTCAGGAATCTCTGGAGGGAGCGCTCGAATGCAGATACGGCTGCCGCGCCTGAGGCGACCTGCCGTCACCGTTTTTGGGGCAGCCATTTTCGGGGCCCTGCTGGCGGGAGCCGGGCCGCAGCTGCCAACCATGCTCGACCGGCCTTCGTGCACCGAGACGGTGATGAAGGCGGTGTCGAGCGACCGGCCGGTGACCGGAACCTACACATGCTTTGACAACACGATGCAGCTGGGACTTCAGTCGGTCGGCGTCGATTCCGACAGCGCCTTTGCAACCAGGATCGGCCAGAACGGCGATTACCGCTTCCTGCACAAAACCGAGGACGGCGGCTACGCCTACGAGTACGACCGTCCAACCACGCCTCACGACAAAGTCACGGGTGCGGTGGTTGCGCTCGGTTTGCCCGAGACGTCGGCCGACATGCGCGGCGGAAAACTTGGAGCGGCGTTGTCGGTGAGGCGCGACATTCGCGGCGCATGGGCTGAGCTGTCCGGCCAGACCCAGAACGCGGAGAGCAGGCTGTACACGCTTTACGTGGGTGCCGACGGCAAGATCACGGCCATCAAGTAGGCTCTCTCGACCGATCGGTCTGGCCCGCTACGATGAGCGACAAATTCGCGTCCTAGATCCGCCGCCCCCAACCAAGGTCCGCCTGGGTCAGCGCCCCGATGAGGCCTTCGATCAGTTCCAGCGGGATCGGCTGGGATTCTTCCGCCGCTGTGCCGAGACGGCAGACGTAGTCCCGTTTCGGTTTGGACCCGATCACGTCCTCGTCGTCAGCCGGCCAGAGCTCGTCAACGACGTGCTCATGACTCGCCGCGACGACTTCAGCAAGGCCTACCTGACCAGCATCATGCACCCACTCCTGGCGGGGAGCCTCCTCCTGGTCGACAGCGACAGCTGGCTCCATCAACGAAAGCTGATGCTGCCTGCATTTCATCGCGAACGGCTCGATGTGTACGCCGCCGTGATGGCGGACGAAGCCGAGCGCGCCTGCGCGACCTGGGCACCGGGGCAGCATCGCGACATCCACTCGGACATGATGCGGATGACGCTGCAGATCGTCACCCGCACTCTGTTCGGCATCGACTTCTCGAATGCGGTCGGGGTTGCGGAACGGTTGGTCTCGACCGTGATGGATGAGTTCAACCGCCGAATCGCAAGCCCGGTGAGGCTGCGATTTCCCGTCCCCAGCATCCGCACGCTTCGACTGTTCCGGTCGATGCGCGAGCTCGACGTCATCGCGTATCAAGCGATCCGTGCGCGGCGCACCAATCCGCAACCGGACCTTCTTTCGATGCTGGTCCAGTCAAGGGACCAGGACGGCCGCCCGATGAGTGATCGCGAGGTCCGCGACGCATGCCTTGCCGTCTTCTTCGCGGGCCACGAGACCACCGCGTGCCTCCTGTCCTGGACCTGGTACGTGCTGGCCCGGCACGAGGACGTCCAAACCAAAATCCTGGCCGAGCTGTCTCGCGTTCACACCGGCCCCGGTGAGTCGCCTGCCGCGCTTGTCCAGCGCCTGCCGTACACGCAAGCTGTGCTCAACGAGGTGCTCCGGCTCTACCCGCCCGCGTATGCCTTTGGGCGGCGCGCCCTGCGGACCACAACCGTGGGCAACCATGCCGTCCCGGCCGGCACGACCGTGCTGATGAGCCCGTGGGCGATGCACAGGGACGGGCGGTTTTTCGACAATCCGGAGAAGTTCCAGCCCGAGCGGTGGGAGGACGGCCTCGCCTCGCGGCTGCCGAAATTCGCCTTCTTTCCGTTCAGCAGCGGCCCGCGCCGATGCATCGGCAGCTCCTACGCCATGATGGAGGCGACCATCGCGATCGCGACGATCCTGCCACGATTCAAGCTCTCTTCCAGGGTTGTGGTCGAGGCGGCGCCGTCGATCACACTCAGGCCCGCCGGGGGCATGCCCTTGACCGTCGCGAGCCGCAACTAAGAGGGTTCCAAGGCGCTTCGCCTGCTGCAAAATTCCGGCATGCCCGCGGAGCATTCGCTGCCTCTCGTGGTCATCGCTGCGGTCATAGCGGCGGTGCTCATTGCGGCCCGGCGCCGGCCCGGCCGCTGGGTCGACCACGGGGCTCGAGTCGTCGCCGTTGCGGTGGTCCTGGCGGAGGTCGGCTGGTGGGTGATCACGATCGCGCAGGGCACCTGGACCGTCCGCTGGAGCCTTCCCCTTCACCTGTGCGAGGCGGGCTGCTTCCTTCTTGCGGCGGCGCTTTGGTGGCGCGCTCGATTTGCATTCGAGACCAGTTATTTCTGGGGACTCGGCGGCACGCTGCCCGGCCTTTTCACACCCGACATCCCGGGCCATTTCCCGCAGCCGGTGTTTTTCCAGTACTACACGGAGCACGGGCTCATCGTGCTGGGCGCCCTTTACCTGGTCATCGCGCTGCGCATGCGACCGGCCAGGCGAGCGGTGCTCAGGGTCTCAATCGTCACCGCCTTCTACGCGGTCGGGGTCGGAGTGGTCGACTACTTCACCCAGGGCAACTACCTGTTCTTGAGGAACATCCCGCCGACGCGGACCTTCCTCGATTACATGGGGCCCTGGCCCTGGTACATCCTGACGTTGACGGTCCTGGCGCTCGCCGTCTTCAACCTCCTGTACCTGCCGTTCGCGCGTTCCGGGCGGATGCAGACGTCGGCCGAAACGACCGCCTGACGTTTCGCCGGTTTCGCCTCGTTGTATCCAACAGCGCTTATCGAGCGCGGGGATTCGGCTCCTTTGGCGTCACCGGAACGGAATCGCGATCGTACGGATCATCCTTATTCGATGCGCAAGATCGACTCGTTCGCCCACATCCTTCCCCGCCATTACCGCGAGCGGATCGAGCGACACCTGGAGAGCACGATGTCGAGCGGGCAACTCCGCTACTACCGAGAGGGGGTCTTCGATTTCGATCCCGCGTTGACCGACCTCGACGCGCGCTTCCGGAGGTTGGAGGCCCTTGGCGACTACGCGCAGGTGCTGGTGCTGGCGGTGCCGCCCATAGAGGAGACCGGTCCGGCGAAGGTCGCGGCGGAATTTGCTCGGCTCGCCAACGACGAGATGGCGGACCTGGTGCAAAGGTATCCGGACCGCTTCGTCGGATTTGCGGCGGCTCTGCCTCTCCACGACACGGATGCCACGCTCCTGGAGATCGACAGAGCTGTGAACGAGCTTCACGCGCTGGGGGCGCAGGTCTACACGAACGTGCTCGGCACGCCGCTCGACCATCCTCGCTTCGAACCGATTCTTGACAGCCTCGAAAGGCTTGGCCGGACCGTGTGGCTGCATCCCACCCGCAACGCGACCTGGACGGACTACCCGACCGAGGCGGAATCCGACTACGGGCTCTGGTGGTCGATCGGCTGGCCTTATGAAACGGCCGCTGCTCTTTCGCGCCTCGTCTATTCAGGCGTCATGGAGCGCCACCCAGACCTCAAGCTGATCGCGCATCACGGTGCCGGAATGGTTCCGCATTTTTCGGCGCGCCTGGCGATGGGTCCGGGCTACCGCCAGGTCAAAGACCAACTTCCCAGGCCGCCGCTCGAGTATTTCCGGCGGTTCTACGCCGATACCGCGCTGTTCGGCGCGCCGCACGCGGTCCGATGCGTCCTGGACTTCTTCGGGCCGGAGCACGTCCTGTTCGGCACCGACATGCCGCTCGGACCGCCGGCCGCGATCGAGGCTACGATCGCCGACATCGAGGAGGCATGCCTGTCCGAGGAGCGACGTCGCGCGGTATTCGAGGACAACGCCGCGCGGCTGCTCAGCGTCTGATCGGTATCAGCGACTACGTGCTTTGGGCTTCTCGACCTTGATCTCGATGCCGTACTTCTTGGCCGCCGACTTGATCCGCCGCCACGCTGCGTTGCGCTCGGCCTGGCTCACGCCCTCGACCTGGTTGAAGCGCGCGACCGCGTTGCGGACGTGACGCGGGTCGGTGAGGGGCTCTTTCCGCTCCTTCGGGAATGCGAACTTGGTCGAAGGGATCGCGCGCTTCGCGCGCGAGCTCAGGATGTTCCGCCCGGCCGCGGTCTTCCGTCGTGTCGTCGCCATGCATTTACCTCCCTTTCGTGGGGTTTTCAATCAAGAAACGCATCGGCCTGAGGTCGATACCTACCGCCAACCCAGGCCGGCCAGGCGATGCATCAGGGGGGCCATCGTCCTGTACGCGTCGACGTACGCCGCGTGATGGGCCGCATACACGCGATGTCGCTCCTCATCGGGCACCTCAGCCTCCGAATGGAGCCGGACCGCAGAGCATGCATCCGGCACATCCGCATAGACACCGCCCGCAACCCCGGCGAGCAGGGCGGCTCCGAAGGCGGGGCCCTCTTCGTTGTCGACGCGGTGGACGGGACGGTCGAAGATGTCGGCCTGCATCTGGCGCCATAACCGGCTGTGCGCACCGCCACCGGTCGCGCGTATCTCGCTGACCGGTATCCCGAGCTCTTCCATCAAATCGAGGCAATCCTTGAGGCTGTAGACGACGCCCTCCATCACCGCGCGCGTGAGATGGGCCTGCGTGTGGCGCAGGTTGAGGCCGACAAAAGCGCCGGTGGCGCGTGGGTCCATGTGAGGCGTGCGCTCGCCGGTGAGATAGGGCAGAAAGAGCAGGCCCTCAGAGCCGGCCGGCGCCTGCGCCGCCAGCGAGGCCAGACTTTCGTAGTCCTGGCCACCGAGCGCATCGCGCCACCACCGGAGGGACCCGCCAGCCGAGAGAGCGACCCCCATCAGGTGATAGCGGCCCGGCACCGCATGGCAGAAAGCGTGGAGCCGGCCCTTGGGGTCGATCCGCGGCGTCGCGCTGTCGGCGAACACCACTCCGCTGGTGCCGATCGACGAGCTGACCAGGCCCTCGCGCACGACGCCGTTGCCGATCGCTGCCGCTGCGTTGTCGCCCGCGCCGGCAGCCACCGCAAGGCCGGCTGGAAGTCCGGTCGCGGATGCCGCCGCCGCTGTCACGCGGCCCGTCACGTCCGGGCTTTCGCAGACCTCCGGCAACCACGATCGTGGGATCTCGAGCGCGGCGAGGATCTCGTCGGACCACCCGCGGCGGTGTAGGTCGAGCAGGAGCGTGCCGGATGCGTCAGAGGCATCTGTGGCGTACTCACCGGTCAGGCGGAGGCGGACGTAGTCCTTCGGCAGAAGGATGCGCCGGACGCGGGCATAGGAGGCCGGCTCGTGCTCGCGCAGCCACAGCACCTTGGGTGCTTGAAATCCGGTGATCGCGGGGTTCCCCGTGATCTCGATCAGTCGCGCCGCGCCGACCTTCTCGGTGATGGTCCGGCACTGACTGTCGGTGCGCTGGTCGCTCCAAAGCAGGGCCGGACGGATCACGCGATCGGCATCGTCGAGGAAAACCGATCCGTGCATCTGCCCGGTCAAACCCACCGCGAGAGGCGGGTCGCTCAGCTCTGAGACGACACGTTTCAGGACCTCCCGGCTGGCGATCCACCAGCGCTCGGGGTCCTGCTCGCTCCATCCCGGACGCGGGACGGAGAGCGGATAGGGCTCCGAGGCCGCGGCGATGACGTGGCCGAGGAGATCTGTGGCGACCGCACGCGCTCCGCTCGTACCGATATCGAGCCCGATCAGCGAACCAGCTCGGGTCACCCCTCCAGTTTGAGGGTCACGATCTTGAACGGCGTCAGCTCCAGCTCGAGCTGCCCATCGAGCACCGAAACCTCGTGGACGTTGCGCTCGAGGAGGTCGCACAGGTGAGCGCGCGTCGCGGGCAGCGTGACGCGGATCCGCGCGGTGCATGGTCTCCCCCACGCCTCGTAGAGCCGCACGATCACGGCGTCCGAATCCTCAGCGCGCTTGATCGCCTCGACGATCACCTGGCGCGTGTCGATCTCGATGAGCGACCGGGAGGTGCCGGCCGCCAGGTTGCCATGAGCGGGCAGCAGCGGAGAGTTGAGGTCCTCGGCAGCCTCGACGACTCCGGCCTCTCGGAAATCTCCTCGGTGCGGCACCAGGGCATACGTGAACTGGTGGTCGCCGAGGTCGGCGGTCGGGTCCGGATGGGTCGGTCCCCGCAGCAGAGAGAGCCGCATCACCGATCCGTGGATGTCGTAGCCGTGCTTGCAGTCGTTGAGAAGTGCGACACCGTAATCGGCGTCGCCCAGGTCTGCCCAACGCTGCGCGCAAACCTCGAACATCGCGCGCGCCTGGCTCGTGTCGTAGTGCGTCGGCCGCCGGAGGTGGCCGAACTGGATCTCGTACGTCGCATCACGCGAGCTGACCTTGACCGGAAAGGCGACCTTGAGCATCTTGTGCCGTTCCTGCCAGTCCACGACTGTTGCGAAGCGCAAGACTCGTGAGCCCGCGTCCAGCGACATGACCTGGACGAGTCGCGAATCAGCGAATTTGCGCACGAAGGAGAGCACTCCGCGAAGTCCGCCCTGCAGCCTGACCATCTCAATGGTGGTCACGTCGGTGAAGGAATCGGCGTAGTCGGGGTCCAGATCCCACGCGTCCCAGTGCTTTGGATTGTCGTCGTGCAGCTGGAGCAGATTCCCAGGACCGCTCAGCACCTCGCGATCCGCCTCCTTGTCCCAGATTGAGGTCAGAACTGCGCGGTCGTCCCATTCGACGCGGAGCAGCTCGTTCTCCATCCTGCGGTCGGTGACCGAGACGTCAGGTTCGCTCGAGCGACCGACGACAACGGCCCACCCGCATGACGGCGCCTCGATGCGCGCGTATTCGCCGTTGATGCTGACCACCTCGCTGCGCGGATGAGAGGTTGAGTTGAATGCGATAAGTGATTCGCCCTTGCCGCCGATTGCCGACATGGCCGCGTCACTGATTTCACCCGCGACCTCCGTGACATGCTCGAGGTCGCGCTCCGCCTCCTCGTAGACCCAGTCGATGCTCGAGCCCGGAAGGATGTCGTGAAACTGGTTGAGCAGGAGGGTCTTCCAGAGCGCGTCAAGCTTGTCTCGTGGATAGTCGCCCGCTGCGACCGACCACATCTCGGCCTCTTTCAGCGCCTGCTGGGCCCGGCGGTTCAGCCGCTTCGTCCTCGACTGGCTCGTGTACGTGCCGCGGTGCAGCTCGAAGTAGAGCTCACCCGAGACCGTCGCCAGGTCGCGCGCTTCGGCGGAGGCCTGCTCGAAGAACTTGGCGGCCCGACCGAGCTCCACGCCCAGCCGGTGGGCCGACTCGATCATCTCCGCCTGCGGGCCGCCGCCGCCATCGCCCCAACCGAACAGGTACAGCGACCTGTTCGAGCTCTCGCCGTCCTTGAAGTTGCGAATGCTGCCCTGCACCTCCTCGGCGCTGAAGCTGCCGTTGTAGGTGTCGGCCGGCGGGAAGTGGGTGAAGATCCGGGTGCCGTCGATGCCCTCCCACATGAAGGTGTGATGCTCGGGCTTGTTGGTGTCGTTCCACGAGAGCTTCTGGGTGAGGAAGAAATCACAGCCGGCCTCTGCAATCAGCTGAGGCAGGTTGCCCGGGTAGCCGAACACGTCGGGCAACCAGAGGACCTTCGTCTCGTAACCGAACTCGCGCATGAAGAAGCGTTTGCCGTGCAGCAGCTGGCGTACGAGCGACTCGCCTGACGGCAGGTTGCAGTCCGCCTCGACCCACATCGCGCCGATCGCCTCCCACCGGCCGGCGGCGACCATCTCCTTGATCCGCCGGTAGATGTCCGGGTAGGACTCTTTCATCCAGGCGTACTGCGCGGGCTGGGAGGCCGCGAACACGTAGTCCGGGTACTCGTCCAACAGGGCGAGCTGCGTCGACCAGCTGCGGGCGACCTTTCGCCTCGCCTCACGGAGCGGCCACTTCCAGGCCGTGTCGATGTGGGCGTGACCGACGGCCGTGATCCGGTGCGATGGGTCGAGCCGGTCCGCGGTCACGGCCGGTTCGACCCGATCGCGGAGTGTGAGGACGGCTTGCAGGAGGACAAACGCCGGCTCGGGCGCCTCGCGTAGGGTGATCATCGACGGGGCGGGCTCGGGGCCCTCCTCGCTCGCTCCCGCGTTGGCCGCGGCCTCGAGGTAGAAGTCGACGTCATCGCCATCGATGGGAAGCCATCGGTGATTGGGGTCGACACCGCGCCACGGCTTGCCGTCCTTCCAGGCGAGCGCCTCGCACGTGAACCCGGTCGGCCCGTCGTAACCGAGGTCGAACAGTGCGACCACGTTCTGGCCGGCCCACGACTCCGGCACATGGCCTCGGACGTGGAACCACGTCGTGCTCCACGGAGGGCCCCACGCCTCGCCGACCTTGATCGGTGCAAACTGACCCCCCGTCGCCGCGGCGTAGCTGACGGGCTCACCCCGGACGCAGAACGCCGTCAGGTCGAGAGGACTGCTCTGCTCCGGCTTCAACCGGTGGCGAGCTGCAGGCCGCTTACGGTGAGAGCGCTGACCACGTCGCCGACGATAAGCGTTGCCGGTGCGTCGATGCCGGCTCTGTCAGCGATGCGCGCGATGTCGGAGACCGGACCCTCGACGCTGCGC
>VBHJ01000204.1 GCA_005887685.1 Chloroflexota bacterium | reverse complement strand
TCCGAGCGATCTCGGGCATGATCCCGGCTCGGTCCGGGAGCATGACGTTCAAAGACCGCGAGATCGCCGGCTCGTCGATCGAGGCGATCGTCGACCTCGGCATCGCACATGTGCCGGAAGGAAGACGGTTGTTCACGGGACTGACGGTGCGCGAGAACCTGCTGCTCGGGGGCTGGCGGCGCAACAACAAGGACCTGCGCAGGGTCGTCGAGCTGTTCCCGGCCCTGGCCGAGCGGATGAACCAGACCGCCTCCACGCTGTCCGGTGGAGAGCAGCAGATGTGCGCCATCGGACGCGGCTTGATGGGCCAGCCGGAGCTCCTGCTGATCGACGAGCTGTCGCTCGGCCTGGCGCCGAAGACGGTGGACGAGATCGTCGCGCGGCTGCCTGAGATCGCGGCAGGGGGGACGGCGGTGCTGCTGGTCGAGCAGGACATCGACACGGCGCTGACCGTTTCCCAGTTCGCGTATGTGCAGGAGACGGGCCGGATCACGAAGTCGGGCCCGTCGACTCAGCTGCTGGCCGACCCGACCATCCAGGAGGCGTACCTGGGCCTGGCGCCGAGCTAGCCGGCCGATTCCGCCTCGTTGTATCCACCCGTGCTTATCGAGGAGGAAGATTTGGTTCCGTTGGCGCCAACGGTGCGAGATTCTCCCACCGCAAGAACAAAAAATCTTGCGCGGTTTTCGCTCCAAGTGGGTAAATAGTCTCTAATCGCCCGCGGTTAGGGCGAACCTCGTTAAAGGGCCAGGATTGCGCCCTCGGAGGCAGTGCACCATGAGTGTTCTGCTTGAGTTCCTCCTCCTGCTGTCGACGCTTGCCGCGCTCGCGTTGTACGTCGTCGGCAGATCGATCGTCGTGATCGGCCCGGCCGAGATCGGGCTCGTGACCAAGCGGGTCTCGAGGCGGCACAACACCACCGACACCCCGATCGCGTTCGCCGGCGAAGCCGGCTACCAGGCCGGGCTGCTGATGCCTGGCGTGCGCTTCAAGCTCTGGCCCACTTATGTCGTGACCAGGTACCCATGGGTCCAGGTCCCGGCAGGTGAGATCGGCGTCGTGATCTCGCAGATCGGCGACCCGCTCCCGACCGGTGCCAAGTCGGCGGTCTTTCGGCCTGAGTTCGGCAACTTCACGAACCTGCGCGCCTTCATCGAGGGCAGGGGCCAGAAAGGGGTGCAGCGGCCGGTGCTGCCGCCGGGCACGCTGGCGCCAATTCACCCGATCGCGTTCCTGGTCATCACGGCCAGCAAGGCGTACGGCCGGCCGGTCGACACGCAAATCCTGGCCCGGGGCCCGCTTTCGCCAGCCTCGTTTGGGCTGCACGCGGACCAGCTCCGTGTCACCGTCATTGCGCCGGATGGCGCAATGGACGTCGTGGGCGTCGTCACCGCGCTGGAAGGCGACCCCCTCGGCCCAGCCGACCTCGCCGGTCGGATTGGTGGATTCAGCGACATCGCCGGCATGGAAGCGCAGCCAGGCATCACCGACTCGGAGCTGATCGAAGCTCTCCTCGGCAAGAAAAACGAGCTGCACAACAACTACCAGGACTTCCAGGCGTTCCTGGACAAGGGCGGGCGTATCGGCCTGCAGCACGACCCGCTGCTGTACGGCGCCTACCTGCTGAACCCGTTCCTCGTCCGCGTCGAGCTGGCCCCGATGCTTGTGGTCAACCAGGGCGAGGTCGCCGTAATCAAGGGCTATGTCGGCCTGCCCACCCTGGACACGTCTGGGCCTGAGTTCAAGTTCGGCTCGATCGTCCAGCCCGGCCACCGCGGCATCTGGCGCGAGGCGCTGCGTACCGGGAAGTACCCGCTGAACCCGCGCATCTACGCGGCCGAGACGGTTCCGACGTTTATCCTCACGCTGAACTGGGCGCAGGCGAACTCGGTCGCCCACAACCTGGACGCCCAGCTGAGCCCGATTGAGGGCAAAAGCCGCGAGGGATTCATCTTCAAGATCGACCTCCAGGTCCAGATTCACGTGCCTGACACCAAGGCGCCGAAGGTGATCTCGATGGTCGGTTCGATGCAGAACCTCGTCAACGAGGTGTTGCAGGCAGCTGTCGGCAACCATTTCCGGAACACGCTGCAGGCCCTCGAGGCGGTCCGCTTCATCGAGACGCGCGACCAGGTCCAGGCGGCGGCGCTGGAGGCGATCTCCCGATACCTCGCTGCCTACGAAGTCGAGACGCGCGGCGTCTACATCCAGGACGTGACGTTCCCACAGGAGCTCGTCAACGTGCTGACGCGTCGCGAGATCGCCAACCAGGAAAAGGCCACGTTCGAGCAGCAGAAGGACGCGCAGACGGTGCGCGTCGACCTGGAGAAGGCGCGCGGCACCGCCGACATGCAGGCGGAGCTGGCCAAGGCACAGGTGTCGGTCGACATCAACCGCGCCCGCGCCAACGCCCGCAAGGCGGAGGCGGACGGCGAAGCGGCCTACGTCAGGGTCACTGGCGAGGCGGAGGGCTCGCGGCGCCGGGCGATCGGCCTCGGCGACGCAGCTGCCGTGGAGGCGCTTGGCCTGGCCAAGGCTAAGGGCTACCAGGCGCAGGTCGCGAGCCTGGGCTCGACTCCGACGGCCGCGGTCGCGATCGCCAACGCCCTATCGGAAGGCAATCTCGACGTCATGCCTGAGGTGCTCGTGACGGGCGGCGGCGCGCTGGAGGGCCTGGCCGCCACGTTCATGCGCAGCCTGAACGGGAACGGCGAAGCCAAGGCCCCGAAGTAAGCGCTCGGCGGACCAGGGGGCCGGCGCCCCCTGGTCTTCCACAATTAAGCTGCCGGCGATGGATCTGGGACTGACTGGCAAAGTAGTCATCGTGACCGGGGGAGGGTCGAACCTCGGCCGCGCGATCACGCTCGGTTTCGCTGCCGAGGGAGCTCGCGTAGTGATCGCCGACGTCGATGACGAGCAGTCGAGAAAAGTCGCGTCCGAGGCGGCGCCAGGAACCATCGTCGCCCGTCACACGGATGTCACCGACTGGGAGTCGGTGTCTTCCAGCGTCGAGTTCGTGAATAGTTCGATGGGCGGTGTCGACGTGCTCGTCAACTGCGCCGGCTGGACGATCGACCGCCTGTTCACGGAAAAGCCGCGGGCCGAATGGGAGCGCGAGATCGCGATCGACACGTGGGGCTTCATCAACAGCGTGCGCGCAGTTCTCGACCCCATGATCGAGCGCCGGTACGGGCGGATCGTCTCGATCGGATCCGACGCCGGCCGCATCGGCGAGTGGCGCGAGGCGGTCTACAGCGGAACCAAGGCGAGCGTGATCGCGATGTCAAAAGCCATCGCCAGGGAGGTCGGCAAGTACGGAATCACCCTCAACGTGGTCTGTCCAGGGCTG
>VBHJ01000203.1 GCA_005887685.1 Chloroflexota bacterium | reverse complement strand
GGCTTCGCGCAAGGTGACGGCCGACTACGTCGCCGTCTACGTGACCGACGAAGGCAAGATCCTCACCGACTACGAGAACACCATCGCCTGCAGCGGCTACAGTGCCTGCCGCACCGTCGCGCAGCAGTTCGCGACCGACATGCAGGCGTTCCAGGCCGACCGCAAGGCGGCCAACGTTCCGTCGTCTCTCAGCGCCAGCGACAGCAGCCTCGGCGACGCTTTGAGCGCCGCCATCGCCGGTGACCAGGAGCTGATCACGGGGATGGACAACGGCGACGTCTCCAAGATCGACGAAGGCGGAACCAAGGTCGACGCCGCGATGCTCAACATGGCAAAGGCGGAAACGGCGCTCGGCACCGGGCTCAAGTAGTTGCGAATCCCGCTGATCGCGGCGGCGGTCCTTGTGACCGTCGCCGCCGCCATCTTCCTCTGGCAGGTGAACACGTCGCTGCGGTCCGAGGTCGCCTCAGAGGGCCGCACCATCACGCAACTCCAGGGCAGGGTTTCGGTGCTCGAAAGCAGGTCGAGCTCACAGGCCGACTGGTCGTCGGTCGCCGCGCGGGTCGAGCCTTCCGTCGTGAAGATCGAGGCGGGCGACGCCACCGGATCGGGATGGGTGGTGCGCAGCGGCGCGAGCGGATCCGAGCTCGTGACCAACTATCACGTCATCGCCGAATCGTGGTCGGCCGGCAATTCGAAGGTGGACGTGCGCCAGGAAGATCGGACGTTGAAAGGCACCATCGTCCGCGTCGACAGCAACGACGACCTCGCGGTGATCCGCGTTTCCGAGCGCTTGCCTGCGCTGATGACCGCTTCGGTGCGACCGATGCTGGGAACCCCGGTCATGGCGATCGGCTCTCCGCTCGGTCTCGACGGAACGGTGACCTTGGGAGTGGTATCCGGTTTTCGCAGCCTGGACGGCAGCGATTACGTCCAGTTCTCGGCGCCGATCAGCCCGGGCAACAGTGGCGGCCCGGTGATCGACTCGCGCGGCCACGTCGTGGCAGTGGCATCGGCGAAGCTGATCGGCACCGGCGTGGAGGCACTTTCCCTGGCCATCCCGGTCCAGGTCGTTTGCCTCAGCCTGGTGAGCTGCAGCTCCTAAGGCTGGGGTGAGGGCAGCGCTGCGCTGAACTTGCTCGTGATGCCCTGCTCCGCCTGGATCACATGCATCACGGCGTTGATCAACGCCAGGTGTGAGAAAGCCTGGGGGAAGTTGCCCAGGTGCCGGCCGCTGCGGGGGTCGATCTCCTCCGCGTACAGCTGCAGGGGGCTCGCGTAAGACAGCAACTTCTCGCACAGCTCGCGTGCGCGATCGAGCTCGCCGATCTCGCACAGCGCCGAAACCAGCCAGAACGAGCAGATCGTGAAAGTGCCCTCTTCCCCACGTAGACCGTCGTCCGTTTCCGCGGTGCGGTAGCGAAGCACCATGCCATCGACCGTGAGCTCATCGGCGATCGCGAGCACCGTGGCGCGCACGCGCGCGTCTTCGGGCGGCAAGAAGCGGACGAGTGGGATCAGCAGCACCGAGGCATCGAGGTTCTTGGCGCCATAGTGCTGGACAAAGACGCCCCGCTCGTCAACGCCGCGCTCGCAGATCTCGGCTTTGATCTCGTCAGCCTTCGCCTGCCATGTGCGCGCCAGCTCAATGTCGCCATGCATCTCAGCGAGCCGCGCGCCACGGTCGCAGGCGACCCAGCACATGAGCTTGGACGACACGAAGTGCTGCGGCTCGCCGCGGACCTCCCAGATTCCGCGGTCCGGCTTCTGCCAGTTCTCGATCGCCGAATCGACCGATCGCTTGAGGATCGGCCAAACGACCTCGGGTAGGAAATCGCGCGACTTCGTGTGCAGGTACACCGAATCGAGCACAGCGCCCCAGACGTCGTGCTGGACCTGCTGGTACGCGGCGTTGCCCACACGGACGGGCTGCGATGACTCGTAGCCGCTGAGATGATCGATGGTCTTCTCGGTCAGCTCGTGCTCGCCGCCGATGCCGTACATGATCTGGAGGTCCTTCTTGCCGGCGGCGACGTCGGCGATGAAGTAGAAGAAGTCGTTCGCTTCGCGTGCGAATCCCAGCGTGTAGAGACCCCACAGCATGAAGGTGCCATCGCGGATCCAGGTGTAGCGGTAGTCCCAGTTGCGCTCGCCGCCGATCGTCTCGGGAAGCGATGTCGTGGGCGCCGCGAGAAGCGCGCCCGTCGGGCTGTAGGTGAGCCCCTTCAGGGTCAGCGCGCTGCGCTGCAGAAAGCTCTGCCAGGGGTGCTCGGGAAACTCGCCGCGGTTGATCCACTCGCGCCAGAAATCCGCGGTGCGCTCGACACGCTGAAAAGCCTCCTCGGCAGTCGGCGGCGCCGGGTGCTCGGCCCAGTACTCCTTGCCGGTCGAGTGGCGCGACCGGGGCCACACCAGAGCCGCGTACGCACGCTCACCCTGGCGCAGCGTCTTGGTCGCGTGCGCGCCGGGGCCCTCGAAACCCACGCGAAGGTCGGTGACGAGGCGGACCGGGACCTCGTCCTGGCCGCCGCTCGCGATGGCTTCGTTGTAGCCCGGCCCGGCGTAGTCCCACTTGGCCGCCGTCTGGCCGTAGTCGAAGACAGGCTGGCAGTCGAGGCTCAGCTCGACGCTGCCCACGACACAGCGCGCGGTGCGCAGCAGGATGTGCTCAGCCTCGTTGTCTGACGGTGGCCGGCGATAGGTCCCGGAGCGCCGCTGGCTGTGGTACCAGGGTCCGATGCACATCGCATCCCGGACGATGAGCCAGCCGGTCCGCGTGCGCCAGGTGGTCTCGAGCACCAGCGTCCCCGGCAGGTAGCGCCGCCCGGCGGGGACCTGGACTTCGGACGGGCCGAAGCGGAAGCTGCCCGCGGCGCGGTCGAGGATCGCGGCGAAGACGCTGGG
>VBHJ01000202.1 GCA_005887685.1 Chloroflexota bacterium | reverse complement strand
CTGGGCCGTTCACGTTTTGAATGACCCACGTGCGGGTCATGCTGAAAGGTGCCGTCTCGCACGTGGTGCCAGAGGGGGAAGTGAACGTGCCTGAGATGTTCCCGTTTCCGAACGCGAAGGTTGGGCTTCCGGCACCGCATACCAGGAGAGCCATCGAGTAAGCGGCGCTTCCCTGACCTGCCCCCGGCGGCCCCTGTGGCCCCGCCGGCCCCTGAGGCCCCGCGGGCCCTTGTGGACCCGTCTGGTTCCAGGAGATCGCCGTCTCATTGTTCCTGCAGCTGTCAGTGGCCGTATCGATCACTCGCAGGCTGCCAGTCGCTCTACCGAAGCAGCCGTTGATGACGCCATTCGAATCGGGAATGCTGGCCAGCGCCACAACGCCGGACAGGACCACGAACCCCACACCGAGTGCAGCCCCCTTTCCGAGACTCCGGTGAAAGGCAAAACGCAGGCGTTGGGATGGACCCAGCATTTGTTACTCCTGACCCTTTGGCCGGACAAGCGTCTCCGATGGCGGCCAGCGCAACGGCTTGAATCGGCTATCGGCAAAACCGCTGGCTGCCAGGAGTGTGCACCTCGAGGCGCAGCGGATCAAGAACTATCTACAGCGATAGCTCGCTCCGCCGCCGGCACGGTGCGGAGCTTGCGCAGCTGGGAAAAGATGGTCGGCAGGACGCTGATGAGATTGAGCGCGACTCCGACCGCGAGCGCGGCGCGGAGACTAACCGACTGCCCGATGGCTCCCCCCAGCAGCGACCCGACGACGCCGGCGGCCGCCACCAGGACGAACACGCCCGACTGGACTCGGCCGAGCAACCCGTCTGGCGTCACAGCCTGGCGGATCGACTGCTGGTTGATGTTGTAGATCATCAACCCGCTACCCAGCAGAGCCCCAAACGCAATGAGAATCGGAAAGGCGGCCCGATGCGGCGAGTAGGCCGCGATCAGTGCGCCGGTCTGGCCGAGCACCACCAGCGAAGCCCCGCCGACCATCACAAGGCCGAGCCGCTCTCGAGCAAGCAGCGGGCGTCCGAGCTGCGCCCCCAGGAGCGCACTCGCCCCAGTGACGGCGAAGATCAGGCCCAGCTGTGCGGGCGTGATCCCCACTGTGGTCACGAAGTAAAGGACGTACACGGCGAAGATGACGCTGCCGCCCGCGTTGTTGATCAGGATCGTCAACGTGATGGCGCGCACCAGGGGCTGGCGCCACATCCAGGCCTGGCCTTCGACAGCGTCGGCAAAGGTCCTGCGGCCGGACGGTGGCGGCAAGACTTCGTTCACGCCCGTCCAGGCGGTCATGACCGCCCCCACGACAAAGCTCGCCGCATCGGCCGCGATCGCCAGCGGCGCCGTGAACGCCTGCACGGCGGCGCCCGCGAGCCCCGGCCCGACGAGGTTGGAGACTGTGAGGCTCGACTGGATCCTGGTGTTCGCCTGCACCAACCGATCGCGACCGGCGAGCGCCGGCACGATCGCAGGCACCGCAATCCCCTGCACTGTGGCGGCGGCGCCGGCCGCGAAAGCCACGACGTACAGCTGGCCGATCGTCAGGTGGTGGAGGAGGGCGGCGGCAGGGATGGTGGCGAGCGCAGCGGCGCTGACGGCCTGGGAAGCCACGAGGATAGGCTTGCGACGGGTTCGGTCGAGCCATACACCGGCCGGAAGGCCAAAAAGAATTCCCGGCCCGAACCGCATCGCGCCGAGCACGCCCATCTCCGCCGCGTTGGCGTGCAGCGTGACTGCGGCCGCGATTGGAAGCGCGAGCAAAGTGAACTGGTTGCCGAGCATCGAGACGCTCTGGCCGACCCAGAACTTGAGGAA
>VBHJ01000201.1 GCA_005887685.1 Chloroflexota bacterium | reverse complement strand
GTTGAGCCGCCGCCTCTACGAGCCGCCGCCCAACGTGCGCGAGGTGGCGGCCGATCTTCCGCATGCATTCGCAGCGGCGCTGCAGCTGGCGATGGACCGCGATCCCAACCGCCGGCCCGCGACCGCGGGCGAGCTGCTGGACCGCCTCGAGTCCGCGCTGACTTCGCCCAACGGCAGCCCAGAGGGTGTACGCCGGCTGCTGCCGCCGGCGATCCGCGGTGGCGGCATCGGCCTGAGCGCGGTGGTGGTGGTCGGCATCGGCGCCGCGGAGCTGGTGTGGCTGGTCCAGGGCTCGGGGCTTTCACTCGTGATGCGCGCGGCGCACCGTTTGTTGGGAGCCGGCTAAGGCGCTGAGCGGCCGTCGACCAGAAGAAGCTGACGATTAGCTGACCTCGCTCTGGCGGCCGGATTTACTCCGGCCGCAACACACGAGCCCTAATCGTCGCCAGACGCTGTACGCGGAGGACTACTAAGAGAGGTCCCAACCGTATACCGGAAAGAGAGCAGGCCCGGCGCGCAGCGCCCGGCCGATGAGAGGGAACCATCTGGGTTCCCTCTCATACCGACCGACCGTCGACCATCATCACCGAGTTGCAGGTGAAGAGGCGGTCGACCATGAATCCGGGATTCACGTTTGACGGGTCCTGCCCAATCGCAGCTGCGATCTGCTGCACCACCTGCTGCGCGGGCACGTTCATCCCGAACACGTTTCCCTCGGTCGGCATGATGTCGAAGACGCCGTTGTGCGCAACGAGCACGACCGACCCGCTCCAGCCGACACCGTTGTAGCTGCCCTTGCCGGTGATGATGGCGCCGGCGGCAGAGTTCTCACTGATCGCCAGCTGCAAATTCGAGAGGCCGTTGACCTGGCCTGACTGCTGCACCGCGCTCATCAAATCCTGCGCCGTGTAGCCGCGGTGCACGGCTCCGTTGCCCTCGACGTCCGCGCTGGCGCAGCTCTCGACCGAAGCCACCGCGACAAAGGGCTCTTCGCCATTGGGGCCAAGGCCGCTGACGCCATCGACCTGGATCTTGTAGATGCCGGGCTGGCCGTTCTTGATCTCGATGGCCGGCAGCTTGCCGGTCTGGACCTGCTTCTGGTTGTCAGGAGTTATGACCGTGAGCTTCATCGAGCTGCCCGGATAGCCGAGTGCGGCCCTCACGAGGCCGCCGCCGGCGTAGCTGTACGTGAACTCTTGATGCTCGCCGTTGTGCAGCGGTGCGCCGATGAAGTCCTGCTCGGTGCCAGGCGTCGTTCCGCTCGCGACCGCGTTGGATGCGTCGAGCGCGGGACCGAACGGGTCGTTGGGATCGGGCTGAATCGGACCCGCCGGACCGATGGTGCCGTTTGCATTTGCGGTCGCCTGCTGGCCCGCGTTGATCGTCACGGAACCGGACGAGTTGTGGAGGGTCACGGTTCCCACGAAAACCTTGACCGTCATCGTGCCGTTGGCGGCGATCAGGACCTCGAACTTGGTGCCGCGCACGCTCGCGGTCGCCGCTTTGCCGTGGACGTCAAAGCTGGCCCCGGTCACGAGGTGCTGGACGTTGGTGAAGATGCGGCCGACCTGCTGGCTCACCGACACGTCGTGAAGGTTGCCGCTCTTCGTGAAATGCGCAGAGTCGAGGGTGATGGTCGTGCCCTTGGCGAGCCGGGTCAGGGTGCCGTCGGGCAGCGTGATCCCGGCCAGGCCCTTGGCGTCCGTGGCCACCGTGTCGCCGGCGCGGACCACTGCTCCGGTGCTCGCCGCGTTGGCGGCGGCCGACCCGTGGGCGATGGTGGCGCTGGGCTGGTAAACCGTGAGCGTCGCGGCGGCGTTCACCGCGGCCTGGGCCGCGACGTTGAGCCAGACGACGACGCCGGCGATGACCAGGATGAGAACCGCCAGGACGATCAGCAGCCGGCGCCCGCCACGGCGAGGTCTGGGCGGAGCTTTGGCGGCTACGGTTGCCATGTTGCCCGGGAAAGATAGCTCAGGGAAGCGCTATCTGTGCCCTTCGACCACCATCATGTTGTCCCCGCCGGCGGAGGCGCACGAGTAGACCCGGTCGACCGTGAACCCCGAGGGGATCGTGCTGATCGATTGGCCGCCGTACGAGCTCAGGTTCTTGATGACCTGGGTCGTCACGTTGACGCCGCGGACGGTGACCTGGGTGATGACCGCGCCCAGGTCCGGGGTCGCGGCGTAGAAGTCGATCGTCCACGAAATGGGGACGCCACCGAGGTTGGAGTAGTAGACGATGCGGGCGGAGGTCGAGGACGCGCCCTGGACCGTGAGGGAGACCCCGGTCGAGCCCGAGTCGGCGAGCGCACTGGCGATCTGAGAGTTGCTCAGCGTTTCGCGCACGACGACACCGTCGTCCACGTTGTTGGCCGAGCACGGCGCGTCGGTGGCGAAGGACACGGCATACGCTTCCGCGACGGCCACGTCGATGGCGTGCACGATGGCGCGCCATTTGCCGGGCGGTCCGCTGACGTGCCCGGTGACCGGCGACGTTCCGTTGCGAGATGCGTGCTCGGTTCCGTTTGGTTCGATCAACGAGAGCGTCATGAAGCTGCCCGGGTAGCAGAGCGCGACGCTGACCGTCCCACCGGGCGAGTTGTAGTCGACCTCTGCCGTTTGACCGGTCGAGATGGCGTCGCCGGTCGACGTCTGCACGGTTCCGGCCGTGGTGCCGGTGGAGACGGTGCTCGCGCATTGAGCCGCCTGCGCGAACGGATCTCGCGGATCGCGCGCGATGGGCACCACCGGACCAAGTGTTCCGTTGGCCGCCGCCGAGACCTGCTGACCTTTGGTCACGTTGACGGACTTTCCGCCGCCCGAAACCTTGACCGTTCCCTGGAACGACTTGATCAGGTTCGTGCCGTTGGTGTTGACCTGCACCTCGAACTGCGTGCCGCGGACCTCAGCGCTTACCGAGTGGCCGCCGACCGTGAAGCTCGCGCCGCTGGCCAGGTGCTCGACGTTGATCAGTGTCCGGCCGACCTTCTGCTGCAGCGCGATCGCCTGCAGGTTGCCGTTCTTCTGCAGCTGGACGCTGGTGACCTGCACCGAGGTTTCAGGCGCCAGCTTCAGGTACGAGCCGTCGGGGAAATCGATCGCTCCATGCGCGGACGTGCCGGTGGCCACCGTGTTGCCTGCGTTCAACGATTCGCCCGCGGTGGCCGGATTGCCGTCGACCGTGATCGG
>VBHJ01000080.1 GCA_005887685.1 Chloroflexota bacterium | reverse complement strand
GCCGGCGCTGGTCGAGAAAGCCAAACATGCCTGAGACATCGGTCGACCTGCTGCCCCGCCTCGGTGCGTTTGCGCGCTTGCTGCACGACGCGGGGCTCGAGGCGGGGCCCCGGCGGCTCACCGACGCCACGCGCGCGCTGGGGTTCATCGACCTCAAGCAGCAGGCCGATTTTCGGAACGCGCTGCGCTCGGTGTTCGTCAGCCGGAAGGAAGATCTCTCCACCTTCGAGGCCGCCTTCGACATCTTCTGGGCGCCGCCTGACCCACGCGTTTCAGCCGGCTTCATCCCCGGGCGCAGCCGCGCGCTGCCTCTGTCGCCGGAGCGCGCAAAGG
>VBHJ01000079.1 GCA_005887685.1 Chloroflexota bacterium | reverse complement strand
AATCGCGAGCAGAACCCGACTGAGTTTCCCGCCCGCTCGAGCGGCTACAGCGCGGAGGAGCTGCTCCGGCACAAGGACTTCGAGGAGATGACTTGGGCCGAGACCGAGCAGGTCCGCCGCCTCCTCGAGCAGGCGCCGTGGCGGGTGGCCGAAAGGCGAACTCGCCGGCTCCGAGCTTCGCGCTCGGGCCGAATCGACTTGCGGCGGTCGGCCCGCCACGCCATTCGCTCCAGCGGTGAGCTGATGACCCTGTTTCGCCGCAAGCCCCGCGTGCGGCGCCGCCCGCTCGTCCTGATCTGCGACGTGAGCGGGTCGATGGAGCGCTACTCGCGGCTCCTCATGATCTTCGCCCACGCCATCGCTCGCCGCGAGGACCTCGAGGCTTTCGTGTTTTCGACGCGGCTCACACGCATCACGCGCCTGCTCCGGCAGCGCGACCTGGACCGCGCACTCGATTCGGTGAGCAAGGGCGTGCGCGACTTCAGCGGCGGGACAAGGATCGGTGACGCACTGGCCGACTTCAACCGCCACTGGGCGCGCCGCGTGCTGGGGCATGGGGCGGTGGTGATCATCATCAGCGACGGGTGGGACCGGGGCGACCCGGCGCAGCTCAGCGCTGAGCTCGTGCATCTCCGCCGGTCCGCCCACAGGCTCATCTGGCTCAACCCGCTGCTCGGTTCGGAGGGATACGAGCCGCTGACCCGGGGCATGGCGGCGGCGCTTCCTTACTGCGACGACTTCCTCGCCGCGCACAACCTGGAGGCGCTCGATGACCTCGGGAAATTGCTTGCGGGCCTGGACAGCAGGAAGTTGAGATGAGAGAAGTTCTCAGTGAGCTCGGGCAATGGACTCGCGAGGGTGAGGAAATCGCGATCGCGACCGTGATCGAGACCTGGGGCTCGAGCCCGCGGCCGCTCGGTTCCAAAATGCTGGTCACGCGCTCGGGCAAGATGGCCGGGTCGGTCTCCAACGGATGCATCGAAGGCGCGGTCTTCGAAGAGGCGCAGAAGGTGCTCAAGTCCGGTGCGCCGAAAGTCGCAGCGTTCGGCGTCGCCGACGAAACGGCTTTCGAGGTGGGGCTCGCGTGCGGCGGACACATCGAGGTCTTCATCCAGCCGCTGAGCTCGGTGCACCGCCAGCTGATCGCCATGCTCGATCGCAACGAGCCGGCGACGCTGCGCACCAACCTGATCACTGGAGAGGCCGAGCTCATCAAAGGCACTCCGCAGGGGTCTGAGCTTGCGAAGCGCGAGGGCGACGTCTTCGTCGAGCCATTTCGCCGGCCGGCGCAGCTCGTCATCGTGGGCGCCATCCACATCGCCATTCCGCTGCATCGCCTGGCGAAGTTGATGGGCTATCGCGTGACTGTCGTCGATGCGCGCGCGAAGTTCGCGACCAAGGAGAGGTTTCCCGAAGCCGACGAGCTTATCGTCGCCTGGCCAGACGAGGCGATGGCGAAGCTGGACGTCGACAGTTCGACCTACGTGGTAATCCTCACCCACGATCCGAAGTTCGACCTGCCTGCGCTGCGCTCCGTGCTGACGAGGGAGCCCGGATACATCGGCGCGATCGGCAGCCGCAAGACCAACCAGAACCGATTCGACGCGCTGCGCCGGGAGGGCTTCACCGAAGAGCAGCTGTCGCGCGTGCACGGACCGATCGGGCTGGACCTGGGTGGGCGCGGGGCGGAGGAGACCGCGCTCGGCATCCTGGCCGAGATCACAGCGGTGCGCTTCGGCGGCTCGGGCGTATCTATGAAAGCGGTTCGTGGTTAGCTTGCGGTCCAGCCCCTCCGGCGGCTTCGCCGCCACCTCCCCATGAATGGGGAGGAAACCTTCATCGGCGGGTTCATGAGCGGCTTCCTTTCACGGGGTTTCCTCGGTGCGCGAGTCGGCTATGGGCTGTACTTCACGACCACGAGGCTGTTCGGCGTCGATCCAGGCGCGCATGGCGGCTCGGAGCTCACCGGAGCGATGGCCGGGTACATCGATGGCCAGTTGATGCCAACCCTGACTGAAGACGAGAACGCGAAGCTGATCGCGGAGCTCGAACAGGTGAAAGACTTCGACCTGGCCAAAGATCAGATCAAGCAGATAGTGATCAAACGGCCCGGGTGGTACGGAATAGGATTCGGTCGAATCAAGATCGTTCCGCTCACTGGTAAGCCAAGAAGCATCCAGCTGCGGCACCCCATCGCCTACGACCGGTTGACTCAACTAACGCAGGTGTTCAGTCCTCAGCTGGTGAGGACGCAGCCCTTTCTCGCTTTCTGAAGCGGCGCGCCTTCTCCCGGTTGCCGCATGAGGCCATCGTGCACCAGCGACTCGAGTGGTTCTTCGAGCGGTCGAAGAACGCCCACCGGCACTCATCCGAGCGACACAGCTTGAGCCGTTCCCAGTTCGCATCCTGCATCGCGGAGTAGAAGGTCGCGACCAGGCGGCCGATGGCCCCGACAGCGCCTGACGCCTCGGGCTCGAGGCGGGCTTTGCCATCGGGCGCGAACCGCATCCGCAGGCGGCTTGCGCTCGCGGCCTCGTTCAGCGTCGCCAGCTCCACCGGGTAGATCCGCATGCCCGAATTCCCGCCGATCACGGCCCGCATCGCCTCGCGCACGGCGTGCGCGTGCTCGAGGTCCCCCTCGTCAACGGCCTGGGAGGCGTCCATCAGGTCTTTTGCAACCAGCCACGTCTTGAGCGTGTTGGGGTCCTTGAGCTCCTCGTTCCTGGGCACCAGGTCGAGGGTGTTGACGAACGCCTGGACCAGGCCGAGGTCGCCGGTTGCCGTTTCCCGTTCAGACATCGAAATCTAGTTTACCCATAACCACAAAAGACACAACAGTGGTTATAATAACTGTCATAGAGCATTAACTGGTTAGGAGGTCGAAAGTGAACCCGTATATGAACGAGGACGTTATGTGGCAGCGGCTCAAGGACATTCAGCTGGAGGCCGAGAACAGGCGGCTGTACGGCGACACCACGGTCAGGAGCCTGGTCGCCTTGTTTCGCCTGCTCGCGGAGCGAGTCTGGTGGGTCGCCGGCCTCGCCATGCGCAGGGCGCCGCGCCGCCGGCCCCTTCGCATCGTGGACGAGGACCGCGACGCCGCCTCCCACGCGGCATAAGGCGCGTTTTGCGCAAAAAGCACGTTTGGCGCGCCGTGATAAGGCTTGTTTTGCGCAAAACCGACTGAATCTGCCGGGCGGCTAGCCGGCCAGCTTACGCAGGACGGCAACCTGCTCGGCGTCGGGCCCGCCACCTGCGCCCGGCACCTCCAGGATGAAGGGGAGCTTGGCGAGCCGCGGCTCGTGAAGCAGGGCTCGAAAGCCTTCTTCACCAATCTGTCCGGTGCCGATGTTTGCGTGACGGTCGCGGTTGGAGCCCAACCCGGTCACCGAGTCGTTGCAGTGGATGACCTCGACGCGCTTCAACCCGACGACGCGGTCCAGCTCGTCGATGGTCTTTTTCACCTCCGCGGCGGTTCGCTCGTCGTAGCCCGAGGCAAACGCGTGACACGTGTCGAAGCAAACCGAGACGCGACGATCGTCGTCCAGCGCGCTGAGCATCTGGGCGATCTCCTCGAACTTTGCGCCGACGCATCCGCCGAGACCGGCGTTGTTCTCGATCAGCAGGCGGGCGGACGCCGGGTTTGCCCTCTCGAGGACATGTTTCAGGTGCTCCGTGATGGAAGGCAACCGCGCCTCGAAACCCGCGCCCTTGTGCGAGCCGGTGTGGAAGATGACCCCGTTCACACCCAGCTCGTCCGCTGCTTTCAGGTAGCCGGCGAGCGTGCTTTCCGAGCGTTGCCGCAGCGTCGGATCGTCGCCCGCGAGGTTGATCAGGTAGACGGCGTGGAAGTAGAACGGCGGACGGCCGTGCTTAGCCGCCGCCTCCTTGAATGTCGCGATGCGGTTCTCGTCGAGCTTCGGCGATCCCCAAAAGCCGGGGGGAGTAGGGTGGACTTGTATGGCCTCCGCCCCCATCGCCTTCGCGCGCTCAAAGGCCAGATGGAGTCCGCCGGACGAGTCGACGTGAGCCCCAAGAATGGCCATTCAAGAGAGAGTAATTCGGGTCCCATCTGGCATGCTGACCGGGCTTTGTCAGTCTTCGTCATGGGCGACCTCGATCTCGCGATTCGAGGCCGCACATATCGCGAGCCCGAGGGTCCGCACTCGATGGTTGTGCGCGGCAAAGACCTCGACGCCGGGCTGCAGCACATCGCGTCGCGAACCGATTGTCGCTCAGTCGCCGTCGTCGGCCTGCCGGACGCTGTGCCAGACCTTTCGCCCCTGGTCGGACGCCGCCTTCTGCTGGTCGACGGTGACAGCGGACGGCTGCGCGATTTTGCTGAGGTCGCCATCCGCGCGGGCATCGAGGTGGAATGGATCCGCGCCGCCCGACCGCCGTTCGAGCGCCTGGCCGCGGCGCTTTTACCGGTGGGTGGCGTCGTCCTCGCCGCCGGGAAGAGCTCGCGGATGCCCGGGTCCCAAAAGTTGCTCCTCGACATCGACGGCGTGCCGATGGTCAGGCACGTGCTCGACGCTGCCTCCGAGGGGGGCTGTCACCAGACGGTCGTCGTCTACGCCGAGGAGGACGTACGGCGAGCCATCGACGGCAGGGCCGAGCTGATCTTCAACGCCAAGGCGCATACCGGCATGGCCTCGTCCCTGCAGGTTGGATTGCGTGCATTGCGGCCCGAGATCGAAGGCGCGATGGTGCTCCTGGGCGATCAGCCGCTCGTCGGGTCGCGCACCGTGGCGACTCTGCTCAGGGCGTGGCGTCGAGAAGGATCGCGTCCCGCGGTCGCGGTCTCGAGCGGCGATGATGGTTGGGCCCCGCCGGTGATCATCTCGCGTGAGCTGTGGGACGAGCTGTTTGCGCTCAAGGGCGACGCGGGCGCGCGGCAGGTGCTGCACGGCCGGCCCGAGCTGCTCGACGTGGTGCCGGCGCCGGGCCGGCCGGACGACATCGACACGCCGGACGACTACGCCAAGATCGTTCGCCTGTTTCCCCGGAAGAGGCCCCGCCAGCGCGTCTAGCCACTCCCGGGGCGTAGCATCTGAGATGGTGCTAGTGATCGCTCTAGGAGTGATAGCTTGAAAGGTCAGTCCAAAGACTGGGTTCGCTCCGGCGAGTACGAGGACATCCTCTACGACACCTGGGACGGCGTAGCCAAGATCACGATCAACCGGCCCGAGGTCCGCAACGCGTTTCGTCCCACGACCGTCTTCGAGATGGCGAAGGCGTTCGAGGTCGCCCGCGACGACCCGACCGTCGGCGTGGTCATCCTCACCGGTGCCGGAACCGAAGCGTTTTGCTCGGGGGGCGATCAGCGCATCCGTGGCGACGACGGGTACGTCGATCCGAAGGGCACCGGCCGGCTGAACGTGCTGGACCTCCAGGTCCAGATCCGGCGTCTGCCCAAGCCGGTGATCGCGATGGTCGCGGGATACGCGATCGGCGGCGGCCACGTCCTGCATGTGGTCTGCGACCTCACCATCGCGGCCGACAATGCGCGTTTCGGCCAGACCGGGCCGCGCGTCGGCAGCTTCGACGGCGGCTACGGAGCGGGGCTTCTTGCGCGCATCGTGGGGCAGAAGAAAGCGCGCGAGATCTGGTTCCTCTGCGAGCAGTACGACGCGCAGCAGGCGCTCGACATGGGACTCGTGAACAAGGTCGTTCCGCTGGCTGAGCTCGAAAAGGAGACGCTCGCATGGTGCCGCCGCATGCTCGAGCTGAGTCCCCTGGCGCTGCGCATGCTCAAGGCCGGGCTCAACGCGGCCGACGACGGGCTGGCCGGCATCCAGCAGCTCGCGGGCGACGCGACGCTCCTCTACTACATGAGCGAAGAGGCACAGGAAGGCCGGGACGCCTACGTGCAAAAAAGAAAGCCGAACTTCGCGAAGTTTCCGAAGCGACCCTGATGGCGCTGGCCGCGACCGCCATCCGCCCCAGCGCCGCCCGGGTGTGGTGGTCGGCCGTGCGGCCGGTGACATTTGCCGCGTCGGTAGCACCTGTGCTGGCCGGCACAGCGATCGGCGTGCATGACGGCGGCACGCGATGGGCCGCCGGAATTGGAGCCCTGGTCGTGGCCCTCGGCATCCAGCTCGGCGTGAACTTCGCCAACGACTATTCGGACTTCGTGCGCGGCGCCGATGCCAATCGGGTCGGACCGTTGCGCGCCGCGTCGTCGGGGATCGTCGATCCGCGACACGTGCGGTGGGCGGCGATCGCGGCATTTGGTGTCGCCGGATTAGCAGGCCTTGCGGTCAGCGTCGCGGTCGACGTCCGGCTGCTCGTGGTCGGAGCCGCGTGCCTGCTCGCGGGCTGGCTCTACACCGGCGGACCGCGTCCCTACGGGTACCTGGGCCTGGGCGAGCTGTTCTGTTTTGTCTTTTTCGGCCTGGTTGCAACGGTTGGAACCGTGTACGTCGAAACCGGCCATGTCACAGCGCTAGCCGTCTTGACCGGCTCGGCGATGGGTTTCCTGGCGACCGCGATCCTGGTGCTCAACAACTTGCGCGACATCGAAAGCGATGCAGCCGCGGGGAAGAGGACGCTCGCCACGCGCATCGGCCGCGAGCGAACTCGCGTGTTCCTTCTGCTCTTGGTTGTCGCAGCCTTCGCGGTGCCCATCGTCTTTTTGATCGCGCATCTCGCTCCCGTGGCGGTTCTCCTGGTTGGCCTGGGCATCCCCATCGCAGCCGCGCCCGTACGCACCGCGTTCGCGACCACCCAACCCGCGCCGCTTGTCGGCGCGCTGAAACGCATGGCCGCGGCGCAGGTGACCTATGCGCTGCTCTTCGCCCTGGGAGTGCTGATGTGATCACCGCGAAGCGTCCCGATGACGTCGCCGGCGAGGTGGAGCGACTTGCACGTACCGGCCAGAAGCGTTTCGTCATCAGCACTGTCGACCACGGCGGGATGCTTGACCAGGAACGGCTCGGCGCGGCGCGTTACGCGGCCGGCCTTCAGTCGACGGTCGAGCTCGAGGAAGTGACAGCGGCCGCCGCGGCCGCGAGGTGATTCGCGAGCACGCGGGCGAACGCATCGGGGCGCTCCTGGTGGACGGGATGTCCCGCCCTCAGCACAACCTCAGCTCGGCCGTTGCGCACGGTTGCCGCGAGCCGGCGCGCCGACGCGACGTAGCCGTGGTCGAGCTGGCCCGCGACGAACGTGCACGGAAATGTCGCGCCCGCGAGCTCGTCCCACAGCGGCTCCATCACGCCCGCGCCCATGCCCCGCAGCGAACACGCGAGGCCGGCGGCGTGGTTCTGCAGCCTTTCAGCGCGGACCTCCGAGACGTAGGCGGGACCTCGACGTTCCAGCCCGGCGAACAGCGGCAGCGAGCCCCAGTAGTTCACGAACGCCTCGACGCCGTCGCGCTCGATTCGCTCCGCCAGCCCCTCGTCCCCCTGCCTCCGCCCGGCGCGCGCGTCCTCCTCCAGACCCGCGTGGGCTCCGATGGTGAGGAGAGAGAGGACGCGCTCTGGCCGGCGCGCCGCGACGTGAAGAGCGAGTCTTCCGCCCATCGAGTAGCCGACCAGGTGGGTCCGCTCGACCCCAAGGTGGTCCCACAGCGCCTCGAGGTCGGCGGTGCACGCGTCCATCGAGCACGCTGCGCCGCGCGGGGTCTGCGTCCCGCCATGGCCGCGGAGGTCGGGCACGATCCACTTCCAGCCCTCGGGCATCCTGGAAATCAGCTCCCGCCAGCTCCGTCCGCTCTGGGTGAACCCGTGCAGGAGCGTCACCGGCGGCCCTTCGCCGGTCACAAAGTAGCTCAGCCTGACGTCCTCACCCTCCAGAATCACGACTCAGTGTCCTGTGCCAGAACTCCGCAGCGTATTCGCGGCATCGGCGGTCGGAGCCAAGGAGACGACGAGCACGCGAGGGAGCGCATCGCGTAGATGCGTGACCGAGCGCGCGCAGGAGTCGACGCCGGCTTCAGCGCCGTAGGCGCCCGGCCGCCTAGGCCGCGAAGACGCAAGGACCTTCTGGGACAGGACACTGCAATCCTATGTCCGATGTAACTCAGGCCTTCGCCGCAACGTTCGTGGACGAGCTGGCGGCGCAGGGGGTCGAGTTCGCCTGCGTCTCGCCTGGATCTCGCTCGGCGCCGATCGCGATGGCGTTGCAACGGCATCCCCGTATCAAAGTCCTCGTTCAGATCGACGAGCGATGCGGCTCTTTCTTTGCCCTGGGCCTGGGCAAGGCGACGGGTAAGCCCGCCGTCGTGCTCTCCACGTCGGGCACGGCCGCGGCCGAGCTCCATGCGGCCGTGGTCGAGGCGTCGTACTCGAACACGCCGCTCATCGTCCTGACCGCGGATCGGCCACCCGAGCTGCAGGGAGTGGGGGCCAACCAGGCGATCGACCAGCAGCACCTGTACGGAAGCGCGGTACGGTGGTTCTTCGATCCGGGTCCGCCCGTGGAGATGCCCAACGCGGCCCGCATGTGGCGGCGGCTCGCCGCGCGCGCGGTCGCGGAGGCGTCCGGCGGACCGGTGCACTTGAACCTTCCGTTCCGCGAACCGCTCGTGCCCCAGCCCGGCCACATCGCGGTGGCGGAGGGAGCGCCCGCGCAATCCGTGACCGCCGGCCGGCTGCTGCCGAGCCAGGCGCAGGTCGCCGCGCTCGCCTCCGCGCTCCAGCGAGCGCAGCGTCCCCTGATCGTCGCCGGGGCGATGCGCGATGGGGAGCGGTTGGCCGCGGCCGTGCATCGGCTCGGCCTGCCGCTGCTCGCCGAACCCACGTCCCAGCTGCGGCGACCTGAAGCCGGCGCGGTGGTCGAGTCTTACGAGGCCCTGCTGCGCGCGGGGTGGTCGCTCCAGCATGGACCCGACCTCGTCGTCCGCATCGGCGCCATGCCCACCTCGCGGGTCTTGAACCGATGGCTGGCCGCGGCCGCGGCGCCGACCTTCCTGATCGATCCGGAGCGCGCCTGGCGCGATGAGGACCACGTCGCCACCAATGTGATGGCGTGCGACCCGCAGCCGTTGCTCGAGGCGCTGCCGCCGGTGGATCGGTCGGCCTGGCGCGAGCAGTGGATCAGCGCCGGCAAGCGCGCCACTGCCGCGATCGCCGCGACGATGGTCTCCACGCCGCTTCACGAGGGTCATGTTGCGAAGGCGCTGAGCTCACGTCTGCCCGATCCGGGCAACGTGTTCATCGGATCGAGCATGCCGATCCGTGCGGCTGACAGCTTCTGGCCTCTGGCGAAGCCGAAGCAGCGCTTCTTCGCCAACCGCGGCGCGAGCGGCATCGATGGGTTGGTCTCCAGCGGTCTTGGGGTGGCCACCGGTCGCGATCCCGCGCCGACGGTGCTGATGCTCGGCGACCTGTCCCTCTATCACGACATGAACGGCCTGTGGGCGCTGCAGCGCCACGGAATTCGGGCGACGCTGGTCGTCTGCGACAACAACGGTGGCGGCGTCTTCAACTTCTTGCCCCAGGCCGAGCACCAGGACGTTTTCGAGGAGATATTCGCGACCCCGCTCGGACTCGACCTCTCGCAGGTGGCGCGGCTGTACGGGCTCGTCTACAGCCCGGTGACGGACCGATCGGGCCTCGAGCCGGCAATCGCCGACGCGATCGCCGCGCCCACGCCGACCATGGTGGTCGTGCGGTTCAAGCGCGAGGACAGCGTGAACGGGCACCGTCTGTGCTGGGAGGCCGCGGCCTCAGCGCTGCGGTCTGCCTAGTCCTCGACGAGGAACTCCATCACCTGTCGGTTGAATTCGTGCGGGTGCTCCAGGTTCGGCAGGTGCGCCGCGTCGTGGATCACGGCCTTGCGTGCGTGAGGCACTTTTTCCATCAACACGTCGACCGCGTCGAAGATCGGCGGCGCGTCTTCGTCGCCGACCACGACCAGCGTCGGCGCGCTGATCTCATGCAACCGGTCGATCGCCGGCGGATCGAGCTCGTCGGTCGGCGCGCTCACCCAATCGGCGTTTACATTGCCGCCGTTCATGTCGAGAAACAACCGGCGCAGCGGCTCTTGCACATAGCCCTGAGCGCGCCGCGGCCCGTCGAGCCAGAGGTGCATCTCCGCCTGGTTCACTGCGTCCATGTCATTCGCCTCGTCGGCCGCGCTCACCTCAGCGAAAACCTCCGGGTATTTCTTGCCGAACTCGGCGCCGCTGATCCCTGGTCCGACCAGCACCAGCTTGGAGATGCGCTCACCGTGCTGCAGAGCAAAATCAATCGCGAGGCGGGCGCCGATCGAGCAACCCACGAGGTGCGCAGGCTTCAACTGCAGCTCGTCCATCAGCGCAAGCAGGTCAGCCACGGGCGACCATCGCTGGGGCGGCAGCTCGGATTGGCCAAACCCACGCATGTCAGGACGCACCACATCGAAGTGTTTGGCGAAGGGAGCCACCTGCGGCTCCCACATGCGCGAGTCGGCGATACCCGCGTGCAGGAACACGACCGGCAGGCCCGAGCCCTCGCGCTCGTAGTGGATTCGGGCCCCGTTGAGTTGTGCGTCCATCACACCAACGCCGTGAGCAGGGCTTTGAACTTCAACTCCGTCTCTTCGAGCTCGCGTGCTGGATCCGAGTCTGGCATCACGCCGACCCCCGCGTAGAGTCGCGCGCCGTCTTCCCACAGGAGGCCGCAGCGCAATGCGACCGCGAGCTCGCCGTCGCCACGTCCGTCGATCCATCCCACCGCGCCGGCGTACCAGCCACGCTCCATGCCTTCGAGCTCGTCTATCAGCGCGTCGGCTGCTTCGCGAGGCCACCCGCCGACCGCCGGCGTGGGGTGCAGCGCGGCCGCCAGCGTCAGCACGTCAGCCGCGGGTTGGACGAGCTCCGCGTCGACGCTTGTGGCGAGGTGCTGGATGTTGGTGAATCGCACGACCTCCGGTCCGCGTGCGCCGACGTTCGCCGAGAAAGGTCGCAGCGCGTCGACCACGAATTGGGAGACGAGGCGGTGCTCGTCGGCGTCTTTGTTGCTCTGGGTCAGCGCGTCCGCGAGCTGTTCATCCTCCGAGTCGCTCGCGCCACGCGCCACTGAACCTGCCATCGGCTGCGCAAATGCGCGCGCGCCCGAGCGGCGAATGAGGAGTTCCGGCGACGCGCCGGCGAACGCCGTGCCGTCCGCACCAGAGATGAGGTACGTGAAACAGGACGGGTACGCGGCGCGAAGGCTTCGCACAACCGTCCCCGCCGCAACGACGCCGTCGCCGTGTGCGATGACTTCGCGCGCGAGGACCACCTTGTCGGCGTCGCCCGCCCGCAGACGCGCCGCCGCGCTTCCCACCGCTGCCGTCCACGCAAACGGATTCCGCACCGACGTGACCTCGAGCCTGCGAGCAGAGGGCGCACGCACGGGAGTGGGGCTGAGATCGAGGAGGTCTTCGGCATCGTCAGCGGCCGAGACCACGAATGTGCGTCCACGCTTGCGCATGACGGCAAGCGCCGGGACACGAAACAGCAGCGCCGGAAATCCCGACCAGGCGCCTCCAGGCTCACGGTCGGTCCGGTAGGCAAAGCCGCCGACCGCCAGCGCGTCACTCGACGCGATGCGCAGCCACAGCCGCGATGCCGCGAGGAGCCGATTCTCGCCGGGCTCGAAGGCGGTGGTCTTGCCGTCCGCGTCCTCGACCGACACGCCGCCAGGCGACGCGACGATGTCCAGTGCGCGGCCGATCGCGGCGATGCTCACTGCGTCGGGCATGGGCCGCTCGATGAGCATCACCTCGTGTCCGGCATCGCGCGCCGCGGTGACCAGGTCGACCAGGTCCGGCGTGCGGTCCAGCTCGCGGCCGCGAATCTTCGTCGCCGCGATCATTCCTACTCTCCTCCCCATTTATGGGGAGGTGGCGCGAAGCGCCGGTGGGGCTGACTCATTCCCGTTTTTCGATGTGCTCCCGAGCCGCGCGCAGCAGCGTGCGCTGGAAGTGGTGGCGGACCAGCGTCCCGCTGGCCTCGAGCAGGTCGTTGAAGGTCTGGAGCAGCCGCCGCTCGGCAGCCTCGGTCTCGCCCCCCTCCGCCTGGATGCGCTCTCGTACGTACCGATCAAAGAGGTCGACAGCCTGCCGCGCCGTGCGGTCGGCGGCGGCGGCGTAGTCCTTGCCCAGCTCCATCAGGGCACCGAGCGGAACGCCCGCAGCGATCAGCTTCATGCCCGCCGCGATCGCCTCCAGGTCATCGGCCGGGTAGAGCGGCTCCTCACCGCCCTCGATCGGCACCAGGAGCCCGGTCTGCTCGAGGCTCCGGAGCAGAGGCTCGGCGACGCCGCTCCGCTCGGCGAGCTCGCCCAGGGTCAGGGCTTGCGGCGCGGACGGACGGGTGACCGCCGCGACCAGCGCCTCGTCCGAGGGTTCCAGCTCACCGGCCAGGAAGCGCTGGATGACGGTCAGGGTGAAGCCCTGCTGCTGAAGCTCCTTGATCCGCTTCAGCCGGTCGACGTGTGAGTCGCCATACCACGTCACCCTGCCGTCTCGCCTCGGTGCCTCGAGGAGGCCCTTGCCCTGGTAGAAGCGGATCGTGTCCACGGCCACGCCGGCGGCCCGGGCCAACTGTTCGATCCGGTACTCCATGAGTACTTACTCTAACGATCCAACCTGTAGCGGACGAAGACCGTCCCATTCCCGAAGCGGCGATCGTCCAGCAGGGCCAGGTGCCCGAAAACTCCCTCCGGGAGCGCCTTCTTGCCGCCTCCGACCAGGACCGGCGCGAGGAACACCTGGAGCTCGTCGACCAGGCCCACCCGGAGGGCATGCCCGGCGAGCTCCGGGCCGCCGACTGTCACGTCCGCCGCCGCCGAAGCCTTCAAGGCCCGGATCGCCTCGACGTCGAACTCTCGGCGGAGCGTGGTCCTGGCGCTGGAAACCTCGTCGAGCGTCCTCGAGAAGACGACTTTGTCGGTGGCTTGCCAGAGGTCGGCGAAGTCGAGCACGAACTGCGGCTGGTCGGGTACGGTCTTCGCCGTCTCCCAATACACCATCGTCTCGTACATGCGCCGGCCGTAGAGATAGGTGCCCACCGTGCTTTCGAGCTCGTTGACGAAGCGGTGCACCTCTTCGTCGGGGGCCGCCCAGTCGAAGTTGCCCCTCTCGTCGGCCACATAGCCGTCGAGCGACATGATCGCCGAGTAGATCAGCTTGGCCATGTCAGCGTGGCGCTTAGCCGGCCGTGTCCC